>CALKGI010000187.1 GCA_938085045.1 uncultured Alteromonadaceae bacterium
GCATTGAAACCGTACCGCGCAATATCTACTCTGCGATGGAATTATTGGCGTGGGTATTTTTGGGCATATCTTGTAGCTTGTTTGTTATTGCTGCGGTTGATGCGCCATATCAGGTGTATAGCCACAATAAACAGCTAAAAATGACCAAACAAGAAGTTAAAGACGAATACAAAGATCAAGAAGGTAGCCCTGAAATCAAAGCGAGAATACGCCGTACTCAGCGTGAAATGTCTCAGCGCAGAATGATGGCAGACGTACCAACCGCCGATGTTATCGTTACCAACCCAACCCACTATTCAGTCGCGCTAATGTACGACCAAAAAACCTGCGTAGCACCGATGATGGTGGCTAAAGGTATCGACCAAATGGCCTTCCACATCAGAACAATAGGTAAAGAACACGATGTGCCAATCATAGAATCTCCAATGTTAGCTCGAGCATTGTACTATGGCGGCGAAGTGGGAGAGCAGGTTCCAGACAAATTGTTTGTTGCAGTGGCACAGGTTTTGGCGTTTATCTTCCAAATGAATGAGTTCAAAAAACGCAAAGCGACAAGACCTAAACCTCTGTCTAAGAATTTGCCTATTCCGCCTGAAATGCGGCGGTGATGTAGGTCGCGCGGCCCCCCAATGACCTTTTCGTTTATTACCAAACCACATTGGAACACTCCTTGCAATCCCCTGTGCAGTGTCAAAAATCCGTTGGGCAGTGTGGGGATATATCGTGAGTGCATTAACATTCTTAAAAACATTCGATAAAGAAAAATTAGAACACCTTAAAGGAGTGGGCACACCCCTGCTGGTAGTTGCTGCATTGGCGATGGTTGTTCTGCCGTTACCTGCCTTTTTGTTGGATATTTTGTTCACCTTCAATATCGCACTGGCCATGATTGTTATGCTGGTTGTTATCTATACCAAAAAACCCACCGAATTTGGTTCATTCCCTACCGTTCTACTGATTGCCACCATTCTTCGTTTAGCACTGAACGTAGCCAGTACCCGAGTGGTATTACTTGAGGGGCACAATGGCCCCGAAGCGGCTGGTAATGTTATCGCCGCCTTTGGTTCTGTCGTTATCGGGGGTAACTATGCTGTTGGTTTGGTGGTGTTCTTAATTCTGATTATTATTAACTTTGTCGTAATCACCAAAGGTGCTGGCCGAATCTCGGAAGTTACCGCACGATTCACATTGGACGCCATGCCGGGCAAACAAATGGCAATAGATGCCGATTTGAATGCTGGTTTTATCACAGCCGAACAGGCGCGTAAACGACGAGAAGAGATCACTGGTGAAGCCGACTTTTACGGTTCAATGGACGGTGCCAGTAAATTTGTTAAAGGTGATGCCGTCGCCGGTATCGTTATTTTGGTGATTAACATCATCGGCGGGCTCTTCATTGGCATGATTCAACATGACTTAGCGTTCGGTGAAGCGATTGAAATTTATATCCTACTGACCATTGGTGATGGTTTGGTTGCGCAAATACCTTCATTGCTACTTTCCATTGGTACTGCTATCGCGGTTACTCGTCAAAATACTGACCATGATATGGGCGAGCAGGTATCTGGTCAGCTAATGAACAAACAAGCCTTATACATCTCTGGTGGCATCTTATTCAGTATGGGGTTGGTGCCAGGTATGCCGACTTTTGCTTTCTTAACTATTGGTGGAATTATTATTGGTATGGCTTATTACCCTAGCTCAAAATTTGCTAAGAAAACACCAATGCAAGAATTGAAGGCTACTGCGGCGGCGGCTGCTGCGGCAAGTGATACTACAGATGTAGCTCCAGTAGAAAACAAAGAAATTAGTTGGGATGACGTACAACACGTTGACGTTATTGGCCTAGAGGTCGGCTATCGACTAATTCCACTGGTAGATAAGTCACAAGGTGGCGAGCTACTTAACCGTATTAAAGGCGTGCGTAAGAAGCTGTCACAAGAGCTTGGTTTCTTAATTCCACCTGTGCATATCCGCGATAATTTAGACCTTGAACCTAACAGCTACCGAATTTCTTTGATGGGTGTTGGTGTTGGTGAGAGTGAGTTGCGTCACGACGCAGAACTTGCAATCAATCCTGGTCAAGTTTTTGGCACTGTTGAAGGCGTGCCTACAACCGACCCTGCATTTGGACTTGAAGCGGTATGGGTTAATGGTTCTCAACGAGAACACGCACAATCGCTGGGTTACACCGTGGTCGATGCGGCTACTGTTGTTGCCACACATCTTAGCCAATTGTTAATGAATAGCGCGGCGTTACTGCTAGGGCATGAAGAAGTGCAGAATCTGCTCGATATGGTAGAGAAAACGCATCCTAAACTGGTTGAAGGTTTGGTACCGGATGTTCTGCCGTTGACTGTTGTGGTCAAAGTACTGCAAAACTTGTTGAATGAAGGTGTGCCAATTCGTGACATGAGAACCATACTACAAACCTTGGTTGAATACGGTCCGAAGAGTCAAGATCCAGAGGTACTTACAGCCGCAGTGAGAATTTCTTTACGCCGTTTGATCATACAGGACGCGGTCGGTGGGGCAGATGAGATACCTGTCATAACATTGACGCCCGAGTTGGAACAGATGCTGCATAGTTCCATGCAAGTATCCGGAAATCAAGGTGCAGGCATTGAACCGGGGCTAGCAGAAAGGTTACAACAATCACTGACTACCGCCAATCATGAGCAGGAAATGTCAGGAGAACCTTCAATACTGTTAACCTCAGGTATGCTGCGAACCGTACTTTCCAGGTTTGTTAAAAACACCATTGCAGGATTAACTGTAGTGTCTTATCAAGAAATACCGGATGAGAAGCAAATCAGGATAGTAAATTCCATCGGCCAGTAGCAGGCCCCACCAAAACAAGGCGGGTTTGCTCACAACATAGATAAGGAGCTCTAAAGTGAAAATTAAACGCTTTTTTGCCAAAGACATGAGAACCGCCTTAAAAGAAGTCAAAGAAACACTTGGCGCTGACGCAGTCATTATGTCCAATAAAAAACTGGCTGATGGTATCGAATTGGTTGCGGCCATTGATGAAAATGATTATGCCAACAGAAAACCGGCTACGCCTGAGCCTTCAATCCGCATTCCTGCTAACAAGGTAGTGCGCAAGCCGCCAGCACAAGCGGCAGAACAACCACCAATGACCGAACCTTTTGGTCGCGGTGCAGCGCGTCCCGCTCCGCAAAGAGCGCCTGCTAGAGCATCTAATGCCCAGTCTGCTTACCAGTCAATGGATAACCTACATGGTATCGAAGACGATTATTCAATGCAGCCAGAGACAGAAGCACCAGCTGATAGCTTAGCTAACCTGTTAAAACGTCAAAATACACAAACCAAGCAACAAAACCTCAATCCTGCGTTCATGGAAAGCGACCCAGAGCCTAAGGCGCCACGTCAACCTGCACAAGCAGCGCCACAAGGCACTAGCGATTTCAATGCATACAAAGAACAAATGCAAATGATGCAGAATGAAATGCAGTCTATTCGTAAAATATTGAGCCATCAGGTATCAGGCCTGATGAACCAAGAGATGGAACGAACTGAACCAACCCGTGCCTTCCTAGTTGCCCAACTGAAAAAAATGGGTTTGTGCGACCAAGTTGCCGACCAACTCGCTTGTTTTATTCCAGATGGTTTGCAAGAGTTTGAAGCTTGGGAAAGCGTAGTTGAAATGCTTAAAGGACAATTGAGCACCACCAATAACGAAATTTTGACACGTGGTGGCATCTTCTCTTTTATTGGCCCTACAGGCGTAGGAAAAACCACTACAGTTGCCAAACTAGCCGCACGTTTTGCACAAAAACACGGCGCCGACCAAGTTGGTTTAGTTACTACTGATACGTTTAGAATTGGTGCTCATGAACAACTGTCTACTTTTGGTAAAATAATCGGTTGTCCGGTCAAAGTGGCTAAAAACGCTGAAGATTTAGCCAATGTGTTATTCCAATTGCGCAACCGTAAATTGATTTTGATAGACACCGCAGGTATGAGCCAAAGAGATATAAGGCTTTGTGAACAACTTACAACATTAATGAAAAATTCCCGTGTTAAAATAAAGAGTTATTTGGTATTGTCTGCTACAGTTCAATATAATGTATTGCAAGAGACAGTAACCCACTTTAAGCGGATCCCACTGGCTGGTTGTATTTTCACCAAAATCGACGAATGTCTAAGTCTTGGCGAAATTATTTCCATTGCGATCCAAAACGGTTTACCTATAGGGTATATAACAAATGGGCAACGTGTACCTGAAGACATTGATGTAGCAGATGGCCCTAGAATTATCGAACAGGCCGAACAACTGCTCAAGCAAAGCCAAGGTGGTGAAGAGCATCAATGGGATTTAGAGCACACCCAAGCGGTAGGAATGTATGATTGAAAGCCCTGTACTTGATCAAGCAAGTGGCCTTAGAAACATGAAAACAAACAAATTAGTTAAAGTGATCGCCGTTACTGGTGGCAAAGGAGGAGTAGGTAAAACCAATGTATCATTAAATGTTGCCATTTCTCTTGGCCAACAAGGTAAAAAAGTTCTGGTACTTGATGCCGACCTCGGCTTAGCCAATTGTGATGTGATGTTGGGCTTGAGAGTCGAAAAAAATCTTTCCCACGTACTGAGCGGCGAATGCGAACTCGATGATATTCTGGTCGATGGACCAGGAGGTATTCGAATTGTACCTGCTACTTCCGGTTCACAATCCATGGTTGACCTCACCCCTGCTGAACATGCTGGACTAATCCGAGCATTTAGCGAATTGCGCAGTGAATATGATGTCTTAGTTATAGATACTGCTGCGGGCATTTCTGATATGGTGTTGAGTTTTTCCCGTGCCGCCCAAGACGTGCTGGTCGTGGTTTGTGATGAACCCACCTCTATTACTGATGCTTATGCCCTGATTAAATTACTCAACCGAGAACATCAGGTTTATAAATTCAAAATCGCAGCCAATATGGTAAGAAGTTTACGTGAAGGGCATGATTTATTTGCTAAACTGACCAAGGTTACCGACAGGTTTTTGGATGTGGCACTTGAATTATCGGCGATTATTCCGTTTGATGAAAATATTCGAAAGTCAGTGCGACGCCAAAAGGCCATTGTTGAAGCGTTTCCAAAATCACCTGCATCTATAGCCTACCGTACTTTGGCTGCGCGGATTGCCACCTGGCCGGTACCTGTACAGGCGTCGGGCAGTTTGATGTTTTTTGTTGAACAACTGTTTGGTGGTTCGACGGATAAACGGTTGTGAAATATAAGATGATACAAGAGTAAACAAAAGAGTGAAGATGTGAGTAAACTGTCAGCTTACGGCAAAGCCGCCGACCAAACACAGCTACTTGTTGAGCGCCATGCACCTTTGGTTAAAAGGATAGCGCTGCATATGTTGGCGAGATTACCTGCCAGTGTACAACTTGATGACTTGATACAGTCCGGTATGATTGGTCTGATTGAAGCCGGCAAGAAATTTGACGGCGGAAAAGGCGCGAGTTTTGAAACCTATGCGGGTATTCGTATTCGTGGCGCCATGCTTGACGAAATTCGTCGAGGAGATTGGACACCCAGATCGGTTCATCGTAACGGTCGATTGGTCGCAAACACCATTAATGAACTTGAAGCAGAGTTTGGTCGTGATGTAAAAGACAGTGAAGTTGCTGAAAAACTTGAAATTACCATCGATGAATACCATCATATGATTAATGAAGTCAGTGCTGGTAAAATCATTGGCATTGAAGATTTAGGAGTGACTGAAGATGTTATTGTTGCCGACGGAACCGACGGTAATGAAAATCAACCCTTTGAAGGGATGGCATCAGCGGCATTTCAAAAAGCATTGGTTGGCACCATCGCGTCATTGCCAGAAAGAGAAGCTTTAGTGCTATCTTTATATTATGATGATGAGTTAAACTTGCGGGAGATTGGCGAGGTATTAAGCGTCAGTGAATCGCGGGTGAGCCAGATTCATAGTCAGGCCATGTTAAGGGTTAAATCCCGAATGCAGGCATGGGTATAGCAGGAACGTCAAATTTAGAATTTAACCTCGTTGGAGGATACTTTGGATACAAACATAAAAGTGCTGGTTGTTGATGATTTTTCTACCATGAGACGGATAATTAAAAATTTACTTAGGGAACTCGGATTTACCAACATATCCGAGGCAGATGACGGTTCTACTGCATTGCCTATGCTCCAAGGCGGTGATTTTGATTTTGTGGTAACCGATTGGAACATGCCCGGAATGCAGGGAATAGACTTACTTCGCGCCATTCGTGCCGATGATAGCCTGAAACATATACCAGTACTAATGGTAACGGCTGAGGCTAAGAAAGAACAAATAATTGCAGCTGCACAGGCGGGTGTTAACGGTTATATCGTTAAACCATTTACCGCTGGTACTTTGAAGACTAAATTAGACAAAGTTTTTGAACGATTGGGCTAAACCCATTCATAGGATAGTAAAATGTCAGTGAATGTAGTCCCATTGATGAGTCTTGAACAGGCTAAGCTGCTAGTGTCGCATCTTGAAAAAGGTGAGCACGACGAAGCCAACAAGATTGTCGCTGGCGCGCACAATAAAGAAACGGATGACATGTTTGCCGAAATCGGCAAAATGACCCGCCAGCTGCATGATTCATTAAGTAATTTTCAGCTGGATGCCAGAATTGCCAACATGGCAAATGAAGACATTCCTGATGCCCAGGAACGACTCAATTACGTTATCAACCTGACCGAACAAGCTGCCAATACCACCATGGATGCGATAGAAACTGGTATGCCTTTGGCAGACAAGCTGTGCCATGATTTAACAGCCATCAAACCGGTATGGAATCGGTTGATGACGCGAGATTTAAAAGTCGGAGACTTTAAATCGTTGTGTCATCAGGTTGATGATTTTGTGAAATATGCCGAGCAGGATACTGCGCAACTGCATATTCTGCTCAATGAAGTATTAATGGCGCAGGGATTTCAGGATTTGACGGGGCAGGTGATACGCCGGGTTATTGAACTTGTCCGTGAAGTAGAAGACAGTTTGATTCACTTATTGACCGTTTTTGGCGCGAGTGAATCGGATGAAGAACAACAAGATATTGAAAAAGAACAAGAAATATTAGCACATCAAGCCGAGGGTCCAATCATCAATGCCGAGGAACGAGAAGACGTAGTCTCGGGTCAGGATGATGTTGATGACTTATTATCAAGTTTAGGATTTTAAAAGGGGTATCATTGCATGGGCTTTGATATGGATGAAGATATACTGCAGGACTTTCTGGTTGAAGCCGGTGAGATCCTTGAACTACTGTCTGAACAATTGGTGCAGCTGGAAAATAATCCAGATGACTCTGACCTGCTCAACGCGATTTTCAGGGGATTTCATACCGTAAAAGGCGGTGCGGGTTTCCTTTCGCTAGATGAGTTAGTTGACGTTTGCCATCAAGCAGAGAATTTGTTTGATTTGTTGCGTAATGGTCAGCGCAAAGTTAGTCCTGTGTTGATGGATACCATTTTGCAAGCTTTGGACGCCATCAATGAAATGTTTGTCCAAGTACAAGCCCGCGATCCGCTTACCCCCGCTGATGCCAGTATTATTGAAACTCTGCGTGGTTTCTGTTCTAAAGATTACGATGAAAGTGCACCACTGGCAGCGCCAGCACCTGCGCAAAGTGCAGCGCCTGCACCACCACCGGTAAATGAACCTGATTTGGAAGCTGAATTGTTCATCGAAATCGATTCGATGGATGAACCTGCTCCGGCTGAATCATCTTCCTCGATAGATGAAATATCGGAAGGTGAATTTGAAGCGTTGCTTGATGAGTTGCATGGTAGTGGCAAAGGTCCAACCTTGACAGATGTTGCACCTGCGGCAGCTCAGTCACCATCAGTGCCAGACACCGACACCGATGATATTACCGACGATGATTTTGAAGCCCTACTTGATGAACTTCATGGTAAAGGTGCATTTGCTACCGATGCACCTGAACTGCAAAGTGGGACCGCACCTGCACCGCCTCCAGCACCTGCATCTGCTCCAACGCCAGCTCCAAGCCCACAAGCGGGTTCGTCGGATGAAGAAATAACTGACGACGAGTTTGAATCTTTACTGGACGATTTGCATGGTCATGGTAAAGGACCTGCGTCTGTTGAGGCAGCAGCGCCTGCACAGGCAGCGCCTAAACCTGCCGCTGCGCCAAAACCAGCACCAGCCCCTAAACCAGCACAGGCGCCTAAACCTGCGCCAGCACCAGTGGTAAAAGCTGAGCCTAAGCCCGCTGAAAAGGCTGCACCTGCACCCGCTCCTGCTAAATCTGGTGGTGGACAAGCTGTACAAACCGAAACGACGGTTCGAGTCGATACCAAACGCCTAGATCAGATCATGAACATGGTCGGTGAGTTGGTACTGGTACGTAATCGCTTGGTCAGCTTAGGCATTTCCATCGAAAGCGAGGATATGACAAAAGCCATTTCTAACCTTGATGTGGTGACAGCTGATTTGCAGGGCGCGGTAATGAAAACCCGCATGCAACCAATCAAAAAAGTATTTGGTCGCTTTCCTCGGGTGGTCAGAGACTTGGCTCGAAGCCTTAAAAAAGAAATTACGCTGGAATTATTTGGCGAAGAAACCGATTTAGATAAGAACCTAGTAGAAGCCTTGGCCGATCCTCTGGTGCATTTGGTCAGAAACTCAGTTGACCACGGCATTGAAATGCCGGACAAGCGCGAAACTGTGGGTAAATCTCGAGTTGGTAGCGTCAAATTGTCGGCCTCTCAAGAGGGCGACCATATCTTATTAACCATCGAAGATGATGGTGCAGGTATGGATCCTGAAAAACTTAAAAGTATTGCGATTGAACGTGGTGTTCTTGATGCCGATGCGGCAGCAAGAATGTCCGATCACGATGCTTATAATCTCATTTTTGCCCCAGGCTTTTCTACCAAGGTCGAGATTTCTGACATTTCAGGTCGTGGCGTTGGCATGGATGTGGTCAAAACCAAGATTACTCAGCTCAATGGTACAGTGTTCATTGATTCTCAGTTGGGCAAAGGTACGGTATTAGAGATTAAGGTTCCATTGACGTTGGCAATCTTGCCAACTCTGATGGTAATGGTCGGTCAACAGACTTTTGCCTTGCCATTGGCTGCGGTCAGTGAGATTTTCCACTTAGATTTGTCTAAAACCAATGTTGTCGATGGTCAGTTAACCATAATCGTTAGGGACAAAGCCATACCGTTATTCTACCTCCAACACTGGTTGATCAAAGGCGGTGGTGGGCCAACTGGTGAAGGCGAAGGACATATTGTTATTGTTCAGATTGGCAATCAACAGGTAGGTTTTGTCGTTGATTCTTTGATAGGACAAGAAGAGGTGGTCATTAAGCCGTTGGATGCTCTATTACAGGGGACACCTGGTATGGCTGGTGCAACAATTACATCAGATGGTGGCATTGCCTTGATACTCGACGTGCCAAATCTGCTGAAACACTACGCCCATACCTCAAAAAATTATTTGAGATAGCAACTTAAAGAGAAGTAGAACCAATGGCGTTCAAGGTCCTAATTGTAGATGATTCGAGTTTTTTCAGGCGCAGAGTCACTGATATTTTAAATCAGGATAAGGACTTGGAGGTCATTGGCACCGCAGTCAACGGTAAAGAGGCGGTGGAAAAAGCGATTGAATTAAAACCTGACGTGATCACCATGGACGTGGAGATGCCAGTGATGGATGGCATCACTGCAGTCAGGCAGATCATGAAAGCGGAACCTACGCCAATATTGATGTTTTCATCACTGACCCACCAAGGTGCAAAGGCCACATTTGATGCCCTTGATGCCGGCGCTTTGGATTTTCTACCTAAAAAGTTTGAAGATATTGCTCGGGACAAAAAAGAAGCGGGTGAGACCTTACAACAAAGGGTTAAAGCAATAGCCCGTAAACGCACTTTTTATCGTCCTAGTAAGCCAGCCTCTGCTAAACCACCAACTCCGTCTCATACATCAGCAACAGCATCATCAACAACACGAGCAGATACTCGAAAACCCATTGCGCCAACAAGCTCTGCCTCTTCAAGATTATCAACTACAGATAGAAGCAGGACTGAGTCTTTACGTTCGCCTTTAGGTCGTGATACTAGAACTGATTCAAGAGCTGATTCTAGAATGGACGCAAGGCGCGCTGACCCAAGTTCAAATCTGCGTAGAGCAACTGGAGCTACACAAAGGGATCCTATCTCTGCGCCACCTGCACCGCCTACTCGAAGAAGTGGTCCAAGTGATATAAAACTACTGGCTATTGGAACCTCTACAGGTGGTCCGGTGGCATTGCAAAAAATATTGACAGCCTTGCCGCAAAACTATCCTCAACCAATTTTGTTAATTCAACATATGCCCGCTACGTTTACCGCCGCGTTTGCCGCGAGGTTAAATACTTTGTGTCAAATCACAGTAAAAGAAGCTGAAAATGGCGAGACGTTGCGTCCGGGCACTGCTTATCTAGCGCCGGGTGGCCAGCAGATGATGCTAGAAGGCTCTGTTAATGTTGCCAAACTTAAAGTCAGAGTAGACGATAGTCCTCGTATTACATACAAACCAAGCGTTGATATTACTTTTGGTAGTGCAGCCCGAGTATTTCAAGACAAAGTACTGGCCATAGTATTGACTGGCATGGGCGCTGATGGCAGGGAAGGAGCCAGAATGTTGCAAAAACAAGGTTCTAGAATCTGGGCTCAAGACGAGCAAAGCTGTGTGGTTTACGGTATGCCCCAAGCGGTCGCTAGTGCTGGTATTTCAGAGGCTAATATATCTTTGAATGATATGGCTGACAGGATCATCAAAGAAGCAGGAAATGGATAAGCTTACACTGCTGGGTTTTGTTGTTGCCCTTGTAGCGGTTATCGGTGGCTTTGTAGTCGAAGGTGGCATGATTGGCACCTTGTTTCAGTTACCCGCGTTTCTTATTGTTTTTGGCGGCACACTGGGTGCGGTGATGTTGCAATCTACGTCGACTCAGTTTGTTAAAGGATTGTCCTTAATTAAGTGGATTTTCATCCCCCCCTCAATTGATATTCAAATTGGCATCGAACGTATTTCCCATTGGGCAACTGAGGCCCGTCAGCATGGTTTTTTGGTATTGGAATCTGAGGCAGTCGAAGAGGAAGACAGCTTCACTAGAAACGGACTGAATCTTTTGGTCGATGGTGTTGAGCCAGAAGTCTTACGAGATTCAATGGATATTGAGTTATCACTACAAAAAGAACACCTTAATCGTTCTGCTAAAATATACGATGCGATGGGAGGTTACAGCCCAACGATTGGCATTATTGGCGCTGTCTTGGGTTTAATACAAGCAATGAGCCACATTCAAGACCCCGATAAACTGGCGGTGGGTATCGCTACTGCTTTTGTTGCAACTATCTATGGTGTTGGCTTTGCTAATTTTCTTTATATTCCGGTCGCCAATAAATTGAAGCATGTGATTTATCAGCAAATGCTCTATAAAGAAATGCTGGTAGAAGGTATGTATTCTATCGCCAATGGCGAATCACCCCGCAGCATCGAAATCAAGCTGTCATCTTATCAATTGAGTTAATCATGTATCGGCAGCGGCGTAACATCAGGCAACCTATTGAAGATGACGAGCATGAACAACGCGACCGTTGGTTAGTATCTTACGCCGATTATATGACCTTAATGTTTGCTTTGTTTGTTGTATTGTATTCAATTGCAATTGTCAAAGAAGAAGAATATCAAGTATTGTCAGAAACCTTGGGGAAAGTATTTGAAACCAAAGCAAGCGAAGGTCAAGGTGTACTAGGGGAAGGTATATTACTACATAACGACCCTGCTGATACTGAATTCCAACTGTACGGAACTTCCATTGCTCAAGAAAGAGGTCCTGAATTACTTGATGGCCGTAATGAAGTGTCCAATGTGACTGATAAAAAAAGGGGGCATCCGCTTTCTGGATTGGCAGAAGATCTTAAAGATGCTTTGTTTGACTTGACCGAGAACGGTGTGGCTAAAGTACTACTGGACGATGATTGGTTGGCTATAGAGCTCAATAGCGGCCTTTTGTTCGCCAGCGGTAGCGCATCGCCAACAAAATCAGCTGAATTGGTACTAAAAGAGATTAATACCATTATTGGTCCTGTAAATAATTTTATCCGAGTTAGGGGTTATACCGACAATCAACCAATCAGTACAGAGTTCTTTTCCTCTAACTGGGAGCTGTCGGTGGCCAGAGCAACGGTGGCACTAAGAATGCTCGAAGCGTTGAATATCGATTCAAGGCGGATGGCGATAGAAGGTTATGGTCAGCATTCGCCATTCACTGAAAATGACACGGCGCAAGGGCGCAGCAGTAACCGCAAAGTCGTTATCGCGTTGTCTAAATATGCATTGGATGTTAGTAAAAAATCGATTGAGGCTGAAGCTGAGCCTAAAACGTTAGCACCATCGCAACAAACAAAGCAACCAAGCAGTGACCATGAGCAGGTTCAAGTGATAGAATTGCCATCAGGCGGTATCCGTATCACCACAAGACGAGACAGTAACACCGATAAAAAGAACGATAAAGAAGATAATAAATGAACAGGGTCAGGGCAATTTAGTGAATATTTGGACAGTCGCCAATCAAAAGGGCGGGGTGGGGAAAACCACCACAACGGTGACCTTAGGTGGGTTATTGGCCGAGCGAGGCTACAATGTATTGCTGATAGACACAGATCCCCACGCCTCATTGACTTATTATTTTGGAATCGACTCAGAAGAGCTTGAATTGAGCGTTTACGAATTGTTTGTCCGGGGTAAACAGATAAGCCGTGAAGAAATTCTTCAATCATTGTGTCCCAGTGGACTTGAACGCCTTGATATTTTGCCTGCAACCATGGCATTGGCTACGTTAGATAGGGCCATGGGAAACAAAAGCGGTATGGGTCTGATTCTGCAAAAAGCGATAGAGAAAATAAGTAAAGACTACGATTATGTCATTCTTGACTGTCCGCCAGTATTGGGTGCTCTGATGGTTAATGCTATTGCTGCTTGTCAGCGTTTGCTTATTCCGGTTCAAACCGAGTTTTTAGCACTTAAAGGGCTAGACCGCATGCTAAAAACCATGGATTTAATGCAAACTTCGCAGGTCAAACACTATCGTTACACCATTATTCCCACCATGTACGACAAGCGCACCAAAGCTTCATTGCAGACATATAAACAATTGATGGAGCTTTATTCAGATCAGGTGTGGGCTGGGGTTATTCCTGAGGATACAAAATTTAGGGATGCAAGTCTGGCGCAACAACCACCGTCTGTTTTTAGTCCTAGATCCCGAGGCGTTTTTGCCTATAATACGTTGTTGACCTATTTAATGTCTGAGGTAGTGAGTGAGTAAGAGTGGATTCGCCAGTGAAAAAGTAATGAGAAGTTACCTCGATGCCTTGTTGATTGAAGAAGATGAACAACAAGCCTTAGCACAGCCAGATGAGGCTGAACTGCGACCGGTCGCTCGTTTGCTTGAAAAAGTCAATGTAATTGAACAACCAGCACGTGCCGCTCCAAGCAAAGAGCTTCAAGCCAAGGCGGTTGAAAAAACCAAAGCAAGAGTCGTAACACCTGTTGCAGCGCCAATTTCAACATCTGTAGTAGCCCCGCGCATGGCTAACAAAATTGCGCCACCGCCCAAGGCGGTGGTAGAAGAAAAAGAGTATCGAAAAGGTGATTTTCAGGCGCTGTTTTTTGATGTCGCTGGACTGATGGTGGCCGTGCCGCTAACTGAATTGGGCGGCATTCATAACATGGGTAAACTCAACACCTTGATAGGTAAACCTGATTGGTTTATGGGCGTTATGGTTCATCGCGAAAATAAATTGAGTATCGTCAATACAGCCAAATGGGTAATGCCAGAAAAATACGACGATACACTGGAAAACAACCTAGAATATCAATATATTATCATGCTAGACAATAGTTCGTGGGGACTGGCCTGCGAGAAATTGGTCAATACAGTGACACTGTCTCAGGATGATGTAAAATGGCGTGAACACAGCGGACGAAGACCCTGGCTCGCGGGATTGATAAAAGAACGAATGTGCGCTTTACTTGATGTGAGTGCATTAATAAAATTGTTCGAGCAAGGGCAAAGCAGCCTAGAAGATATGTTGTCGGTAGAATAAAACCCAATACAAATAAGATTGAAATAAAAAATGATTTTGCGCCTGTCAATGCAGGCATGTGTAAATTTCTTGCCAAGGAGCAAGCGCAATGAGTCAAGACAGATTAGTAACCAACGCCACAAGTCAAAACAATGCCAATGATGAAGTATTACAATGGGTGACCTTTCGTCTTGAGAATGAAACTTACGGCATCAATGTAATGCAAGTTCAAGAAGTGCTGCGTTATACCGATATCGCTCCGGTTCCGGGGGCTCCAGGTTACGTACTTGGTATCATTAACCTGCGTGGTAATGTTGTAACAGTTATCGATACTCGTTCTCGTTTTGGTTTGCCCTTCAGTGACGCCACAGACAGCACCCGTATAGTAATCATCGAAGCCGAAAAGCAAGTCATCGGAATTCTGGTCGACAGTGTTGCCGAAGTGGTTTATCTGCGTACTTCCGAAATCGATAACGCACCAAATATTGGCACCGATGAAAGTGCCAAATTTATCCAAGGCGTCAGCAACCGTGATGGCGAATTGTTGATTTTGGTTGATTTGAACAAACTACTCGACGAAGAAGAGTGGGATGATATCGCCGGCTTCTAAGGAAAGAGCACTATAAGGGAGCTGCCCAGCGCGGCTCCCCAAAATCTATGTCATATTTTTTGCAGTACCTACCCCATTTACTCAGCGTTCTATCGTTGATATTTGTCTTTGTTTTACTTAGGCAACTTCATGCTGTCGATAAAAAACATACCCAGCAACTTCAGCAATTGACCAAACAATTGGTGATCAGTCGTAGCGAAACCAAAGAGATACGCATGGGGGTTCTTGGTCTTGGCAAAAAACTTGCTGGGTTGGAATCGGTCACCACTGAAGTGTCAGAAAAACAAGAAGAGTTGCAGTTGATAGAACCCGATTCGAAGCTCTATTCACGAGCGGTCAAAATGGTTGAACTCGGTGCCAAAGTGGATGAAATCGTGCGAGAGTGCGAGTTACCGCTGGCCGAAGCTGAATTGCTGGTATCACTACACAAGAGTGATTAATCCTACTTTAACTGTTTTTAATCAAGCCTGAAAATCCACCTTGTTATGAACATTATTCCAATTCTCTGGAAACTTGCCCTGTAACACATACGAAAACGCAATCAATTCTGCTATCAATACATAAAGCTGTTTAGGAATGTCATCACCGAGTTCCAGCGTCGACAACAATTGCGACAACTGCTGGTCTTCGTGAACCAACACGCCATGGTCTTGTGCTATTGCAATGATTTCATCGGCCAAATCGCCATGACCTTTGGCAATGACTTTTGGTGCAGCTTTGCCGTCGTATTGCAGACCGACTGCGGTTTTGTGTGGATTGTCGCTCATGGTCACACCTTTATCTGTAATAAACTGTTTAATTGTCGTTTGGCATTGCTGCTATTTATCTTGCCCAAAGAACTTTGAATATTTTTAATTTTCACGCCGTGAAACTCCAATCGTTGCTCTAAAATAGCCGAGAACTTGTTCATTAAAGTCAGGGTCTTTTGCTGTTCAGCGTACAAGTGCATGTTAACCTCGCCTTCTTTGAGTTTAGCATTGACTAACAAACGGCCCAACTCACCCAAATCAAAGGTCAAATTCAATTGCCATAGCGATGTCTTACGACCATCTTTATCTGATTTGGCTTCATCCTCATTGATGGCAATGTGTAATTCTTTGACCTCATCATTCACTTTTAGCGGCACCGTGAGGTTGATTTGGGCATTACCATCGAGTTTTTTCTCAACATTATCTAATTGCTGATTACGAATGCCAGAATGCAAGCCTACCAGTGTCTTAAGAGACCCGCTGCTTTGTTCGGCCTGCGCAATCGAAGCGGTCATTGCTTTCATCCCTTTGGGCGTTTTCTCCTGTTTGCCTGTCAGCGGTTTGAGCAAGCTGGTGAGTTGCTGCAACAATTGTGGCGTGGCTTTGCTTTCGCTTTGCACCACCTTGGAGCCTAGCAGTAATTGCAAAGCGCTGGCGATGGCATTACCCGGCGTTGGCTGGGCAGATGTCATTACCTTGGTTGGACTGAAATTTAACAACTGGCCAACAATCGAGGCGATATTTTTTTCGGTTAACGGTGTGTTCTGATCTGGAATGCTAGCCCGAAGTTGGTTTAACACTTGTTTAAGGTCTGGGTCTTTGGTGTTATCGGTCAGGGGTTTACTGTCTGGCAGTTGTTTTTCTATAGCGGCCAGAGATTTTAGTCCTTCACTCCAGTTGAGTTTTTTCGGCAACAGAATTCGGATTAAAGGGTCGATAAGCTTGCTCAAAACTTGTTTTTGTTGCTCGTAGTTTTCTACGGGTTTGGGTTGAACGGCCAATAACACTTCGGTTTGTATTGTTTTAGCGGCTTCTTTGGCACCGGTTTGATTCAAAGAGGCCTGTTCATTAGCCGCTTTTGCTGTGTTCAACACTTTGGGGTCAACCGTTTTCTCTTCAATCACTACCTTGGGGTTGAGTGCTGTGTTTGCATTCACAGGCTCTTTACCACTGCTTACACCTTTGGGTTCTATTGCTGCTTTGTCGGTAGAGGTTTTCACTGCCTGTGTCAAAACTTGAGTGACTACTTTATTGCCGTCGGCCACTTTTGCTGGCGGTGCTGTATTTTGATGGTTTTTTAACCCATCAGCATTGGTTGGTTGCTTTAACGCATCAATCACTTGTGGACGATTTAAAACAACCGTAGCCAAGGGTTTTATCAAATCTCTTGTTGTGCTTTGGGGCGGAGTGATTTTTAGAGTTAAAGCATGTTGACTGAGGTTTGTCACTTTTACACTGGCATTATCTGCAACCTTGCCGGGCAATGCGATGGGTTGCTGGTTTGGCAGCGTGATTTTTCCGGTGGTGCTGCCCTTAGCTGGAACCGAGACAGGCATATCCCCAGTTTTGGTGATGCTCTGTTTGACAATCGTGCTGATTTTTTCAGCGCCAATCGGTAAACTGATTTTAGCTTGTTTGGCCACTTTACCGGGCAATGTGATTTGCAACTCGACTTTATTGTTTTTAACAGCCACCGCAACGGCCACTGTTTTGCTGTCTTTGAGTAATCCTGCTACGCCTTCGGGCAGTTTAACCGGGGTGGCTAAACCCGGCAGTTTTAATGTGGGTGTTTTGGTATTGTCGAGCACGACTTTGGCCTGAGTCTGCATAACGTTATTAGCTGCGGCTTTGTAGTTTTTATTTAGTGACAATAAACTGACGAGCTGAGCATCAGACAAATTCACTTTTGCAGACTGCGGTGCAGCTGCTTTGCCTTGCTCTGGGAAAAATTCAATGACAACCTGACCACTTTTATTGGTGCTAACACTCACTTGAACCTGTTGACCAGATTTCATACCTTGGGGCATTTGTGGCAAGGGCTGGGTAACGGTTTGATTGCCAACTGCAATTTTAACCTGACTGACCATATTGCCGAGGGTTTCAAGTCGAGCGCTATGCATTTGGGCCAGCTGTATTTTCACCCCTTGCATGTCAATACCGCCAGATTTGGCTTGTGGCACATTGATTTTTGGCATGGGCATTTGAAAATTGGCCATAGATAGTGGTAACAGGTTACTGAGGTGATTGGCTTGTTATTCTATAGTAGGCGATTTGGCCTTGGGTTACTATCTCAATCCGATACACTCTAGGTATTTGAGTTATACTGCCAAACTCATCGATATTTTCACAAGGTATTCAATTAGATGAATGAAATAACCACCCGATTTGCCAACGATACCGACTTGTCACAACAGCGTATCGCCCACATCACCAAAATGATCAATGATGCTTACGGTTTGGCTGAGGCGGGTATGTGGAAATCTGGTGGCACTAGAACCAATCTTGCACAAGTAGAGCAATACCTCAAAGACAAAGCTTTACTGTTAGCCGAATTAGACAACATTATTGTTGGTTCGTTATTGGTGCAGTTAATGGATATACAAACATGCGAAATAGGCGCATTGGTTGCTGATGTTAGTATTCGAAAGCAAGGTATCGGCGGGGCGTTGATAAATAGCTCTGAGCAGTGGGCGATTGAACAGGGCTGTACTGTGATGCGATTGGAATTGTTAACACCGCGACATT
>CALKGI010000188.1 GCA_938085045.1 uncultured Alteromonadaceae bacterium
CATTTCATAAAAACCACCACTGGCCACTCGCCCTGCGTCACCATCAAAGTAACCCCCGGTTTCAGCCCAGCCACCAACAGAAATCAGCGTTTTAACATCTGGATGCTGTTTTTTGAACTTGGCCAATTGATTGAAGTGACCTTTATAGGCAAAAGCTGGGTCCATTTCTGCACCTGCTACACCCGGCCATTCAATGCCTGTTGCTGCATTATTTGGATCAGCTGCATTACCAATCGATACCTTGTTTTGGGCATCAATATGCGCAAAGGCATAATTGATGTGGGTGATTTTATCCCAAGGAATGTCTTTGGCGATATATCTAGGTCTTTCGTCTTTACCCGTTCTCCATGAAGTGAAGTAACCAATGACGCGTCTGGCGTGATCTGCGCCCATCAACTCGCGACCATTACTGTCGTAAACATCACAGTACAGTGAATCACCAACTAAACCGTCTGGGCGACAAGCTTCGTGATCAACTGGCGAATCACCAATTACAACCGGTACCGAAGCTGATGTGGTTTGCGCACCTTTATTGTCAGTGGCAACCACACTTAACTGTTGTTGACCTGCGCCCGATGCGACCCAGCCATAACTGTAAGGTGCTGAATTATCAGAACCTATTGAAATACCGTCGACAAAAAACTCAACCTTAGTAACACTGCCGTCAGAATCGGTAGCATCGGCGGTGATGTTGACATTGGCGCCAACACTAAACTGCGATTGCGCTGCTGGAGCTGTGATTGCAGCCCGTGGCGCTACGTTGCCAGTTACAGTAACTTGTAAAGCTTCGCTGACAGCGTTGTCATTTAAAGAATCAAAAGCACGAGCTGTAACAACATGCGCGCCTACCGTAGTTGCAGGCCAGTTGAACTCGTATGGTGCGGTGGTATCAACGTCAAAGACAGCGTTGTCAATTAGCAGCTCAACTTTAGTCACGTGGTCGTCAGCAGCCGGATCCGAGGCAGAAACTACAACACTGAGCGTTTGGCCTTGTTCGATTGATACTGGCGAAGTAGGGGAGTCGATTGATACAACCGGCAGCGGATTTATGCCCTTAACGCTAATGTTTACAACGGCTTCGGCGCTTAGTCCATCGTTGTCGGTAACCAAAACTTTGACTTGCTTGTTGCCTGTGGTGTCGGCAATCCAAGGGGATGTGACAACCACATCGTTGACGTAAAACACGGTGCTGTCGATGGTGCCATCTTCGTCTGCGGCGTTGACTAGCAGTGGTACAGATTCATCAAGGTTTACCGTTGAATTGTCGGTGGGCGAGGTGAAGCTGACTGTGGGTGGTTTTGGCGTGCTGTCTGAGCATGCGCCCTTGTCAGCCCAAACACCCCATTGACCGGTGGTGGTTGGGTTTTCGTTGGTGGTCCACCATTTGGCTTGATACTTGTGGTTTTTTTCGACCACTTGGTCGCCGTTGGTGTAGACACCTGAGGCATCCCATGCACCGACACCGACACAATCGACAGCGGCAAATGCGGTGCCGGGTAGGGTCATGGCGAGTACCAGTGGTGTTAAGGCGGTTGATTTTCGAAACAATGATTTTTTGTAATTATTAAATTTCATCTTTTTGGTCCTGTTGGCTTTCTTTTTGGTCCTGTTGGCTAAAGTGCCGCTGAGTGGTTTTGTTAGTGTTATTTTTTGAGTTTTCGTGTTCGTTCTGGTTGACCAGCGGTGCGCCTTTTTTAAGCTAGACAAAAAATAATCGATATTCAATCTTTTTTTTAGATTATTTTTTCTAAAAAGTTTATTCATTTTTTTTTGCATTTTGC
Source organism: uncultured Alteromonadaceae bacterium (assembly GCA_938085045.1). Classification (GTDB taxonomy): domain Bacteria; phylum Pseudomonadota; class Gammaproteobacteria; order Enterobacterales; family Alteromonadaceae; genus JABSOG01. The sequence continues at coordinate 1,782 of CALKGI010000188.1, forward strand.
TTGCAATTTATCTTCATTTCGCCGTAAATAGACACCGTTGAGTGAATAAGTATTCAATGCTGGTCTGAACTGTGACCACCTAGCAAGTGTTGTTGTAAATAAAAAAAATAAAAAGAACCGAGGCAAAACATGAAATACACGCTTTTTTTTAAGCCGATAATGACAGCGATGTCAGCCGTTTGGACGAGCATATTATCACCGATGTTGGCGAAGATATTGGCACCTGTGCTGGCAAAAGTGCGGGTCAGCACCAGCCGAACCTCCACCAGCCGGGGACAGACCAGATTGCAAAAATGGGAATCGCTTGGAACGCAAGCGTTCCCAGTTTTTGACAACTGCTCTGTCCCCCTTGCTAGCCTCCATTCCTCCAGCCCCTTTCGAAGCCAGCAACACCACCCCAACACCAACCCCAACGCCACAACCTCTTTCCCCATCCCCCAGCTATGCTACAATACCGCCTAAGCCAATAATTCCCGTGAGTCTTGCCAAAAATGCGCAAACCCCTATACCTGATTTCAGGTTTCTTTTGCCTATTGTTGGGCACCATAGGTGTCATTTTACCGCTGTTACCGACCACGCCTTTTATCATTCTTGCGGCGTTTTGCTTTTCAAAAAGCTCTGAAAAATTCCATCAAAAACTGCTCAACCACCGCCTGTTTGGTGCCATGATAAATCAGTGGGAGTTGCACGGCGTGATACCGCTTAAGGTAAAATGCCTGTCGAGTTCGATGATGTTAATCATGATAAGTTACGCGATAGTGTTTCGAGCGATGCCATGGTGGTTAGATGTTTTTGCCGTGCTATTGGCGATTATCGCGCTGGTTTATATATGGAGTAAACCGTCAAAACCACGTGAAGTCACCAGCCAATAAATAGATGTCATTTGTCACCAATTCACTAAGGCAGCCCTCAAATACTTGATACAGGCATTGAGAGGACCTGCCTTTTTTTATATATTCTGCTAAACTGCGCTCCAGCCAAATCATACCGTAAAGAGACCCTAAATATGGCCAACGCCAATACCGTTGTCATTCTTGATTTTGAAACCACAGGGCTATCACCCGACATGGGCGACAGAGCCATTGAAATTGGTGCTGTACGACTAGTCAATGGCGAGGTCACCGACAGTTTTCAACAGTTGATGAACCCAGGAATGCGCATAAGTGGCTTTATTGAAAGCTACACAGGTATCTCTAATGCGATGGTAAAAAGAGCACCGTCTTGTGCACAGGTGATGGATGAATTTGCCGATTATATTGGCGATGATAACCTAGTTGCGCACAATGCATCGTTCGATAAACGCTTTTTAGATGCCGAACTGTCGATGATTTCTCGTGATTATCAAGGTAAATTTGCCTGTTCAATGTTGGCCGCACGGCGAATTTTTCAAGATGCACCCAATCATAAACTTGGTACTTTGGTCAAATACGCCCATATTCCCAGCGATGGCACCTTTCACCGGGCCTTATATGACTCGCAAATGACCGCTAAATTGTGGATGGTGATGCTAGAAACCATCGAACAACGTTATAATCTTGACAATATTCCCTTCAAATTACTGCAAAAAGTAGCCAAAACCCCCAAAAAAGCGATTGATGATTTACTACGAAAATGCAACAACAAGACCAGATAAAGCTCAATGGGTTGGTTAGACGAACCCAAAACACCGCACAATTGAAACAGCTTATTCGTGATTGTGGGGCAAAGTTGAGCCGAAAAGGACGTTCGAGAAATTGGATGTTACAAGCTGATGAACAACAAATTGAGCAAATTATTGATGGGATTTATCAAAAAGATGAGTCGAGTTGGTATTGGTTAGTGAAGGTTTTGGCTGAAAATCGTCAAAAGTTGAGCCTAGATGAATTGCTGATAATGGCCCAAAGCGATGCTTCGTTGACAGTCACACAATTGATGGGGATGTCAGATTGTACTATCGAGCAGGCAAGATTGGTGCTAGATAAAGCAGAATTTGGTTAGTCTAAAACTTAAGCTATTGTTGTTAAAACCAGTTTGCTTCCTACGTATAACACAGAGGCGTAGATGCTGGTTAAAGCGGTTGTTTCGGCGATTAAAATGAGTTTTTTAAGCTTGGCAATCATGGTTATCATCTACCTTAAACAATCGTTAAAACAGCTTGAGTGCCGACGAAAAGAACCAAAGCAAAGGCACTGGTTAAAGCGGTGCTGGTTGCCAAATAAGAGATTGTTGATTTCATCAGTTGTTGCGCCTTTTGGTTTGTTATTTTGTAAAAGTTGCAACTATTTTACCCATACACGCCGTTTTGGGTTAGGCAATACAGGACAAAAATTAGTACTTTTACGACAATTTAACAAAATTACCCATTTAAAATGAATAAAACCCGCTTTTATTGGCGAATAACGGGAATAATGAGGTGTTCTAGAGGTACGACCAGCTATTGTCGAAGAAAGTCGTTTAAATGAGTGTTTTTGCCAAATGACGGTAACTTTTGCCCAAAGTGACGGTTTGTTGATTGTTCATGTGCACCCGATTACCCTCAATAAATTCAATGTGCTGCGTCTGAACGATGT
>CALKGI010000189.1 GCA_938085045.1 uncultured Alteromonadaceae bacterium
TGTCTTGACGAATACAGCTAAGGTTTTTGGCAGAAAATTCAACAGACAAAGGTTTAGTTACTCAAGGTATAATTTGCTGCGCATCATAACATAGCTATGAGGCTCGGCAAACGGGTGAAAAGCACGTTGGGGAATGTTTACACAGTTTCCTTAACGCTTCCTTAAAACGGCGAAATTGTTTATATTGACTCTACAACCATTGTTTAATCGTAGCGCTTACAATAAACCTGGCTGTCGGCCAACAGTTCGACAATAACCTTCATCTGGACCTACTATTTAATGCATCGTCTTTTCACCCAATTCTATTTGATGTTGTGGTTATGCTGCGCACTGCTAAGTTTACCCCTAAGTGCCGACCCCCTAATTAAAACCGCACCTTACGCAAAATTAATCACCACTTTAGGTAACATTAACCTTGGTGAAATCAATACCATTTTTCAAAGCAAAAACGGTTATATCTGGATTGCCACCGACGATGGGCTGGTTCGATATGACGGTATAAATGCCAAACGATTTGTTCACGACGCTAACAACCCCTATAGCCTGCAACATAATCAGGTCGTTGGCATCGCCCAAGACATTAACGACAATTTGTGGATCAGCACGTATGGTGCGGGGCTATCGGTATACTCCCCAAAAACAGATAGATTCAAACCCATTGAATTGGCGCTCAACAAGCAAGACCCAAACAATACAAACATGCTTTATTTATTGACAATAGACCAACAAAACAGATTATGGATTGGTAGTCATAATGGTTTATGGTTGGTCGATACGCTCACGCAAAAAGCGCTGGCCCCGCCTGATTGGTTGACAAAAGTAACCAGAAGAATGATTGCCTCTATATTCATAGATAAACAGCAAAATATTTGGATTCCTACCGCCTATGACGGCTTGTATTTGTACGACGGGCAGACCCTGCAACAGTTCGAACACGATGTAAATAAACCCGGCAGTTTGAACAACAATCGAGTGAGAACGATTTTTCAAGACCACAAAGAACGTATTTGGATAGGCTTACAATCTGGACTCAGTCGATTTGAGCCTGACACTAAATCTTTCACCCACTTCAGTTTGGCCGACACACCGGGTTTGAGCATATTAGACAATGATGTTTTTACCATTGAAAGCGAAGATAGTGGCAAGCTATGGCTGGGGACATCTTCAAGTGTTGTGACTTTCAACCCTGAAACTGAACAATTTTTTGCCGTCAGTGGCACCAATGACATCAATAACACCTTTAGCACCAACAGAGCCAACATAATACATAAAGACCGTGAGGGTTCTTTGTGGTTTGCCACCCAATCGGGGCTAATTTACCTGCCCAAAAGTGCATTACAATTTAACTACTACAGCAATGACAGTGGCGCATTTAGAGTCACTGATATCAAGTTGCCCGCAATTGATTCACCAAAAAGTCCAAGAATGACCATAGTTGGCGATTTTAAAGCGTATGATGTCAATTTTCAAAATCATCAGGCAACTCGCCTATTGCCTGAGATAGAACGATTCTATCGGACACACGTTACTCCCAATGGTGATATGTGGATATCTACCTTTGGCAACGGTTTACTTCATTATGATAAATTCAACGAAAAGCTGACCCCGTTATTACAAGACACCTTTTTACTAGAAAACAATACCAGCGCAATCTACGACACCTTTATAGATACCAAAAAAAGGTTCTGGTTACTTTCTTATACCACCCGTTTTTCGCCAAGCGGTGGTTTAGCTCGTTATTATCCAAAAACCAATCAATTTACCCATACCTTGGATAAACGTGTCATCAGCGACATTATGCAATTAGATGAGAATACCTTGCTGTTGTCATCTACATTGGCTGGTTTATATCTGATAGACGCTAATGACTTTGACAACCCCGCTTCACAAAAAAACATTAGTGGTGCACCACAAGACATCACCACGCTGTTCAAAGACACACAGAACCGTATATGGCTTGGTTCGTCTCATCAGGGCTTAGTACAATTTCACCCTGACAATCAAACCTTTACGTTTTATTCAACCGATGACGGATTGTTGTCTAACAATATATCGACCATTGTCCAAGATGATGAGGGGCTACTTTGGCTAGGCAGTACCATTGGTTTGACTCGCTTTAATCCTCTGACCAAACAGGTATTAAACATTGAACATCAAGATGGCCTACTATTTACTGATTTTCGCAAACGAACAGCGCGCAAACATCACAATGGCACGGTTTTTATGGGCACCAAACGTGGCGTAGTAATATTTGACCCTAAACAAATCAAGCGAACCACAGGACCTATTAAAGTCACTATAAATGATTTTAAACTATTCAACCAATCTGTCGATATTCACACTCAAGAACAACCAACCGTGCTCAAACAGGCCATTGAATTCACCAAACAGCTCACTTTGTCTTATCAACATTCGGTGTTTTCTTTTCAATTTAGTGCAATGGAATATCGTCGACCCGACAAGGTGGAGTTTGCCTATAGAATGCGCGGTATCGACGACAACTGGATTTATACCGGCCCTAACAATCCAATTGCCACTTATACAACACTATCAGCCCAAGATTATGTATTTGAAGTCAAAGCAAGGCACAGTGATGGTGAATGGTCTAATGAAACAACAAGCATCGAATTAAGTGTTAAACCACCACCATGGCTGAGTTGGCAGGCTTATCTGTTCTATGTCTTGTTAGCAATCGCTAGTCTTTATCTCTATATAAGAACCCGCACTCAAAAACTGGTACATCAAGCCCAAACGCTTGAGCGCAATGTGGCCGAGCGAACACGTCAATTACAACAAAGTACAGACCAATTGGCCGAACAAAAACAAACCGTTTCAGATTTACTCGAACAAAAACAACAGTTGTTTGCCAATGTTTCTCACGAGTTTAGAACCCCATTGACCTTAATACTCAGCCCAGTTGAGCAGTTGTTGTCTCGTTATGCCAATGAGCCATTCAGCCAAGACCTACGCCTTATCAAACGCAGCAGTCGCCGCTTACTTAGAATGGTCGACCAACTGCTTGAATTTGCCAAACTCGAACAAGGTGACACCAGCCCCAGTGAACGAGTTTGCGTAAAGCAGTCGGTCGATTTAGTTGCAGCCTCTTTTGAACCTTTGCTTAAAAGCAAAAAGTTAACACTGACAGTACTGCCTTTTGAACCCGTCAGCGTCATGGTTTTGCCTGATTCGCTCAATAAAGTGCTCATTAATTTGCTTTCGAATGCCGCCAAATACACCCCAGATAATGGTTCTGTAGAAGTGGCAGTCTGCCAACGTGCTAATCAGGTAGATATTTCGGTAACTGATAGCGGCATTGGCATAAGCAAAGCAGATCAACATGCCATATTTCAGCGCTTTAACCGAGCCATACATGATCACGGTGAATTGGTGCCCGGTGCTGGCATCGGTTTAGCGTTGGTTAAAGAATTGGTTGAAGCCAATAAAGGCCACATTGAACTGACCAGTGAATTGGGCAAAGGTTCGACTTTTGTAGTCTCTTTACCCACTGTTGAGTTTACACAAAACGCACAAGAAACAACTTCAACCGAGCTATCAGAACAACAACTAGACCTTGAAATTGACAGCGTTACCTTACCTGAAACCCTACACACATCAATAACGAACAATGATAGCCAGCTCAAAACGATTCTGATCATTGATGACAATGCTGACCTTAGAATATTGCTAGAAAATCAATTGGCTGAACATTATCAGTGTATAGTGGCGAAAAATGGTCAACAAGGACTTGAGCTTGCTAACGAATACCTACCCGACCTTGTTCTCAGTGATGTCATGATGCCGGTCATGGATGGTTATCAGTTAACCCAAGCGCTCAAGTCAGCAGATTTAACCAGCCATATTCCAGTCATTTTGCTGACAGCTAAAGGCAGCGTTGAAAGCCGGATTAAAGGACTGCAATTGCTTGTTGACGATTACCTAGCCAAACCCTTTAACATTGATGAGTTATTGTTACGCATCAGTAATATATTGACCATCAGGGATATTCTTAAAAATCGCTTTGCTCAAGCCATTGGCGACAGTGCCGAGCAATTGGCTAAAGGACAACAAAGCAGCGCAGAGATGACAGTCGCAGAACAGCGATTCTTTAAACAAGTAAATGACTATCTTGAACAGCACTTTGAAGACCCTCAGATCAGCGCCAAATCACTCTACACCGCATTAAGCATTGGCGAAAAACAACTGCAACGAAAACTTAAAGCCTTTTTCAATTTAAGCTTTCCTGAGCTGGTACGTAATTTCAGACTCAAAAAAGCGATTGAACTGCTAAATACCGGCCAAAGGGCGTCGAGCGTTTACCACACCGTTGGATTTTCATCCCATTCGTATTTTTCACAATGTTTTAAAGCCAAATTTGGTCATAGCCCCAAAGCGTATCAGCAAATAAATCAATGTTGATGTTTGAGTTAACAGTACCCAGCCAAACATGCTTGCCAGTGGTATAAACGATAGAGAGTAAACTATAATAAAACAGTGGTAACCAACAAATAAAATGAGATAAGAAAAATGGACACAAGCCCCCATAATTTTTCAACACTATTTGCCCAGTTAGGCCTAGAGAACGAAAAAGAGGATATCGAACGATTTATCGCAACTCACAAACTCGACAATAACCTCGCCATAGAAAATGCGCCTTTTTGGAGCCGTTCACAAAAGATGTTTATTCAAGAGTCGTTGCAAGAAGACGGTGATTGGAGTGAAATAATTGATTTGTTAGATAATTTACTGCGTAATTGAATCATTACCGACATCGATAAGTCCACGTACGACAAACAAAAAAAAGAGAAAAAATGCCAGTAATATCAACAAAATCAGCAGAGCATTATATTTGGGGTGACGGTTGTGATGGCTGGCACTTAGTCAAGTCACCAAACCTTAGTGTAATACAAGAAAGGGTACCACCGGGTTGTGGTGAAGCGCGCCATTTTCATCATCATGCTGAGCAATTTTTCTTTGTGTTGTCGGGTATTGCGACAATGCAATACAAAGACGAAACTTTCCATGTCGAGCCTCAGCAGGGTATTTACATTCCTGCCGGGATTGCACATAGGTTGAGCAATCAACATCAACAGGATTTAATTTTTACCGTAACCTCTACCCCGCCAAGTCATGGCGACCGGGTTAATTGCGAAGATTAAACTTATCTAGAACAATAAATAAATCAGGGCTACAGCTCTTTTTTACAATGCTTTTAACCAAACGGTAAAATCACATTCGGTATCCAGTTCGGCGATTTTTTCTGGAAAGGCAGTTTCAAACGATTCAGTTTGTTTTGGGGTGTAGTTGAGCCGCGTATACCATTGCTTTAGAAA
>CALKGI010000190.1 GCA_938085045.1 uncultured Alteromonadaceae bacterium
AGGGTCATTAAGACCAGCCTCAGCAACAACTGATGCCAATGGTATCGCCACGGCTTACATAGACAGTACAGAGGCGATGCTCGGTGCATCTACTATCATTGCCACTTATTTGACTAAAAGCGCCACGACCAATTACCAATACAGCCCAGTGCCAAGTCAATCACCAACAATCTCCTTAACATTACTTGATAACAATTGCGCCACTGCCGTGAACTCAATAGAGGCAGGCGGTACCTTTTGCCTCAAAGCTGGGATAACTCAAAACGGCCAGCCAACCCCAAACGAAGTCATTTCTTTTGCATCACCTATAGGCACCTTGCGCGAAAACACAGTGCTTACCGATAGCAATGGTTTTGCCATTACTTACCTCGACAGCACAAGCACCATCACAGGTGCCGCTTCGGCAACGGCCAGTTTCGGTAACTTTTCAGCAGTTCAAAACTACCAATTCACCGCATTGTCGGCCAACAACAATACTAACATCGCGCTTTCAGTATTAGATGAAAGTTGCACCAATTCACTCAACAGTGTATCGGCCGGTTCTAGCTTATGCCTACAAGCCAGTCTTATTCGCCAAAATTCACCAGTGGGCAATGCCATTGTTACTTTTGCTGCGCCACTGGGCACTTTGCGCCAAACCACGGCACTCACCAATAATAATGGCGTCGCTTCAGTTCTGCTAGACAGCGCCACAACCGTACTTGGCGCCGCTATAGCCTCTGCTGGTTTCGAAAGCGTTAGTACCACACAAAATTACCAATTCACCGATACCCCATCGCTACAAAGCACCCTCTTAACCTTAGACATCCGCGACAGTGGCTGTCAGGCCTTAACTAATAGTACCTCAGCAGGCACGGCATTGTGTTTGATACTCACCCTTACCAAAGGTGGCACGCCACAGGCCAATGAATTGATAAGCTTTACTGCGCCACTGGGCACTCTGTCACAAAGCTCAACGCTAACGAACCAAGACGGTATTGCCACGGTATTGCTCAATAGCACCGATACCCAAGTTGGTGCAGCAACAGCCACCGCCAGTTTCAACGAGTTTGCTTTAGGCCGAAATTATGAGTTCACCCAAGCAATCCCACAACAGGGAACCACATTGGCTTTGGTCATTTATGACCAAAGTTGTACGACCCCAGTAACAGTGGCTTTGGCAGGCACTACTTTGTGTATTAAAACTGATTTAACACTCGGTAATGCAGGCATTAAGGATGAAGTCGTTCAATTTTCTGCAACTTTGGGTACTTTAAATCCCACATCCTCCTTAACCGATGTAAACGGCTCGGCATCAGTATTTTTGACAAGCACTGATACTCAACTCGGTGCAGCCACCATCACCGCAACAGTGGCCAGTAAAAGTCTAAGCGCCAGTAAAAATTACCAGCTGATCGGCAGTACTTCAAACAGCACCTTAACCTTGACTACCCACAATGCTGATTGCATCGCCGCAACGAACAGTTTTGCATCTGGATCAACTTTTTGTCTGGTCGCCAAGATGTTAAATGAAGGCACACCGGTGGCAAATCAAATCATCACATTCACCAGCCCAATTGGCACATTACGTCAAACGACGGCATTGACCAATGCGCAAGGACTTGCGAGCGTATTGGTTGATAGCACGTCAACCCAATTAGGCGCAGCAGCGGCTTTGGCTGATCATGCCAATCTCAACGCTGTAACCAATTACGAGTTCGTCACTGGTGGCTCACAAACCACCCTCGGTCCAGTACTAACTTTGGCAACAATACAAAATGGAGCCTTCAACAACCGCTTCAAAGCCGGAGAGAATGTCCAATTACAGGCAAAATTACTAGACAGCAATGGCCAAGCTATACAGCCTGAAACCGTAGTCCGTTATACTGTAGAGCGCGGCGTGTTAAGCACCGACTCAGCGTTAACCTCTGCAACCACGGGGTTAGCAGAGGTGGTATTGACCGCACAAGCTACCGATATTGGTGCAGCAGTAGCCACTGTCCGAGCTGACGTAGAGAACGTGACCTATACCACAACATTTAATTACGAAATTCTCTCCCCCGATACCGTTGAAGACGAAGTACCCAGCATTGGCTATTTCAATGATGCAAACGTTTTTGTCCCAAATGAAATTAAATTGTCAATAACCGCAGATGCCAACGGTAAATATAACCTTAGCGCGGGTGGTACTATGGGATTGAGTGTTGTGGTGGTAAACCAACGCAATGAGCGAATTATCACGCCAACGCCAGTCACTTTTAGCTCGGCCTGTGCAGACAACAACAACGCCAACCTCGATACACTTGTCACCACTATTAATGGTCAAGCCCAATCTACATACGAAGATGTCAGCTGTGCCACTGTCAATGGTAATCAAGATGTCCTTTCGGCGTCTGTTACTATCAATAACGTGACACTTACTGCCACCGCAACCATCGAACTACTCCCAGAGGCAGTAGGTTCGATTGAGTTTGTTTCAGCAGTACCGACCAATATTGTGCTAAGAGGCACCGGTGGACAAGGCAAACAAGAAACCTCAACGCTGTCTTTTTTAGTAAAAGGCGTTCTGGGCAACCCGTTAACTCAACAAGCTGTCACCTTCAGCCTAGATACCTTGGTGGGCGATTTAAGTATCAGCCCAGTCAATTCACTAACAAACTCACAAGGGTTAGTCACCACCAAAGTGACTGCCGGTAATGTGCCCGCAGCTGTACGGGTAACTGCCGCTACAGTGGTCGGCACAGACCCAGTGACCAATGAGAACATAGTGATCAGAACCCAGTCTGATTTGTTGTCGGTTAATACCGGTTTACCAGATCAAAACAGTATCACCTTAGCGACCGCGGTCATAAACCCTGAAGCAAATGCCTTCACTGGTGTCGAAGTCATTTTAACCGCATTTATGGCTGACAGCTTCAACAACCCTGTACCTGATGGAACCACTGTAAACTTCACGACTGAAGGTGGATTTATTCAACCTACCTGTAATACGGTCAACGGCAGCTGTACCGTTATATGGACAGGAAGCAACCCACGAGTACCCAATCATCGAATCACCGTGCTCGCAACCGCGATTGGTCACGAAACCTTCTTTGATTTCAATGGTAACAACGTATTTGATGATGCAGATGGCGTTGCACTGACTCAAAATACCGATAGCGGTTTGAACCGCGGAGTTTACGAGCTTTCAGGTTTTGTCGACCATTCAGAGGCTTGGCGTGACGATGACGAAGACCGGGTACACGATGGGGGTGAATTATTTATCGATTATAACAACGATAAAACGTTTAACCCAGCAGACGGATTGTTTAATGGACCTCATTGCTTACATGCGACTTTATGTGGCTCGCAAGCGGCCAGCAAAATCAATGTCAGAAAAGCAATTGTGATGATCATGTCAGGTTCAAACCCAATATTTACCTTAATGACCAATAATTTGACATCCACCAATAATACCGCTATTGGTCACGTTGGCAGCGCATATGTGCTCAGTACCAACGATACAGAGACAGGCGTAACTATTGATGGCGGCGTATCCATTGACGGCAACGGCGTAACAACAGCCAATGCAACGAGTAATATCATACTTGAAGAAGGTCAATCACTGGCAATGATCTTAACCATGGCTGATGATGCCGTTGGACTTGGCCAAATTCTACCAGCTGGCACCAATGTTAACGTATCTACCAGCTTTGGAGGTGTATCAGGAACCAACTCATTCTCAATCCCCAATTCGGTAGGATATTTAAATAGTACTGGCGTTGATCAATATGGCGGCACAAACATCGAATTTAGCTTGGTCAATAATAACAGTACCAGCAATGGTGGTGATCCCACTCAATCTGGTCAAGTGACCTTTACCTTCACGTTGCCTTCGAGTAATTCTTCTATTAGTTATTCGGTGCCGTTTACAATGATAGGGCGCTAGAGGGAGTTCGATTGAATACGCCGCCATGTGCGGCGTATAAAAAGAGATTGAGTAACAAGGTAAGAATTGATGTTGGCAGTGTCGATTTTTTAGGAGGAAAAAACCGACTGTTTAGACTTTAGCTTTACACGTATGTTGCTGCTAAGCATTCTACAACTAAACCGTTCCTCCGACTGTCATCTCATCAATCTTCAACGTAGGCTGGCCTACACCAACCGGCAAACTTTGGCCATCTTTGCCACAAATACCAACGCCTTTATCTAAGCACAAATCGTTGCCGACCATAGACACTTGTTTCATCGACTCTGGGCCGTTGCCTATCAAAGTCGCGCCTTTAATTGGCTTAGTCACTTTACCATTTTCAATTAAATAGGCTTCTGAGGCCGAGAATACGAATTTGCCTGAGGTGATATCAACCTGACCGCCACCAAAATTAACCGCATAAACACCGTCTTTGACCGATTCTATAATTTCACCCGGGTCGCTTTCACCGCCGAGCATATAAGTATTGGTCATTCGTGGAATTGGCAAATAAGCATATGATTCGCGTCTGGCGTTGCCGGTAGGTTCAACGCCCATCAAGCGGGCATTGAGTTTGTCTTGCATGTAACCTTTAAGAATGCCATTTTCAATCAAAGTATTTGATTGGCTCGGTACACCTTCATCATCAATATTAAGTGAACCACGGCGGTGTTCTATCGTGCCGTTATCGACAATAGTACATAAAGGTGAAGTGACTTGCTCGCCTATCATGCCGCTAAACGCTGATGCTTCTTTGCGGTTGAAATCGCCTTCAAGACCGTGTCCTACCGCTTCATGCAGCAATACACCTGGCCAACCCGGACCTAAAACAACTGGCATTGGGCCTGCTGGCGCGTCAATGGCTTCAATGTTAACTAATGCCTGTCTTACCGCATCTTCAACATAGTGAATATACCTAGGTTCACCGTCTTCGAGTTCAAAAAAGTATTGGTAATCTGTGCGACCACCACCACCGGCGGCGGCGCGTTCGCGTTTGCCATCTTTTTCGACCAGTACCGAGCAGTTCAATCGAACCAATGGACGCACGTCTGTGGCATAAGTGCCATCGCTGGCGGCAATCAAAACCTCTTCATAAGTACCAGAAATATTGGCTATCACCTGTACTACATGGGGTTCGATATGACGAGCGTGTTTTTCCATATTGTGCAGCAATTCGATTTTTTCAGCTTCGCTGAGGCTATCTAGTGGGTCAACAGGCACGTAAATTTCAGGATGGCCTTTATCGGTGCCAGTCCAAATTTTTTCTTTTGCGTTTTTCTTATCGTTGCCTTGCAGTGCATCACAGATACTACGAGCGGCTGTAGAGGCTTGCAACAAAGTGCTTTTTTGTATTTCGTCGCTATACGAAAAACCGGTTTTCTCACCGGTTATAGCCCTAACGCCCACACCGCGTTCGATATTGTATGAACCATCTTTAACCAGCCCATCCTCCAACATCCAAGATTCGTTGCGACTTAACTGAAAATACAAATCAGAGTAATCGACCTGATGCTGGTGAATATGGGTGAAAATATCATCCAAGTCGCCACGCTGGAGGCCGGATTGCTGTAGTAAATTGACTTCGACTGAATTCATTGGGTTAACTCGTTAGTAAATCGGTTATGTTTGTGTATCGGCATGTTGCGCCTAACTTTGTCTATCAGCGCCTGCTCAAAATGTGTCGATACCCATCCGGGGCCTGTGTTTTTTTCGGCCAATACCTCGCCCCACGGGTCGACAATCAGGCTGTGTCCGTAGGTTTGACGACCATTGGCATGTGTCCCGCCTTGTCCGGCAGCGACCATATAAAGCTGGTTTTCTATTGCCCGGGCTCGCAGCAATGTATGCCAGTGTGCCTGTCCGGTTGGCTCGGTAAAAGCGCTTGGCAAAACAATGATTTGCGCCCCTTGGGCAGCCAACCTTTGAAATAATCCGGGGAAGCGAACATCGTAACACACTGCCACTCCCACAGTAATCCCTTGCATATCAAATATCACTACCCGCTGGCCCGGTGCTGTGGTGTCTGACTCACGATATGCGCCAGTATTATCAGCGACATCCACATCAAACAGGTGAATTTTTTGATAATCAGCGACTTGCACACCCTGTGGATTATAAACGGTTGAACTGGCAAAAAAGCGCTCAGGGTCGTGCGTTTTAACAGGAATTGTGCCGCCAACCAGCCATACCTTGTATTTTATCGCCAGTTGGGAGAGTTTACTTTGAATAGGACCATCACCCAGTGTTTCTTGATGACGTAAATTAAGTGTGGCATCGCCGCCAAACAAGGCAAAACATTCGGGTAAAACGACTAGTGCAGACTCGTTGCTTGGTGAAGCGCAGCCTTTAGCCCATTGGGATAACTGTGCGTCTACTTGAGCAAAGTTCTCGTCAATATCTACCGACGAAACCATCTGACAAGCAATTAATTCCACGTTACCTTCCGTTGTCAATGGCATCGTCACTATCAATGACAGGCTCTGGGTTAGAATCCACAGCCGGCGTGCTTTGCGTTTCAGGCAAAGGTTTGGGTTGCTGCTCAGTTTCAGCAAACTTGCCTGACTGGGGCGAATTGCTTTGTTTGGGCACAACGTGCAAAGTAGCAGCCGTTTTAGGCAATTTAATTTCTCTTGATTTACGCTCGGTTTCAATGACCACAGGCTCACTAATGGTGCCCGATATATCAAAGTGAACCTGCACAACCACTTTGGTCGATTCAAGCATTTTGTCTAAAGCCAGCGCGGCAATACCGCTGATGGGGCTGACCATCCAACCGATGATAACCGGTAAACTAGAGGTTATCTTAGGGGCAAAAACAGCATTGTAATCCAGTTTTTTGTCAATCAGGTTAACGTTGCCCTGCATCGTCAGATTACCCGGCAAACCGTCAATCTCGGTATTGTCGGTATAGGCGATACCTGACTCAACTAACATCGTGCCTTTAATATCGTTATAAAAGAAACCTTTGCTGAACACATCCCTGAAATCGAGTTTTAATTTGCGAACAATCGAATCAAAGCTCAGCAATGAAAATATACGCGATCCTTGGTCGCTTACCTCAGTCAAATGACCCTCACCCAATCGCCATTTAACCTCACCACTTAACGAAGGTAGGTTGAATTGGTGCGGGCCGCCCGCCCAATTGGCGATAACATCAAGTTTGGCATTTGAATCTCGCACCGTTGAAGTAATGTCATATTCACTGAGTAAATTGCCAATATCATCGCTGGTCAAGCGTCCGGTAAGCGTCGACATTCCGTTACCACGATCACCAAGCCATGCACCTGTTGCCTGAAATTGGTGTTTACCCTTGGAGATATTCAGCTTAGTTATATTGAGTTTACTTTTACCCTTGTTTTTAGTTGTGGTGGTTTCAATGTCTACCCTAGCCAAATTGTAATCGCCGTATTGGCAGTCCATACATGTAAAATCAATCGGCGGCAGCCGGGCAATAAGCTCAGCTGAATTCAATACCGAGTCATTGCTGTCGTCTTCTTCGTTTGACAGTCGTAAGTATTCGGTTTTAATGGTAACGCCTTTTCCATCCCAATCTCGGTCAATGTGGGCAACAGAGCGAGTTTCTTTGGCGTTAAGGTTCAAGTCCCAGCTACCATTGCCCTCGGTCAAATCAAATTTAACCCCGTGGAATAACAAACCCAATGCGTCAAGCTCACCAATGGTGCCATCAATCAATCTTGGCACAGACAATAACGCAGGCTCATTGGTTACAGGTGCCGCATTTATCGTTTCAACCAAGGTATCGACCACATCATACCAAGGCAACACTTCGATATTGTCCAAATCGACTGAAATTTTAAAACCATCCCCAGCAAGACCCATGTCCTTGTTAGATAAAATTAAATGGGCCTGAGTAAAACTGGGATTTTCATTGGGTAAAATGCCATTAAAATACAACCGATTGTCGTAATTGGCAGTGATCAACGCACTAATCTCATCACCTTTAATATTCAATGCTAGCGGCGCTGCAACATCTACTGCTTTTTCATAGGGCATAGGAAAGGTAGAAACAGTTTTGGTTAAATCAGCATTGGCGTTAACAACATACCTGATGCCTTGTGCAGGAAAGTCTAAATCAACAGTGGCAGTGACTGGCACTTTACCATCTACATATTGTTTTAAAGGAAATTCGAGCTCGCTAATATCTGCAAGGCCATCGGCGGTGATAGCCAATTTGTATTCTGCGGGTGTGTCCCAACCTTTAAGCTTGGCGTTAAACGCCTGACCCAACCAGCGGGCGTTAAATTCGTCAGCCCAAATATTTTGCGAGTCAAATTTCAACACACCGCTAACCTGAGTTAAATCAATGCCCGGCGCGTGAATACTCACCGCATTATCGACAAAAGACACCTCTCCTTTGTAATTAAGCAGCTTGGTAAAATCAATCTCACCTTCAACTAATGGAATACGAATATCGGCTTTAGCATGAACGGGATCTCGAACATTCAACGCCTCAAATACCGGATTGAAAATATCTCGAAGCGGGCTGGCCTTGAACAATTTAGCCATTTTTGTCGGTGCGACAACCGCATCAATGTCTAAATCAAGCCACAGACTTTTGCTCAGTTCAGGGATAACCGCCACCGCTTTGTCGGTGATATCAAGATCTAAAAAATACCCCTTTTTTGGATAAATCGTCAAACTATCATTGCGAAAGACCAGCTCACCGTCCACCCCCGACAAAACAGGCCAGCCCGGAGTAAACAAAAAGTCGACTTCGCTAACCAAGGTATTAACCAAAAACACCCCATCGTTTTTGGCATAAGGAAACCCGCTGAGCGTACCAGACCACAGCAATTGCGCCAAATCAAGGTTGCCACCTTTGATGGCACCGTTGAGATAATCTATGGTCGCTTGGCCTAAATACTCTGGCGGATAGTATTTGTCGGCCATGCTCAAATCACTACCACTAAGCTCCCCGTAAACGGCAATCGTTGGCTCATCGGCAAGTTCAAGCGAAAATTCGCCAACAAAATCCAAATCGCCATTGTGGAACCACACATTTGTGCCGTGCAACTGCCAGCTTTGCTCTGATTCTTGCTCGCCCTGCTGTACTCCTTGCTGCCCTCCTTGCTGTAAAAAGGACAAATCCATTTCAAGATTTTCGTAATAAATCGCATCTTTGAACAAATTACCGGTCAGCAAATAACCATCCACGCCTTCGACTTTTAACCAACCGGCATCGGTTGTCATGCCAAAATGGCCACTAAGACGATTTGCCCCAGGCACCTCACCCACATTGTTCCAGCCAAACTCATCAAACAAACCGGTTAGCTTCCAGTCTTTATCTTGATCAAAACGAATAAAAAAGTCACGAATCAAACCGCTAGGTTGATAAGCGTCAAGCCCCTCAACCACCTTGGCATCAACATCTAACAACGACAGCAAGGCAATCGCACGTTGCGTTGAAAATTCACTGAAATAAAAGTTAAACAGCCCATCTTGTTTGGTCAGGTTTAAGTTCACCCTTGGCCAATTTTCATCATCGCCTGAAAACTCAATATCGTTAGAACTGACTTCCCAGCCGTCCATTGCAGGCACCCAAGTCATCTGGCCCTGACCAAAGGTCAAATGGTGTTTAACATCATCGCGTTCCCACATAACATCGTTGTCGCCAAGGCTTATTTGCGCCCGCTCAAACAAACCATTAGTGATGGTGGCCCACGACTGAAAGTTGATATTCGACGGTTCAAGCGAAGTTTTACTTGAAACAAACTGATGTAACCAAGGCGAGATATCCAGCTCTGTCGCTTCTACAAATAACTGTCCAGTTAAATCAAGGCGTTTGTCGCCATGTAAATCCAGTACAAAAGACAGTGAATTAGCAGCAAACTCTCCCATTTTGAACTGCCCGACACCCTGATGGTGTAACTTGTCGTTTGACCAAGTCAACTCTTCTATCCCAATATGCTGCGCAACTGCGCTGGGGGTGTTAAGAATGATTTCAGAATTGACCATAGAGAATTGAGCAAGACGCCCTAAAAACAACTGTGACAGTGCATCTAGAATTGGAACATCAATTTGAGTGGGCTGACTGGCCTGTGAATCTGAGGTTTGAATTAAAGAGCGACCGTCGATGGTTGCGATAACGCCATCAAGAACAAAGTAATCAGAGGTGAATTGTAACTGCTTTATTGATTTCCAAAAATCTAATTTAACGCGGGTTTCTTTGATGACCAAATCTAGTGGTGCTGATTCGTTGGGTAAAAAAGAGATGTTTTGCAGTAATATCGCAGGCCCGGTGCCTTCCCAACCGGCACTGATACTACCGATATAAATTTCTGCGCCGTATTTTGTGCGAACCCAATCTTGAATGTCGTTACTATAAGACCCAATGTGCGGCAGTGTATATTTGAGTAATGAAATAACCACAGCCGTGATCACCAATAACATGGCCAATAATTGCCACATTTTTTTGATGCAAAAAAAACACACGCCGTTGATTTTCATATTTGTAACGATACCTATTTAAAACTGCACCCCATCATTACATGATACGGCTTAAAACTTAACGTTCGCTTAACATCCACGCTTTGTGGCGTATTTGGGCGCACATTGTTGGGCTGTAGATTGTGGTTAACGTGCGAAGCACGAAGCCCAACATGCGATTATCATACCAAGACCTTAAAACTAGACCGAGAAACCTTGCTTTAACTTACATCATTACCACATCAAACTGTTCTTGATTATATAACACTTCGGTCTGCACTTTGATTTGTTTCGAGATAAAGACCTCAAGTTCGGCCAAATTATGGTATTCATCGTTGATTAACGACTCGCTAACCGCCGGTGACGTGTAAACCACGAACTGTGTAGCCTCGTACGCTCGGTTAACCCGAACAATTTCTCGCAAAATTTCAAAGCAAACCGTCTCGACGGTTTTTAAGGCACCCCGTCCCTGACAAGAAGGGCACTCTGAACACAACACATGTTCAAGCGATTCACGGGTACGTTTTCGCGTCATTTCAACCAGCCCTAAGGCCGAGAACCCGTGAACGTTGGTTTTAGTGCGATCTTTAGCCAATGCTATCTCAAGCGAGTGGGTGACCCGATGTTTATGCTCTTCTGATCGCATATCGATAAAGTCGATAATAATGATGCCGCCAAGATTACGCAGCCTCAATTGCCGAGCAATCGCCTGAGTCGCTTCAATATTGGTGTTAAAGATGGTTTCTTCGAGGTTTCGATGACCAACAAACGCCCCGGTATTAATGTCGATGGTGGTCAACGCTTCGGTTTGGTCGATGATCAGATAACCACCGGATTTCAGTGGGACTTTTCTTTGTAAAGCGCGCTGTATTTCATTTTCTACGTCGAACAAATCAAAAATCGGTCGTTCGCCCGGGTAGTACTCCAACAAATTCGACAGCTCTGGCACGCATTCTTCGGTAAATGCCACCAGCTCGTGAAAAGTCAGTTTTGAGTCGATGCGAATACGTTCAAGTTCTGAGCCAACAAAGTCACGAATAACCCGAAATGCCAAGGTTAAATCTTCGTAAATCACGCAGCTTTTACGCACGCCTTTTTTCTTTTTGAGAATTTTGGCCCACAGTTTTTTCAAAAACTTAATGTCATGCAAAATGTCTTCGTCACGAACACCTTCTGCCGCCGTTCGCACAATGAACCCACCAAATTGGTCACATTCATTACTGACCATGGCCTTTAACCTTGCCCGCTCATCATCATCTTCAATGCGTTGAGACACCCCAGAATGTGAGGCGCCAGGCATAAACACCAAATAGCGCGACGGAATAGTGACATCTGTGGTTAGTCGTGCGCCTTTTGTGCCAATGGGATCTTTAACGACTTGAACCATAATAAATTGGCCGTCACGAATTAATTCACGAATATCTGGCACAGCGCCATTGCGCTCTTGCGTTACCTCTGGCGGCACATCTTCGTGCACCAAAATATCTGAGGCGTGTAAGAATGCCGCTTTTTCTAAGCCAATATCAATAAAAGCAGCCTGCATACCGGGTAAAACCCGACTGACCTTGCCGATATAGACATTGCCCACCAACCCCAATGAGCCTTGGCGTTCCATATGAACTTCTTGTAATACCCCGTTCTCAACCAGCGCTACACGGGTTTCACTTGGGGTCACATTAATCAGTAATTCTGCACTCATATTGCTTGGTTTCCGCTAAGCTGATGAATTAATCTTTGCGTTTCCATCAATGGCAAACCCACCACCGACGAATAACTGCCATTAATGGTTTTAACAAATTTGCCTGCAATGCCCTGTATGCCATAAGAACCGGCTTTGTCAGCTGGTTCGCCGCTGGCCCAGTATTGTTCGATTTCGCGTAGTGATAATTCACGAAAAGTCACTTGTGTCGTGACCACTTCGGTATGAGGTTTGCCATTGACCACCACGCAAATTGCGGTTTTTACTTGATGCGTTTTACCTGAGAGTTTTTGCAATGTGCGAATAGCTGCGGCTTTGTCTGACGGTTTGCCGAGAATTTCGCCTTCATTCACTACTATAGTGTCTGAACCTAACACAGGCCACGGCTTTTGCACCAAATCTGCGGCGGTTGTGGCTTTTAACTCGGCCAAACGAGCGACGTGTACATCGGGTGATTCGTCGCCCAATCGCGATTCATCAACATCTACTTTGAGCAATTCAAATTCAATTCCGATTTGGGTCAGTAGTTCACGCCGTCTAGGTGATGCAGAAGCTAGATAAATCATAAGAAGATCATCAAACCTTATTTAATATTGAATTGACGCCGATACTTACGCAGCAATAAAAAGATCCACGGCCACACCACCACGCCGGGTAACACCGGGTAGAGGTATTCTGGTAAAAAGTACGTGCCGGATAAAAAATGGCTGAGCCAGTAAACCAACAAATGGTGCAAGGCCAGTAACAAACCGACAATCATCGCTTGTTGCCATACCGAGAAGTTACGGATTTTTTGATAATTAGACGTTGAAACATAAATAACAATGGCACAAGACAAGGCATGTATTCCAAGCACTGTGCCGAGCAATACATCTAGCAAAAAGCCACAAATCCAGGCTACGCCTACGTTAACCCGGTTTGGCAGTGCCAAAGTCCAGTAAATTAACACCATTAAAGTCCAATCAGGCCGATAAGGTTTGAAAATCAATGGCAATGGCATAATGGCCAATATCAAGGTCAATATCAGGGTCAGCGCAATCAAATAACCCCCATGGGCGCGGACTGCGTTCATGGATTGTCCTCCTGCAATTCATCAGGGCTTTTTTGAAACCACAACAGCAACACCTGATTCACTCGGTCGAGTTGGGCAACCGGCTCGGCAGATATTTGAGAAAAAGGCAAAGATAAATCATGTTCGACAGAAGTGATTTTGGCTACCGGATAACCCTCAGGAAACGCCCCACCAAGACCAGAAGTCACCAGAATATCACCCTCGGCCATATCAATACTGTGGGGCACATTATTGGCCTTTAATGCATTGAGACGACCATTGCCCTCAATCATCGCCCGTACACCATTGCGTTGAATACGCACAGGAATGGCATGCGTTGTATCAGAAATCAAAATAACCCGGCTCGAAGTGGTTGCAACACTGGTCACCTGACCGACCACACCAAATTCATCGATTACTGGCTGGCCTTCAAAAACGCCGTCAGAGTCGCCTTTATTAATCACCACCACGTCACGAAACGGATGCGTGTCGATAGACATCACCTCGGCAATCATTTTTTTGCCTTTTTGGCGTACTTTTGAATCAAGCAGTGCCCTGAGTTTTTCATTTTCTTTTTGCATAAAAGCGAATCGTTGCAGTTTTTCGTTTTGCAGCAACTGCATGCGTTGCAGTTTGTCGTTTTCTTCTTGCAAAACTTCACGGCTTTTAAACTGGTCGACAGTCCAACTCATCGACTCTTCTGGCAGGCTGGCAAGGTAATAAATAGGGGTAACTAAGGAGTTTAAAAAGGCTCTTAAGGTTGCCGAACCATCGGTATATTTGTCCATCCCCATAAAAACAAAGCTCAGAATAACGACAAGCGTTAATCTGAGTTTTATCGGGGTCGAACGACCAAACAGCAGGTTCATTAAAGTGGGTTAACTGAGGTTAATCGTAATCGAATACATCGCCGCCATGTACGTCAATCATTTCTAGGGCTTTACCGCCGCCACGGGCCACACAAGTCAGTGGGTCGTCAGCAACAATCACCGGAATACCGGTTTCTTCCATTAACAAACGGTCGAGATCTTTAAGTAGTGCACCACCGCCAGTTAATACCATGCCGCGTTCAGAGATATCTGATGCCAATTCTGGCGGAGATTGCTCAAGGGCAACCATTACCGCGCTAACGATACCCGTTAACGGCTCTTGCAATGCTTCGAGAATTTCGTTGCTGTTCAAAATAAAGCTTCTTGGTACACCTTCGGCAAGGTTACGGCCGCGCACTTCAATCTCTTGAACTTCATCACCCGGAAAAGCCGAGCCAATGTGGTGCTTGATACGCTCAGCTGTTGCTTCACCAATCAAACTACCAAAGTTACGACGAACATAAGCGATTATGGCTTCGTCA
The DNA here is from genome assembly GCA_938085045.1 of uncultured Alteromonadaceae bacterium. GTDB lineage: Bacteria > Pseudomonadota > Gammaproteobacteria > Enterobacterales > Alteromonadaceae > JABSOG01. The sequence continues at coordinate 14,477 of CALKGI010000190.1, forward strand.
AATTTATCGCCACCAATACGTACAGAAGATGAATAAACGATACCGTTCAAAGAGATAATCGCGACTTCGGTAGTACCACCACCAATATCGACCACCATAGAACCGGTTGCCTCAGACACCGGTAAACCCGCACCAATGGCTGCTGCCATAGGCTCTTCAATCAAATAAACGTCTCGTGCACCAGCGCCAAGGGCCGATTCACGAATGGCTCGTTTTTCAACTTGAGTTGCACCGCAAGGTACGCAGACCAAAACCCGAGGGCTAGGTCGTAAAAAGTTATTGTTGTGAACTTGTTTGATGAAATGTTGAAGCATTTTTTCGGTGACGTAAAAGTCAGCGATAACCCCGTCTTTCATCGGACGAATGGCGCGGATATTTCCGGGCGTTCGGCCAAGCATTTGTTTGGCGTCATGACCAACAGCGGCGACACTTTTTGGCCCACCGGCTTTTTCTTGTCTGATGGCGACTACTGAGGGTTCGTTAAGAACAATGCCCTGTTCTTTAACATAAATAAGGGTATTGGCTGTACCAAGGTCAATGGACAGATCGTTGGAGAACATCCCACGGAGAATTTTAAACATGAAGGCGGTGATCCCTAAAGGAGATTATTAGCATTATTTTGCGCAGCCGTCACTTTACCAATGGCCATTATTCAGGGCAAGTAAAGACTTGCCTTTTTGTCAATTAATCTGCATTTAAGGGGATTATGGGGGTTGTTTCGCCCAAGTAACCGCAAATTGGGCAATCACGGGGGATTGCCCTTACTATTCAATCTACATCCCGTATCTGGTTTACTACTGGCATTGCCAACACTTTGTTGCCGTTGGACTGGTAAACCAGTTTCGACTAGTACTGCCAGACGACTCGGCCCAAGGCTTAATTTGAGGATATGCCAAAGTCACATCAACCTGTTCGAGCGGGTGTTTCCAACGTGAGGTGATATTCAGCGCCCAAGGCAAATTATCGGCTGTTGTATAATAACGCCCACTTGACGGTAACGAGTCGTCGTCTTGCGTGCCAAACATAAAAGTATTGGCCAAATCGGTGGGGGCGTTGTTAGGCAAATGAACCTCTGTTCCCCTATCAAAAGTAGCGAAAATAAAGGGGTTATACGGTGCGCTGGCAAGTAAATAACTGTCTACGGCATTGGTGAAACTAAACGAAAAAGACACCGGAACAGCCGTTTTAATATCACCCGGCTGGGTATTATAAAAGTTAAAACCACCTGATGAAGGCATCACCGAATTGAGGTTCTCTACTAAAACAAATACCACCTCACCATTATGACCAGCCTCAGGTGTTAATGATTGGCTGGCCCCTGCAACACTGATGCTGGCGCTTTGAACATTTGAAGCATTCACCCCAGCAAAACTCAACGCAAACCCATTGGCTCTTGAAGCCCCGCGCGAAACCAACTCAGCCGTAAAATTAATTTGCTTAACCTTGTTACTGGCATCTGTGATGCGTTCAAAAGAATAATGCAGCACTAAATCATTCAAATCAAAATCGCCTTGTTGTGGCCATAAATCTTCATAAGCCAACGTATATTCACCTGCAACAGGCGTGCGAGACCAAAACGCCCGCAATGGATCATTAGGAAAAGCATCGATATTGTCCATCACCCCGTCATTATCACTATCGCCAATGGTCAACCATGTAACCGTTGTCGCAGGGCCAAGCAAACCATTGCCATCAACAGGCGTAACACTACAACGCCAGCGCTCGCCATTGGCAGTTTGACTGGCGGGCACGGTATTACCAGTATGCTCGGCCTTGCCCGCAAAGGTATCATCGACAAAAAAGCCCTGCCCAACATCAACATACCAACGGTATTGATAATTAACCGCATTACCATCAGGGTCGGCCGGTGTTGGCCCTGTGGCGCTTACGACCAAATCATCATTTACAGACACGCCAGCACTGGGCGAAAAGCTCAGCTCAGCCTGAAAGGGCGGTAAATTGCTGGTTTCGATATACGTAATACTCAACAGGCTGTAATCGAGCGTTGTCGCCCAGTGGCGCGAGTTATGATTCATATCGATATCGAGATAAACATCAATCAAACCATCGTCACTGATGCTCGATAAAGGCACATTAAACTGGGTTTCAGACCACGTATTATTAGTGCCCTGCAATAACCCCGGGTCGAGCGGTAGACCATCAACCGACAAACCATCATATTCGCCAGACTCACCATGAAACGGTTCAGAATCGACATCCCAGCCTCTAATCAGCAAAGTGGCACTTTGAATTTGAAAGTTGTCGTAGTTTGATTGATTAAACAAATCAAAACTGTGTTGCCAGCCATAATCTTCATTAAACCAAGAGTATTCATCAAACCCATAACCACTGGGGGCGATATAGTGTGGACTGGTGCTATTCCCGCTGATTTTTTGCGTAAAAGTGAATGACCCATCAGGGTTTTGAATCGTTGACTGGCTTGTTGGGTCGGCCATCGTTACAAACGACAACGCAACCATTAAAGCACTAAACACTAATTTAAAATATTTCATCAATCTACCCCTACAAATCTGAACTAACGACAACATCACAACCTAATGCGACTAACCCTAGAATCTCTGCTTTTAATATTCTTTGCGAGCAGGTCGAGTCTTCTAACTGAACGTCTACCAAAATGCCTAGCCATTGCTCAGGAATGGCAAAAGACACTGGCAATTCACCAAATTCATTGGTCAATCCAGTAAATACAGGCGTGGTGATAACATTATTGTCTTGGTCGATACCAAACACCTTAACAATGTGCTGGCCACTAAGTGGCAGCCCATCGGCTTGCGCATTAATCGATTTGTAGTCGCTAGATTTGTTATAACTAAAGTTGCTGACCAGTTTTAGTGTGGTTTTTGACTGAGACTGCATTTGCCAATCAAACTGAGCAGGCACTGTCATGTCGGCGAATCCGTCGGTAGATTCTAATGTTGTTGATACGGGCGTTGAAGGCAACGGTGCCGCACTACTGCCAGCAGCGCCATCAGAACCGCCACCACCGCAAGCAAACAAAGAACTGGTTAAAACAATCGTAAAAATGTGCTTCATACTAACCATGCTAAATACTCCAAAAGAGGGATTGGCGTTAATAACGCATATAGCAGGCCAGTATTATCTTAAATAAATTCAATGGGTTAGAAGGTAGGTTTTACGTTGAGTTGCAAATTGCGCGGCGTATTGCGTCTGAATTCACAGGTAATCCCCCTTTTTGCAGAGGCCGTTGCAATCGATATCATCGCTTTTACAAAAAATGACCAATAATGTGATATTGAGCGGGCGGCAATGACCAGTAAAAATACGCGATAGTCCCATTGATAAAGTGCCACAGAGTTTTATCATTTTTTGAAAGCGGTGCTATTTTTGACGGTTTTTCTAGGGTACTTGAGCCATTTTGTAGTGGACTTAAGGTGTTTTTAAGTGAGATCACACGGATAGTCGAATGTGGTGATCGTGCCGTTGGCGTCAAGCTGACTGCGCTGTTCACCCAACTCGTTGTAACTAAAAACCATACCCTAATTTGGGTCGGTCATTTTGGATTTATGACCCAAGGTGTTGTCGTCGTGCTTACTTTAGTATCGAGTTTTTTAATATGTTAAGTCAAGATTTGACCCCTTTACACCTTTACACGGGCTACTATTTTCCTGATTGATGATGTTACTCATCGCTTCACAATCAACGTAAAAGTAGCAAAGCCGTTTGGACAAGGTTGGTACTTTGACGGTCGTTTGTTAGGATTGCGTGGGGACAAACCTGAAATCAGCTTAAATTTACCAACTAGCAGGTTCAATATGTTGCCCGTTGATCTGAATAGTGATGGTTATTTGATTAAATAATCAGCAGTGACAAATACCCGAGCTATCCGAACGGTTAGCACTGGACAATGGGACAGACAATGGGACAGACAATTATTACCCGTAAGTTGCATATGTAAGTTCATATAAAAACTGATTTATCTCTTTAATTGAATTGGACGCATCAATTCTATTTATTATTTCATTGAAATTACCACCACTATCCCAAGAATACTCATCAGCCTTCATTAAAGTTTTTATTTTTTTCTTAAAGTCGTCCAAATTAACCTGACAGTTTCCCTGTTTGAACTTTAGAGCAACTCTTAATTGCTGCCCATGAAATAGACTAAACCCCCATAAGGGACCAATACTACTGACTTTCGTCCCGTGCTCTACAATAACGCATCGTCCTGATGAATCTATGAGTTTTAGGTTCTTGTAATAACCACTCAATAACGCAGGTTTAGAGCATTTTGTTAATTCATCCTCAGTACCGATTGCGATTAATACATTAGGGCTGCTAAAAGCGAGTATCGGGTACTTCAATAAAATATTTGACATGAAATTAATATCCCAAATGATTAATTATTAAGAACGCCATTAGCCGTTCTACCGGCGCCATATATTGCAAATGATTTAGCCCATTGAGGCGTACCATAATAAAGTTTACCAGCCAAATTAAATGGATTAGGTTTGGCACCATGAATTGATTGATGGAATATTCTACTGCGCATTGGCATTAAGTTCCAAGGCTGGTTCTTGATAAAGTCTGGGACGTACTTTCCGAGGCCTTGGTTTCTATGGAGAAACCAATGGTGCACTTCTTGACCTTTAGCTGCTTGGCCTGTGCGGCCAAGCCATGAACGAGTCGCCCCCCATGTGTGACTACCTTTCTTAAAAGCAGTCCCCGCCGCAATCTTTCCTACCCCGACAACCAGCGCCTTGACTAAAAACACATCGCTTACAGCCATTACAGAATTAAAAATTCCCCAGCCATAATTTCCTTTTTTAAAGTCATTCTTGGCAAGTTGGATGGAACCCCAGATAGGAATCGCACTCTCTAGTGCGCCAGGCCCTTCATCTACAGGCTCTAAAGATGCTAAAAACGAATCAACTGCCGCAATAGTTTTACCTACACTGTCAAGGACTTCTTGGGTTGATGGAGTAGGAGTCGTTGTACTGCCTGTTGTGGCCTTGCCAGAAGCATAATTGCCTATAGGCCTACCAGAATTTGATAATACCTGCGAAGCATTTTGCTTATATGTGATTGAGGTCGCTCCAGGAAGCGTGGGTTCTGGTTTCTCTTCCTCTTCCGCTTCTTCTTCCTTAGGTTCCTCTGGTTTCTCTCCTACATACCCACTCGGATCGGTATACTTGAGCGGATTATTCATCACGTAAGAATATGGATTTAAGGACTGTCCATTCTCAGGCATCGAGATAATTGGGTCAACAGAAAGGAACCGCCCCAACTCCGGATCATAAGCTCGCCCATTCATATGGATCAGCCCACTCCCCCCAAGGTGCTCATGATTGGTAAATCCTCTTGGTGTCACTGGCGCATTCGGCAGTAACCCGCTCCCTTCTGTCCCATCAGCTTCCCTTGCACCCGTTGCTGTTCTGGCCTTACCAAAGGCGTTGTAGGAGCGTTGTTCTACTTGCATGATACCCACTGTCGACAGTGTTGCCAATGTATTCCCATTGGTGATGGTATCAACTGAACCCAATCTATCGCGGTGGATGTATTGCAACCCAAAGATACCGCTGGCGGTGCTTCGGGTCATTATGGCGTAATCACCAATGTAGGCGCGGCTGGTTTTTTCGCTGTATTGAATGTCTACTTCATAACTGCCACCCGCCACGTAGTGGGTGGTTTTGTTGCCTGTTCTTTGTTTGTAACGCAAACCGTCACTACCGTAGTTAAACTCGGTTACCGTGCCGTTTTGATTGGTGATTTTTATCGGTTTGTTGTTGCTGTTGTATTCAATGGTGCGGTACGTTGCCGCATTGAATTGTTCAGCGCCGCTCAACTTCACGGTCTTGTGTGTTAGGTTGCCGTTGTTGTCGTAGTTAAAGTCCATTATTCGCCCAGCAGCCGTTATGCCCAGCGCTTTATCTGTTAGCGCCACTTGGCTGACCGCGTTGGGGCCGCTGCCATTGTATTTATAAGCGTTGCCTGACTGCGTCGAGAAGTCGCTCTTTTTGCTTAAATTGCCGCTGCCGTCATACCCATAGTCGGTGGTGATAATGTTAGTGTAAAGGGTGCTGGTTTTTTCGGCTTTGGTTAGGCGGTCGAGCTCATCGTAATGAAAGACCTCTTTAACCGCTTGTGAGTGGTTGTCGCGTTTGCCCAAATTACCAAAGCTGTCGTATTCGCTGTATTCAATAAACTGGGCGTTACTGCTGAGGTTACATGCTTGCCCTGTCACCGAGGTGCAAATGCTGGTGATGGCACCTGCGTTTTTCCTGCCGGTAGTGGTGGTTAAGTTGTTGCGGTAATTGACTTTGGTTAGTAAACCATTGTGGTCTATGCCTCTTATGGTGCGCAGGACACCGCTGCCATTCGGGTTGTCTGACTCGGTGGTTGGAAAGCCTGCATTGTTGTAACCGTAATAAACACTGGTACCATCTGGGTGGCGCATGCCAATCAGGCGGCCAAATTTGCTGTCAAATGCAAAGTTTTGGGTATAGCTATTACTGCTGTCAATAGTGGTTGTGGCTTGGGTCATTCTACCTTTGATGTCGTAACTGTATGATTTGGCAAAGGCGCTGCCACTGGCCAAATACTCTTCACTTAAAGTGCCACGTCTGTCGTTTTGGTCAAATTTCCAATAGGCTGTGCTTTCGCCAGCTTTGGTTGAACGGCGCTCTACGGTACGACCCAGTTGGTCGTAGTAGAATATGGTGGTCGTACCGTTGGCGTCAAGTTGGCTGCGCAGTTCACCCAATTCGTTGTAACCAAACACCATACTGCCCTGATTGGGGTCGGTCATTTTGGTTTTATGACCCAAAGCGTTGTAGTACGCCGTGGTTTTTATGCCTGTTGGCCCTTGGATGATGGTCGGCAAGCCCGCTGCACTGTAACGGTATTTCGTACTTTGGCCCATTTCATCGAGGCTGGTCATCAGTTGGCCTGCACTGTTTACGGTGCGGGTAATGGAGCGTTGTGCGCCACTGTCTTTACTGCCATTAGAGGTGATGACCATCCCGGTGGTTAATCCCGCATAGGTGTGCTCAACAGTGTACTCTTGCGGGTCAAAACTAACGGTTTTGCTCACCGGACGACCCAATTCATCAAAGTCTGCAAAGGTGACAACACCTGCTGGCGATACTTGACTGGTGACTTCGCCTTTACGGTTATAGCGGGTCCAGCTTTGTATCGCAGTGCCATCAAAGCCAATGGTTTTTTCACGCAGTGTACGACCGACACTGTCGATGAATTTATACACCGTTGGACTGCCCGCCTGCTGGGTCATGGTATAATAGGTTTCGACCGACGAGCCGGTGTCTTCACACACAGTCGAGATGCAACCTTTAATGACCGAGTACACTGTGGGTACGCCTGCGGTTTGCACCGTGTGCAGTCGATTGAAGTCATCATAGCCGTTGGTAACCAAATTATTGTTGGCATCCCAAATGTTCAGCACCTGTCCGGTATGAGGGTTAATACTTTGTTTAGAAGCCGCAACCGTGCTGCCCCACAGGCTGTTATGGGTGGTTTGAACAAAATAACCATCGCTAGTGTATTTAGTTTCATTCCATCGTACACCGTTGACACCCGTAGTTGAATTTGATGCCTTTGCTGTGCCAGAGGTCACTCGTTTGAGTTGTCCTTTAGCGTTGCCTGACGTGTAGTACAAAAATGTCTGAGTTAAAGTGGGTGCGGTTTGATATTGGTCGCCTGTATTAGTGCCATCGGTGGTGGTAACGCTTTGTACCGTCCAGTCGCTGTTGTAGAGTAGTTCTTTGGTGACCTTGAGGTCGGCATGGGTGCGCCCAAGGGCATCAAAGTAGCTGACTATGGCCGTTGTTGTGCTAACTTCAGGTTTTTCAATCACGCCACTGGTTTTGTATCGGGTGATGTCTGTGGTGGTTTCTTTTGACCAAGGGGCATTGCCACAGCTTCGACTGGCCATATTGCCACCGTCACAAACGGTGCTTTTCGACTGAGTTGGGTGGCCCAAGTCGTTGAGCGTTTTTTCACTGAACGTGGTGGTTTTAACCGTGCCGTCAAGTGCTTTACTTTGGCTGGCACTGAGCTGGGCATACGGCACAACCGCGATGGCGCCATTCGTTGTGGTAAACTCTGAGTTGGTGGTTTTGCTTAAGTAGTTGTCATCTGTTTGACCTTTAACATAGGTAAACTGTTGTTCAATCATCCCTGCGTGCGGGTAAGTCTGGTTGTAGGTGGTTTGCACGCTAATCCCCACCCGGTCATCACCCGCTTCTTCGACCACTTCTTTAACTTCTTCGATGTAACCAAACCCTTGAAAACCCCGGCCTTGCTTGTGAAAACGTGCTTGGCTGTAATAAAACTGAGTGGTGTTTAAACCATTACTCGCATACCCATTGCTGGTGTGCATGGCCCTAACCACGGTGTCGGTGGTGGCAAAATGCACGTACGGAAATTGGCTGGTGAAGTTGCTGTTGTACAGTCGTTTACTGTTGGTGATGGTGTCGTCACTAAGCGTGTCGTAGTCGAATTTGGTCTGCAACCCCATGCCATCTGTTATGTTTTTTACTAGGTCTGTTTCGGCATTTTGGTTGGCGTAAACGTAAATACCCGCCACACCATAGCTGCCGCTCATAGCGTGTGTGCTATCAAAACGGCCCAAACGGGTGATTGCATCGACGTAACCATCACCGTTAAAGTCAGTGAAGTTAAGGTCGCTTGCCGGGGCGATAATGCCGGTGGTTTTGCCCGATGCAAAGCTCACAAGGCCAGCACCATCAATACTGCCTTTGTACCAATGCCAATCAAATAGGTCGTATTCAACCTCGGTAGCTGCACAGTCGCTGGCGGTACAGCTGCCAGCAGCCACCTTGGTTTTTGGGAAGACAATATCCATCACACCATCACGGTCATAATCGAGCATTTGTATATAGGCGGCCAAATCCCGCTGAGTGGATTCGGCATCAAAATAACGGGTTGCACCGAGGTCCACCTGCGCAACGGTGTGGGCGGCAGCGAATGACTTGCCGGTATTCAAACGGTAAATCACGGTGTTGTTGGCTATGGTTTGATTGGCATTATACTCGGCGTAAAGATTGTCGACTAGGCCATCTTGGTTTATGTCGATAAACAGGTTTGCACTGGCATTGCTTTGTTTACTTACTAAAAACTCAAGTCGGTCGGTGTAAGTTACTGTTTTGCTGGCGGGGTTATAGTCCAGTGATATTGGTATAACAGACTGGTACTGAGTACCACCAGCGGGGCCACCCGTAACAGTGCAAATGAGGTCGTCATAACCATCACCATCAACGTCCATCACCTGCATGGGAGTTTCCATTAGTGACGAGGGGAGTACGCCGCTGGCCAAACTAAAACTGGGCAAGTGCATGTTGGTCTTGCCATCGTGTGTGTTGATGTAGGCCACCCAATGGGTTGTCGCGCCGTTCGCCTGACTGACCAACATGTCCATTTTGCCATCACCATTGATGTCGATAATGTAAGTTGAGCAATCTTTTTTGTAAAATTCACCACTGCGCTCAAAGGTTTCATTAGAACAAGCGAAATCAATGCTGGTCACCTGAGTATTCATCGTTTGGTCTTCATTGAAGCTGGCAAAGCCCAGTTTACCCACGCGTTGGTTGACGTTGTTTACGCCAACAAAGTCGATTTTACCATCGAGGTTAAAGTCCATTTGGCCACCGTTGATGATTTTGGCGTAGTTATCATCCCACTGGGCTTTGGCGCTAAATAGGCCGCTTATTGGATAGTCTTGGTTATACCGGGTCGAGCGTATGAGGGCATGAGTGCCTGTCAGGCCATTTATCACGAGGTCGTTTTGACCATCACCATCGTAATCGCTGGCGACCGACAACTGGCTTGTGTAGGCGTCACGGTTAGAGCCGATAAAATCAGCCGCATCACTCTTGCTGCGCCCACCAAAAACCGTGCTTGCCAAGCCTTCAACGTCGAATGTGGTCGCGGGCAAACAGCGACTGTTGCCGCCAAAACACTGCTCTAATGTTTCAAGCGTACTTTTGCGATTGTTATTTGGTTGGTAACCGAGGTTATACCGGTGCACTGTAGCACCTGCCACCGAGGTGGTGATGGTGCTTAAACGCCGGGTGCGCAGGGTTCTAAACCCACCACGATAGTTGACACTGCGGTCGGCACGGTCTTCATAGTCAAACTCAACCTTGCGGTCACCAGACAGCGTAGCGTTACCGGTATAAACGATGTCGCTCAGGTAATTCATGCCAACATTGGTGGTATTGTCGTAGGTGTACTCAATGGTATTGCCGTGTAGGTCTTGGGTTTCGTTCAACAACCAGCTGTGTACCGAGTTACCAGCGGCACCCGGCAACACAATACTGTCCGGCGTATTACCGTAATATTGAGTATGCCCGTTGCCATGCGCAACCGTGAACGAGCTGACTGTGCTGTGCCAATCACCATTTAGGGTAACCAAAGTGGTGGGGCTCGTTTGGGGGTGATAGGTTGAACTACTTGCACCATAGCTGCCCGATTTAAGCTTCAATCGTTGACCGTTCAAACACAGCTTGTCGGTGTGGGTGTATTGCACGGCATCACGGCGTTGATCAATGGCATAAATCGCCCCGCAGCGAGATATGCCACCACCAGCAACCAACGACCAACCTTGGCCCATCAAACCATTACCGCCATTACTACTGTAATTCAAACTAACGCTCGGTTGCATGCCAACACGACCCGGCGGCAATGCAATGGGCACGCTGTAATTGGCAGCACCACCACTGATATTGGCATGGCCTTTAATGGTGCCAATGTCGTCAGAAGTGATCGCTGCTGTGACGCTGTTTTGAGTCGAATCTACCGGTAAAAAGGCGGGGATGGCAGCGGCATTAATGGTGACGTCGACCCGCGCTGCACTAGAGTACAAGCCCTGTGAGTCTTGCGCCCGGTAAGAGAAACTGTCTATGCCCTTATAACCCGCATCGGGTGTGTATCTCACTGCGCTGCCAAAGATTGACGCCGAGCCATGGCTCAGTGAGCCGTATAGGCTGGGCATCAGCGAATGGCCTTCGGCATCGGTGTCGTTAGCCAATACGTTAATGTAGGTGGTCGTGTCTTGGGTCAACACCACGCTGTCGGGGTTTGCAACTGGGTTGGTGTTGGGTGCAATAACGGTTTGATTGATGGTGACGGCAGAGCCACAAGGCACAATGGGGTTACACACTTGAACGCGATAGCGATAAGTGCCGCCTGCTTGTTTTGAGGTTGAAAATGCGTAACTGCTCTCTTGCCATGTTTGTCGGGTGACGCTAAACACAACACTTTCACCGCCACCATTATGACGCTCATATACAGTATAAACGGCACCGTCAACCGCACCACCGGCGGGTGTCCACGACACAGTGTAGCTTTCGCCTAGGCCAACATTCAATGGCGATATGGCCAAATTATTCACATAACCAGACGTGGTGTAAACAACGATTCGACGCCAAGGACTTAAGCCACTACATTGCGCGGCCGCGTTGCAAGCAGCATATCTATAATACTTATATCCCGCGCTGGACGGGTAAATAGGGGCTGATGGGCCGTTGCCACTGTAACTAAGTGAACCACCTGACGCACTTGTACTTTCGTACAGGTTGTAATAGCTCGCGCCATCAACTCTATCAAAAGGGATAAAGTAGGTATAACCCAGCGGCTTGTAGCTGCTGCCGCCATTACCCGGCGGATTAACCGGTGTCGCAGGTACGCCCACCAAAGATTGGGTGGTGCCTTTTTTGGCTTTGCCAGGTGCGTAACTTTGGTTGGGTTTGCTGTTGGCGGCCTCACCCGGCACAATCACACCGTTTTCATCAATGCCACCGGTGGCATTGTTAAAACGCACCAGCTCAATGGCTTTGTCGTCGTCAATATTGCCTGTACCAATGCTAAATTCATCACCATGCCAATCGACATCGGTGATTTTGGCGTTGATTTTATGGCTGTTTTTATGGGTTAATCGACCGTTTTCATCGGCGTAGGTTATGGTGTGTGTGACTGATTTTGCTTTTTGGCCTGCGCGAACACATCAGCACGGCCATCGCCATTGAAGTCAGCAACTTGCCACTTTTCAGCTTTTTTGTTGCCCCATTTGGCGTTGCCGTTAATGGTTTGGGCAACAGTCAAAGCCCCTGCATCACCTGCGTGCATGAGGTAATGCTTGTTTGACGACACCGCTAGGATATCTTGCTTGCCATCACCAGAAAAATCACCGGTTAAAAAATCAAACTCTGCGGCGTTGTCTAACCAACTCAGCGAATCGCTGCGGTATGTATGCGTTGCGACACTTTGCAACCCTTGGGCATAACCAAAATAGGTCATCGCAATGTGCTGGGCTGGGTAAGCAACAAACAGGTCGGCGAAACCGTCACCATTAAAATCCGCGAGTGCCATCTTGGCATTTGTCAGGTCGATATCCAGCGTGCTTTGGTCAGTTTGTCCCAGCAGTAACAAGCTGTCGGCATCAGTGCTGTCGGTAGATTTGGCTTGTAGCAATAAATCCACAACACCGTCACCGTTAATATCGGCAAAATACGGATGGTAGGTGTCTGTCGACCATTCGTCGACTTGTTGTGTTAATGGTCGTGTTAATGGTTGTGCAGTAGCTAAAGTTGAACACAGTGCCAGAACAAACACCGCTGCGATACGTGTCATTTTTGTTTCCATTATTTTTATTAGTTTGTTGTTAATTGGGTAAAAACGTGGGGGTAATATGCGCCTGTATTCGGTCTGTCAAGTTTTTAATTTTAGGACAAGATGGGTTAAATTCGCTAAGCTCAAAGAATCTCTCTTTCTAATTTGGCCCCTTTAGTTGTAGTAGTTATGACCATTCTCTTCTGTTAAACCCCATGTACTTATTCAATATTTTGAAAGTTGTTAAACAACATTTAACAATACGACCCATGAACTAATGGCACCATAACGTCACAGAATAAAAACACCTGATTTACAGCTTGATTACTTTACAACCGCTCTTGATGCCACTATTATGCGCTTGTAATTTATACAAGTTGTGTTTTAAGGGAAGTTGTAATGACCATTAGTCAAAGATTAATTTTGGCGGCCTTGTGCCTGCCCGCAATAGTCTCCGCCAAAAGTAATGTTGTTGGCTTTGATGAAAGCCTCAATGACAGTTATATCGTCCTAGGTGATGTTGCTGAAGTATCTGCACGAGTCACCCAAACCTTTACCGTCGAAACCTGGGTAAAACCCGCTTCTTTTCAATCTTGGGGTGGCCTGATTGGCGCCTTTCAAGACAATGGTTCTACCGAACATGGCTGGGTGTTAGGCACTAGTTGGGCAAATCAATTCAGTTTTGGCCTAGCAACCACAGGCGGTGACGGCCTCACTTACCTTCGTTCAGACAGCTCAACCTGCGCCAGTTTTGATGTAGATACTTGGTACCACGTTGCCGGGGTTTACGATGGCGCGCAAATGCAACTTTACGTTAACGGCACTTTGTGTAATTCATCTACCAGTCAATCGGGCGACATCAGTTATCCACCCAGCGCCGACTTTGTGCTGGGTATGTACAAAGATGATGACGAAAATAACGCCCTAGATGGGCAAATGGCAGAAACCCGGCTTTGGAACGTAGCCAAAACAGCGTTAGAACTAAAAAACGCCATGAACACTCGCCTAACAGGCAACGAAGCCGGACTCACCGGATACTGGCCACTCAATGAAGGCACCGGCACAACAACTGTTGATAAAACTACCCAGCCCTTAACGGGTCAACTCAGCCAAGTTACGTGGAGCAAGTCTTATTTGCCCGTGGTTGATGCCCTGCCCGCCATCCAAACCCCTGCCGATATAAACGTATTGGCTTTTAATACCGATTACGTAAAACTGGCCGATGTCAACGAAGTTAAGAACGTGATCACCAAAGCATTCACTGTAGAATCTTGGGTAAAACCTAACAGCTTTCAGTACTGGGGCGGCATACTCGGTGCTTTTCAAGACAACGGTTCTACTGAACATGGCTGGGTACTGGGCACCAGTTGGTCGAATCAATTTAGCTATGCGGTGGCCAGCGAAAACGGCAATGGTCTAACGTATTTGCGCACCGATAGCGATAGTTGCGATAGTTTTGACGTTGATAATTGGCATCATGTTGCGGGTGTTTACGATGGCAGCCAAATGCAATTGTATGTTGATGGCATATTGTGTAATACCTCCACAGCCCAGTCGGGCGACATCAGCTATCCTTCAAGTGCAGAATTTGCCTTAGGTGCCTACAAAGACGATGACGAAGAAAACATCTTTGATGGCCAAATCAGCGACACTCGAATGTGGAACGAGGCGCGAAGCAAACAACAAATACGCGACAGCATGCGCTTACGCCTAACTGGCACAGAACGTGGACTTGTGGGGTACTGGCCGTTAGATGAAAGCAGCGGTGCAGTCATTGTTGACAAATCAAATAGCCAAATGAATGCACAGCTGGGTCAAATCACTAGGGCCACTGCAAAGTTAAGGCTGAGCGACTTTGTTTTAACCACCAACCCAGCACCGGCAACAGGCTGGCGCACGCAAGGCCCGTTGGTTTTATCGCCAGACGGTAAACCGTTCACTATAAAAGCCATTAACTGGTTTGGTTTTCAAACCCAGCGCAACATGGTGCATGGCTTGTGGGAAGTCGACTACCTTAGCCAACTAGACAAAATCAAAGCGCTAGGATTTAACACCATTAGGTTGCCTTACGCCAACACCACATTGGCGCTCAATGCCAAGGTCACCGGTTATATGGCCGATGGCAACTCAGATTTCATCCGTGACGTAACCCCGGCCATGCTGGCCATGGACATTTTTATTGATGCCGCAGGCAGCCGTGGTTTATACGTGGTATTAGACCGCCACTCAATGCAGGCAGACATTACCGACCCACCACTGTGGTATAAAGACGAAGTCAGCGAAGCGCATTGGCTTAGAGACTGGGCCTATTTGGCCGACCACTACAAAAACAACCCCTATGTTATTGGCGCAGACTTAAGCAACGAACCCTACGGCAAAGCCACATGGGGCACAGGCCACCCAATGAACGACTGGCGTTTGGCCGCGCAAAAAGCCGGTAACGTCATATTAACCAATAACCCTAATTGGTTAATCATTGTTGAAGGCATTGACTGGAGCGACCACTTTTTTGACAGTAAAGACAGCCTAGAAGGTGGCATTGCTGAATACCCAGTGGAACTCAACACCAAAGACAAAGTGGTGTATTCGCCCCACGAATATGGCCCAGATGATTCGGGTTATGCGCACGACTGGTTTACCAGCACAACCACTTACGCACAAGCCAAAGCCCGCTGGCAAAACAGTTGGGGTTACATTATCGACAACGGCCTTGCTCCGGTACTAATTGGCGAGTTTGGTGGCCGATACGTTGACCAATCGTCGACTACCCCCTTAACAAACTCAAGCCTAACCCAAAGCGATGCGGCCAGATGGTTTGAATACATGGTTGATTATATCGACGAGCAGCAATTGAGCTTTGCCTATTGGGGCTGGACACCCAACAGCACCAACTCTGGCGGTATTTTGGGTGACGACTATGTGGTGATCCAAGCCAAAATCGATGCATTGGCGCCACTGCTTGGCACCCAACAGAACCTGTCGATAAACAACGACTGGCTAGCCACCAATGAAGACACTTCACAGGTATTGCCCGTTTTAGCCAACGATTATGACCAAAATGGCGGCATCGTTACGGTGATGTCAACAACCAGCGGCCTTCATGGACAGGTTACCTTAACCAGCGGCACAGTGACTTATCAGCCCACCAGCAATTATTGTGGCCAAGACACCTTTAGTTATACCGCAGGCGTTGGCGGCGTGATTGACAGCGCAACCGTGCAGATAACCGTTAATTGCGTTAATGATGCGCCAACAGCGGTGAATGATACCGCGCAGGTAGACGAAGATGGCACGGTTACAATAGACGTATTAACTAATGACAGTGATATTGATGGCGACACATTGAGCATTGAAAGTGCGCAGGCCAATAATGGCGTTGTAGTCGTAAATAGTGCCAGCCAATTGATTTACACACCCAACACCGATTTTAATGGGTTAGATAACATCACCTACCAACTTGTTGATGGCATGGGCGGCCAAACACCCGGCACTGTCGTTGTAACAGTAAACTCACAATCAGAAGGTCAGATTAGTCCACCACAAATCACCCCAGCATCGGGCACTTACCCAGCGCCTTTAACCGTAACAATCAGCCATGAAGATACAACGGCAACAATCGAATATTCATTCGACAACACCACTTGGCAAACTTACGGACAAACCTTAACGCTCAGTGAAAACAGCAGCGTTTATGCGCGCGCCAAACGAGACGATTATAGTGACAGCGACGAAGTGACAGCTACTTATTTACTCGAAGCTGCACTGCCGAAAAATGTTGAAGGTATCCCCATAGTTACAATGACCACAATACCAACAACACAAGACACTGAGTCCGCAAGTATTGGTTTAATGAACGAGAGTTTTCGGGTAGACGAATCTGGAGCAGCGACTTACACCTTGCCATTGGGCATACCGCAGGGCATAGCAGATGTTACGCCGCAACTGGCGGTAAATTACAATTCTATGGGTGGCAATGGCGTGATGGGCGCTGGCTGGAGTCTATCAGGTTTGTCTGCCATTGGGCGCTGTCGGCAAACTTTTGAACAAGACGGTCAATATCAGACCATTACCTTAACCAATGCAGATCGCTTTTGTTTAGATGGTCAAAAGTTGATTGCTATATCCGGTGAAAATGGCGTTGATGGCACCGTTTATAGCACAGAGATTGACGCTCAAATGCGTATCACATCAAAAGGTTCGATGGGCAATGGCCCCCAGTATTTCACAGTCGAGCGTGCTGATGGCTCAACCAGTTATTACGGCGACTATACAACAAGCGCAACCAGTAGCATTGAGGTGAG
>CALKGI010000191.1 GCA_938085045.1 uncultured Alteromonadaceae bacterium
CAAAGGGTATAAATACAACAGTTGTTAATATCGTGGCAATGGTGACTATGCCCAGCATACTCAAAAACAATAACACCAGTGGTTTTAACGGTGATTCTTTTGTTAAATGTAACCGCCCAATGGCTAACCCTAATAGGCTGATACCAAAGAATTTGACGAAATCGCCGAGGTAGGTTGCCGGTATGTAATGATGAGGCGAGCGTATGTGTTGGTATATATAGCGAGATTGTTCGCCAAATTCGCTGGTTGACATGGCTAGCAACCCGGGCAACAAATACACCAAATATAAACACGCGGGCACCATGTTTTGTGCAGTGCGTTTGAAAAAATCGTCTTTTCCCAGCATTAAGTGAGCAAGGCCTATTGTTGCCAAACCTAGCAATAAAAAGTTGGTATGAGCCATACCACTGACCAATAAAAATAACCCTGATGCCCAATACTGGCGCTTAACAAACCATACAAAACTTAACAATAAAAACACTGAAGCGATGCTAGAAGGCTGCAAGTAACTTGAATAGATGTAACTAGAACCAACGCTGGTAGAGCGGGTGAGGATTGTTAAAGCGACCAACAACGCCAATGCGGGTAGAGGTCTTGTCACTTCACCGTGCTTAAACAGCTGATAAAGAGTCCAAATTGACAGCAAAATGAGTGAGGTGTTTAGCGCTATGGTGCCTAACGAGAGTGGCATTAATTGGTTAATTAACCATAAAACCGCGCCGAAATTATTGTGGTAGTGGGTTGTTTGAGTCGCAAACCAATCGTATTGCAGAAACTCAGAATTAATTATTCTCAGCCCGTCTACTAAATAAGTGTGTTGATTACCCGAAAAGTAAGCAAAACCGGTGCCCGCAGCCATTAACAGGCCGAGCAAGAGTACTGGAATAGTTTCTTGATACTTCATGGATTGTGCTTGGAAACCTTAAGATGCGGCGCAGCTTAGCAGATATGAAAGGCAAGTCAAACGCTTGGGGGTAGTTGAATTAGCCATAAAAGGCAGGTGAGCGGTGCGGCTCGAATTCATTGGTTTTAGTGTTTGTTATGGTGCTCATCATAGGGTACTGTTTCAATACAAGTTACTGATATAGGTGTGGTTTTTAGCAAAAATAACACTACACTGAAGTTATCTTATCCACTTACAGATTGCCTGAATTTAGGTCATATAAAACCACTACTGATGTATCGTATTTGTATTGTTCGATTTTTCATTCCTGTTATTTTGCTTGCCCTGTTGTGCGGGGTGACTTTTACTGCGCACGCATCTACGCCACCTTTGATTAAACCTGCCCCCTACGCCAAACATATTACGACTTTAGATGGTATCTCTTTGGGTCAGGTCAATTCTTTGTATCAAAGCCGCAATGGTTATTTGTGGTTCGCCACCAATGAAGGTTTGGTGCGTTTTGATGGTTACAATGCCAAACGGTTTTCGGCCAATATTGATGATGCGCACAGCTTGAATCACAACCGGGTGTTTGATGTGATTGAAGAGCGTAATGGCACTATGTGGATCAGCACATTTGGTGGCGGGCTGTCGATGTTTTCGCCGCAAAGTGGGCGTTTCAAGGCAATTGACTTGCGTATTGACCCCAAGGGCCCACCTGTCACAGGGCAGCTTTATAATTTAACCATAGATAAAGACAACACCATGTGGATTGGTTCTACCCAAGGTGTGATGCGGTTTGACCTGACTACCCAAAAAGCCATTGCTTTGCCAAAGTCACTGGCGGTATTACCCGGTGGTGTTTTAAGTACTGTTTATGTTGATAGGCAACAGCACTTGTGGTTTGCCAGCACGCATAAGGGATTGTTTTGGTATGACGGTAAAAAGCTGCGAGCTTATCAACATGACCCACAAAACCCGAATACATTGAGTAATAATGTTGTGCGTAATGTGCATGAAGATAAAAAAGGCAATATGTGGGTGTCTACCCAGATGGGCATTGACTTACTTGACCGTAAAACCGGGCAGTTTAGGCGCTTTACGCCTGCACAACATCCGCAAATGAGTGATATTGATAACGATACGTATTCGATTATCTCTGATAGACAGGGGCGATTATGGCTAGGGTCTATGGGCCGTGGTGTGTATTCATTTGACCCTAAAAACGTTGAGTTTACGCCTGTGTCGGGCAGTAATGATTTAGACAGGCAGTTCAATCGTAGTGTTGTCTCTAAAATAATTGAAGATCGTGACGGTTCGCTTTGGTTTGCCACTCAAGATGGTGTGATTTACATCCCACAACCCGCTTTGCAGATTAACAATTTGACCAATGCAACGGGGGCTTTAAAAGTGACTGAGATAAAACAGTTTGCAAACAACGATTTGACCATTTTTGCTGATTATCAAGCATTTGATATTAATCCTGCCAATTTGACTGCGACCTCAAGGGCCAAGGAGTTGTCTCAGGCCTACCGTATGTCAGTCGATGAGCATAACAATTGGTGGGTTGCTACTGTGGGTAATGGGTTGTTGCATTGGTCACCCTCAAGCCAAGTGATGACCCCGCACCTGCAACAACAGTACAGTTCAAGCGATGGTTTGGTACGTGGACTTTTTGATGTTCATGTAGACAAACAACAACGGGTTTGGGCGCTTGCTTTACCCAATTACCCTGTCCATGGCGGCGGAGTGGTACGTTACATACCCAGTACCGGGGAGCTTGAAGTGTTCAATGACATGACCACGTTTTGCGATCTCATTTCGTTTGATGACAATCGCCTTTTGGTGTCGGCTGTTACTAAGGGGCTTTTTTGGTTGGATAAACAAACCAGCGTCATGACCCCGTGGAGTGATGAGGTGCAAAACATGCCTAAGCTCATCAACAATATATATAAAGATAGTCGCGGCAAATTGTGGGTTGGTACCTTAGGAGAAGGGTTAGGGGTGTTTGATTCAGATAAAAATGCCTTTCGTTATTACTCTACCAGTGATGGCTTAATTTCTAACAGTATCATGAGCATTATTGAAGATGATGATGGCAATATTTGGGTGGGCACATCGGTTGGAATAAGCCGCATTGACCCGCAAACCGGCGAAGTCATGAACATTGAAAAAGAAGATGGCTTGTTGTTTTCGTCATTTCAAAAACGCGCCGTACTAAAAAATATCAATGGCACTATTGCGCTAGGTGGCCGAAATGGTTTGGTAATGTTCGACCCTAAAGATTTTGGTCAAACCCGCCCTGCTGCTAAGGTGACTATCAATGACTTTAAGTTGTTTAATCAGTCGGTTGCTAAAAGTAGCCAAGCTCAGCCCACAGTACTCGAACAACCGGTTGAGGTGAGCGAACAAATAACACTGTCGCATCAAGATTATGTGTTTTCGTTTCATTTTAGTGCCACCGAGTATTTGCGCCCAGACAAAATTCAATTTGCTTACACCATGCAAGGACTAGACGACAAATGGTTGTTCACCGATGCCAACAACCGGGTGGCCAGCTATACCACGCTACCTGCGGGCGATTATGTGTTTAAGGTTAAAGCCAGTAGCAGTGAAGGGGTTTGGCCTAGCGAGGCAAAGCAAATTATGATCACCATTTTGCCGCCTTGGTGGTTTACCTGGCAAGCCAAGGTGATGTATGTGTTGTTAGGGATTGCGGCTATTGTTGGTTTTATTAAACAAAACACCCGGCAATTGGTGCAACAGGCGCAGATATTAGAACAAAATGTGGCACAACGTACTGCCGAGTTGGTGCAAAAAAATAACGAGATTGTCGCCACTCAACAACAGTTACTACAGGCCGAAAAAATGGCCTCTTTAGGCACATTGACAGCAGGTGTGGCACATGAAATTAATAATCCGACCAACTATGTCACAATTTGCTCTGACTCACTCAAAGAAGATTTAGAGGCGTTTGAACAGTATCTTTATGAATTGGCGGGCAAAGACGCAGAAGCGGCATTAATTGCAGATTGGACGGCAAAGTTTATCGATTTTTATCGCCATTTAGAGATCATTAAAAATGGTTCGAGGCGGATCACTGAAATTGTTGAAGATTTAAAGTTATTCAGTCAGTTAGATTCGAGCGATGAAAAAACAGTAGTGATTACCGATATGCTTCAATCGACTGTTAATTTAATGCGATCGCAGCATTTGGGGCGAATTGAATTTAACTTCGATTTTGTTGACCGGCCAACACTTGAATGCCATCCGGCCCAGCTAAACCAAGTGTTTATGCATTTGATAGCCAATGCTTGCGATGCCATCATTCACCTTCAACAGCAAAACGCTCACTTTAAAGGAAAAATCACCGCAAGCTGCCAAGTACGCCAAAACACCGTAGAAATTTCGATAAGCGATAACGGTGGCGGGATGAGTGAACAAACCAAAAACAAATTGTTCGAACCTTTTTATACCACCAAAGAAACCGGCAAGGGCACGGGGCTTGGGTTATCGACTTCATTTGGCATTATCAAGCGGCACAATGGTACGCTAAGTGTTGAATCTGAGCTTGGCAATGGCAGTGTGTTTTGTATTCGTTTGCCACTCAAGGAGGTTGGGTTGTAATTGGGTTGTAGTGGGGTTGTAGTCAGTGGATTTATCCACGGGATTGAACGTCATGTCATCAACCCCCCCCAAAAAATTTACGAATAAATGCCCTGACTACGATAGAACGTTAATACCTTACCCCCAAACCGCCTTCTTCAGTCACGACCACTTTGGTGCCGGGAGTACCTTTGAGCGTTAAGGCACAGCCACGGTAATGGGCTGGAACTTTGAATTGCTTAATTTCGCCCGCTGGCAATATATGATGGGTATTTCTACAACGAAGCTCTGCCAAGTTAATTTCACCCTCGTTGAAACTAACGTTAAGCGTATCGCGCACTATGCCATGCATCCAAACAAAGTCTTGTTCTAATGTGGTTTCTAGCACAATGGGGGTTGGTGCGTTAATAAGGTCATTTATCGGTTTTAACATGGCTTGTAATGTTTCGTCGTCGAGCTCGGCATTTTTTATATGGCGCATGCTGTAAATGGTGCTGATGGCGTCGGCGTAATGTTTTTTGAATATTTGGTGATCGCGCAAATTTTGGCTGTTTTCTATGGCCATTTTGGTCGGTAGATATTTTCTTAAGTGGTGGGCAGACTGCACGGCTTCACCATAAGCTGGCCAGTTTTTGAGATGGGCGAAATACATTGAATGCAACCACGCCGACAAAGATTGCTCTGTAAGGTTCTTAGCGTTGGTCTGTGCTAGTTCATCAAGTACGGCTTTGGCTTTTACAGGCTTGTTCTCACCGAGCAGTTTTCGCGCTTCGTTGTAGCGGTTACGAAACCCCGGAGTGATGCCATCATTATTGCTGCCCACAAAGGCGACGCTGTGACGCAACAAATAGGTTGCCCCCGATTCTACCGGTTTGCCATTGATTTTTGCCGGGTAATAACGAAAATTTTTGATGAATTGAAAAGAAACTTTAAGGCTGTAACCTTTTTCTGAATGGTCGATGACTTCGAGGTTTTTTGGAATGCCATCGGTGCCGATGATATAACTTAACCATACCCAACCTTCGAGTCGGGTGAGGTTAGACTTTTCTGTGGCTTTTTTGGAGTTAAGGTTTTCTTTGAACTTTGCAGGCTTGAAGGTGTTTTCGGTTTGTTTGGTTTCACCTTGGGCGATGGCTAAATTGCCAAGGGATATAAAGCTTAAAAATAAAGCGGTGAAAAGAGATAGACGAAAATGTTTCATCACTGGGTTCCTTGTATACAAATAATCTATGTGTTGATGGCCGCCAAGGATATACTTCTGTGGTGATAATGGCAAGTTTGCTGCTGAGTTAGCAATTTAGCCAAATCGGTTTTTAGACAGGAAATTGTGATGCAATTAATAAAAATACTGATGATTCTTTTGCTGGTTTATTCTTCGTTTGTTGGGGTTTGTTCGTGTGAACCTGTGACATTACTTGAGAAATGGCAGAAAAGTAAAAACGTCTTTCTTGTTAAGGTGAATAAAATCGATGTTATCAACAAAGGTAACGAAGTGAATTTTGAGTCAGGCGAAGTTCGTGGTGCTTTTGATGTGCTCAACGTGTTTTAAGGCACTGCTGATATGCTTGATATAACGGCGGCACTAGCCATCGACTTGTTCGAAGGTGCGCGTAGCTCCTCGTAACCTCGGACCGTGCTACGCACGGGCACCCTACGTCGCGGTCTTCTATGGCTCCACATCACAGGAACAAAAGCTTCAGGTATACGCACCATTTATTTATGTACGTAGCCCACTTCCCTGTATTGCGTCCTGTCGCCATCCATGGCTCCAATTCATAGGAACAAAAGCTCCAAGTATTCGCACCATTCATTTATGTGCGTAGCCCACTTCCCTGTAGTGCGTCCTGTCGCCATCCATGGCTCCACATCACAGGAACAAAAGCTCCAGGTATTCGCTTTAGTGTGGGATATGACTAATTTGGTTTTGCACGATCACATTGCTGGTGATTGAAACGTCCCTGTGACGCTCCCTCGGTAACAGCTCCTGCGTTACTCTATTTACGGGCGTCCTGCCCTAATGTCGCCATCCATGGCTCCAATTCATAGGAACAAAAGCTCCAAGTATTCGCACCATTCATTTATGTACGTAGCCCACTTCCCTGTAGTGCGTCCTGTCGCCATCCATGGCTCCACATCACAGGAACAAAAGCTCCAGGTATTCGCTTTAGTTCCTGTTCTGCCAGCCGCATGTTCTGCCTTCATTCTCTTTATCTAACCACTTTTGCAACGGGGCAAAGTACTCAAGCATGGCTGTTGCGTCCATTTGAGTTTGGCCGTTCATGGCTTTTAATGCTTGCGGCCATGGTTGGCTCATGCCCATTTTTAACATGTCGTTGAGTTTGGTGCCTGCTTTTTGGTTGCCGTAGATTGAGCAGCGATGTAGCGCATCTTTATTTCCGGCGATGTCACACAAGGCTTTGTGGAACTGGAACTGCATGATGTCGGCGACAAAGTAGCGGGTGTAAGAGACACTGCCCGGGACGTGGAATTTTGCGCCTGCATCAAAATGCTCTTCACCACGGTGTTCTGGGGCTTTAATACCTTGATATTGTTCGCGTAGTTTCCACCAAGCTGCGTTGTAATTTTCTGGTTTAACTTCGCCACTGGCAACTTGCCAACGCCATTTGTCTACCAGTAAACCCCATGGCAAGAAGGCGACTTTGTCTAATGCCATGCGCAGCAGTGCTGGAATGTCTTCTTCGGCGCCCGGAATTTTGTTGATTAAACCAATTTCTTTGAGGTATTTAGGGGTGATTGATAGGGCAATTGCATCGCCTATGGCCTCGTGAAATCCGCCGTTGGCACTGTCTTTAAACAAGTGTGAGTGGTTTTGGTAGGCGCGAAAGTAGTACAGGTGGCCCAATTCGTGGTGAATGACTTTGAAGTCTTCGGCGTTGCGCTGAATACACATTTTTATGCGTAAATCTTCTACGCCGTCGATGTCTTCTGCACTGGCGTGACAGACTACGTCACGGTCTTGTGGTTTGGTGAACTGCGAGCGCGTCCAGAAGCTTTCTGGCAATTTGCCCATGCCCAATGAAACAAAGAAGTCTTCGGCAGATTTGACCATGTCTTTTTCAGTCATGCCTTTTTCTTTGATGATGCTGGTTAAATCGTAGCTGGCTTTTATTTGCTTGGGGGCGACCAAATCGTATACGTTAGCCCAGTCTTGTGCCCACATGTTGCCAGTTAAATGCGCCGGAATGGCTTCTTTTTGATTGACGATGTCGGTGCCGTAAGTTTCGCCTAACTTGGCTCTTACATGACATTGCAAGGCTTCATATAATGGTTTTACTTGACCAAATACACGTTCAAGGTCTTGTGAGAACTCAGACGCGCTCATATCGTATTTTGAACGCCAATAGGCACCTAAGTCGGCATAACCAAACTCGCGGGCACCTTCGTTGGCCAGCTCCATCATGCGGGCGTAGTCTTTGCGCATTGGTGGCGATACCTGTCGCCAGCCTTTCCATACTTCAAGTAATTCGTCGGCGTTACGGCTGTTGCCGATGATTTCGCTCATGTCACCTTCATATAAGCACTCGCCAGACGGGCGGCAATATTTGGCTTTGCCGTACATGCCGGGCAGCTTTGAGGTGAGTTTACTCAGTTCGTTGATTTTTGCCGGGTCAGATGGCGCAGGCAACGACAACGACAGCTTGAGCAGGTTGAGTTTACGGCGAGTTTGGTCGTCTAGTTGTACGTCGCTAAAAGCGTTGGCTTCGTTAGCGAGATTGACCGTGGCTGCCATAAAGGCTTCAACTGCCGAGGCGGCAATTTCTTGTGAGTCTTTGGTGATAAATGTGTCTCGCACCCACAGGGCACGAAAACGGTTTTCGGATAGTTTTGCCAGTTGCTTTTCGGCTTTGTCGATAAAGGCTTTGGCATCGGCTGGCGTAGGCGCGGCCATGGCTATTGTTGTTTGACCCGCAAGCAGCAGGCCACACAATGATGCGACGAGTTTTTTATTGATGGTTTTCATTATGTTGTCTTCTGGTTGTGAGATTTAAAATCAACGGTAGGGTTTATATTGAAAGGTAGGAGCGACCTCCTACCGACCAAAATATTAGTGCTGATGACCGCCTGCGCCATGTGCGTGGCCATGTTCTAGCTCTTCTGCAGTGGCTGGGCGTACTTCGTCTATGGTGATTTCAAAAGTCAGGGTTTTGCCTGCCAATGGGTGATTGGTGTCTACGGTGACCATGAATTTTCCCATTTTTACTATGGTAACCTGACGTTGGCCTTTTTCGGTTTGTACGACAGCAATCATGCCTTTTTTCCATTTACCTTCGCCTTGCAGGTGTTTAACCGGTATGCGTTGCTCGGCATCTGGCTGAAGTTCACCATAGGCATCTGGGGCGTCTAGCGTCACGCTAATTTCGTCGCCTTCGACTTTGCCTGCCATCGCATCGGCAAGACCGGGTAAAATGCCTTTGTGGCCGTGCAGGTAGGCGATTGCGTCGTGCTCTTTGCTTGATTCGAGCAATTCACCGTCTACGTCTTTTAAGTCGTAATGAAACCTGACCACATGTTTGTCTGCTACTTTCATGGTTTTTCTCTAATTGTTGGATTTATATCGAAGGCGTTTGATTCTATTAGAAGGTGGGTGAAATGTATAGGGGAGGTGTAATGAAGGCATATGGTGGGCAAAAGCGTGAGCCCACCATACTCTATGTTAATCACAAGAACGAAAAGTCGTCCTCTTTAAGTTGCATTAAGCTTTTAGGGTCGGCCATCATTGATTTGGCGTGGGCCCGGGTGCGTGGCAATATGCGGCTGAAATAAAACTCGGCGGTTTTGACTTTGGCGGTGTAAAACGCTTTGTCGCCAGTGCCTTCGGTTAGTTTTTCATTGGCTTTTTGCGCCATCATTGCCCAGAAGTAGGCCATCATCACATAACCGCTGTACATCAGGTAATCGACGGATGCGCTGCCCAAGACATCACGGTCTTTTTTGATTTTTAACGCCAAACGTAATGTGTAACTCTGCCATAAGGCAATTTCTTTACTCAACGGCCAAACGAATTTGTGCATTCGTTTCTTTTGTACGTTGTCTGAAATCATTGAATTGTCTTTACAAAACAGCAGTACTTCTTTGGCAAAGGCTTTGAGCGTTTTGCCTCGGCCCAGCAAAATTTTGCGGCCTAAAAGGTCGAGTGCTTGAATGCCGGTAGTGCCTTCGTATAAGGTGGCAATGCGCGAATCTCGTACTATTTGCTCCATGCCCCATTCTTTAATGTATCCGTGACCACCAAAGATTTGTACACCTAAGTTTGCCGCTTCACAGCCCGATTCGGTCAAAAAGGCTTTTAATATTGGGGTGAAAAACCCCAGTTTGTCTTCTGCTTCGGCGCGTTCTTTCTCTGTTGCCCCGTAAGCCATGTCATCGACAATTTTTGAGGTGTAGTAAATCATTGCCCGGCCGCCTTCTGCAAAGGCTTTTTGGGTGAGTAACATGCGCCTGACATCTGGGTGGTTAATGATAGGGTCGGCCACTTTTTCTGGTGCTTTGGTGCCGCTGAGCGAGCGCATCGACATTCTTTCTTTGGCGTATTCTAAGGCGTTTTGAAAAGATAGCTCTGAGGTACAAACACCTTGCATGGCTGTGCCAACGCGGGCAGTGTTCATAAATGTGAACATGCATTCTAGGCCTTTGTTTAGCGGACCAATCAGCTCGCCAACTGCTTCGTCAAAGTTTAATACGGCAGTTGCCGAACCTTTGATGCCCATTTTTTCTTCTAGCGACCCGCAGGTGACATTGTTTGACTCACCTGTAGAGCCGTCATCACCTATTTTATTCTTTGGCACGATAAATAATGAGATGCCTTTGGTCCCTTTGGGGGCATCGGGCAAGCGGGCCAGTACGATATGAATGATGTTGTCGGTAAAGTCGTGATCGCCAGCCGAGATGAAGATTTTGCTGCCGCTGATGTTGTAGGTGCCATCTTCGTTTGGTTCGGCTTTGGTTCTGACTTGGCCGAGATCGGTGCCACACTGGGCTTCGGTCAGGCACATGGTGCCGGTCCATTCACCTTCGGTCAATTTGGTTAGGTATTTTTGTTTTTGTGCTTCGTCGCCATGGGCGATGATGGTGTTCATTGCGCCAAGGCTAAGCCCTGGATACATAGCCCAAGACCAATTGGCTGAACCCATCAGCTCTGATTTAATTACGCCAATAGATTGCGGTAGGCCTTGCCCGCCGTATTCTTCAGGGTGGGCCAGTCCTTGCCAACCGCCTTCAACCATTTGTTGATAAGCTTCTTTAAAACCTTTGGGGGTGATGACTTTGCCATCTTTGAGGTGACAGCCTTCTTTGTCGCCACTTTGGTTGATTGGCACTAATTCGTTTTCACAGAATTTGGCACATTCGCTGATGACCACGTCAACTAAGTCGGGCGTTGCTTCGGATAACTCGGGATATTTTTTATAATGGCCATAGTGGTCAAAAACATCCTCAAGGAGAAATTTGATATCCGCTATGGGGGCTTTGTAATGTGACATTTTGATCACCTTTAGATTTTAGGATGCTTTGATAATGGCATAGCTGTGCAATGATTTCAACTGGTCGGAGGAGTTTTGTTTGATTGCTGGAATGGTCTGCGGTCATAAAAGGGCTCGAACCTTACAAGCACTCAAACCGATTACGACCCAACGCCTTGGCATCATAAAGTGCTTTGTCGGCGAGCTTGAGCAGTGCGTTGGCACTTTTGATGCGGGTATGGTCGGCGTCATAGTCGCAGGTGGCGATACCGACACTAATTGTGACATAGCCAAATGTTGAGTGTTGATGGGGAATGTTGAGTTGTTCTATGGCCTTTAGCATCGTTTTGGCCACCGTTTGCGCGCCAGCTTTGTCGGTGTCGGGTAAGATGACAACAAATTCTTCTCCGCCATAACGCGACACTGAATCTACGCCACGAGACAAGGCTGTTGATAACGCAGTGGCGATTGCTTGCAAGCAACTGTCTCCAGCTTGATGCCCGTATTTGTCGTTGAATGATTTGAAGTGGTCAACATCAATAAATAGCATAGAGATCATTTGGTTTGAGCGTTTACAATGTTGCCAGCTCTGGGTCAGTAAAATTTCGAAATGCCGACGGTTGTTGATGTTGGTTAATGGGTCGGTTTCGCTTAAGTGGTGAAGCTGGTCAATTTCATGGCGATGTAGGCTGATGTCTTGGATCACAATGACAAAACAAGGGTCGTGAGTGTACATTTCACGCACGTTTATCTCTATCGGAAAGGTTTTACCGTTAGCTGCTTTTCCGCTGGGGTGCTGCCACCATGGGTCATCACTGTCGTGGTTCAGTAACACGTTAATAAAATCGGTTGGTCGCCCCTGATAGTTGAGCAATTCGGCAATGTTTTTGTGGCATAAGACGTCTTCAACGTAACCAAATAAGTGCTCTGTGGCTGGGTTAACCGACTCAATGGCGCCGTTTTTGTTACTGACCAGTACGCAGTCTGAAATATTGTTGATGATGGCTCTGATCTGTTCGCTTTGCATTCGCTCAACGTGAATGAGGTGCTGAATTTTTAAATGGGCGCGGGTTCTAGCCAGTGCTTCGAGTCGGTGAATGGGTTTGGTTATGTAGTCAACTGCACCGAGTTCAAATCCTCGAACGACATCGTTAACCGCGTTTTTCGCGGTGACGAAGATAACGGGTATGTCTTTGGCGCTGGGGATTTTTTTTAAACGAGCTAGAGTTTCGAAACCGTCAATGCCGGGCATCATGATGTCGAGCATGATTAGGTCTGGTGTTATTTTGGTGAGCAGTTCTAGTGCTTTTTCGCCGCTGGTGGCCAGCAGAACTTTGTAAGACTCTGGTTCAAGAATATTGCGCATTAGGGTTAGGTTGGCTGGGGTGTCATCTACAACCAATATTATGGGTGTTCGCTGCGCTGTTTTACGAAGTCGCATGGGCATTCTGGGAGATTTGTTTTAACATCGCATCAAACTCATAATTGATTAATAACTGGGATAACAATTCACTTAATCTGCGCTCATCATTGCCGATTTTGGCCATTTTTTCCAGTGTAATTTCAATTTCTTGTACATCACTGAATTCTATGGCGTTGATGAGATTATGATACAACTGGGCTGGCAGTGCGACAGGCCCAATTTGCTCTGTTTGGTTTTGGGATGACTTGTGTTGTAGCGAAATGTGTTGTGACGAAATGCGCTGGGGCGAATTGGCGGTGGTGCTTAGTTGATATTCAACGTTTAGTAAGTGGCTAATGCTTTGGTATACCTGCTCAATACGAAAAGGTTTGGCAATGAAATCGCTAAAACCCATCTGAAGAATGGCATTTTTTTCCCAATGTAACACTGATGCGGTAACAGCAACGCATTTGATGTCTTGGTGTGGGTAAAGTCGTTTGAGTTCGCTCATGGCTTGTTTGCCATCCATCACTGGCATGTTGATGTCCATAAAGATGATGTCGGGTTGATGGGCATTGAATTGTTCGATGGCCTGACGGCCATTTTGAGCAAATATGACGTCGAATCCGGCATCTGTTAATAAATGTTTGAACAAGTCTGAATTGTCTTTGCAGTCGTCGGCAACCAGTGCCGTTTTGTCTTTGACGATTATCGTTTGTATTGGCTGAATGTTTCTCTTGTCGGCCTCTTTGAGCTGTTTTATTGACGCAGGCAGTGCCAAAGTGAAGGAAAACTGACTGCCTTGGCCTAGTTTGGACTGTGTACTGAGTAGCCCACCCATGATCTCAACTTGCGATTTGGTGATTGATAAACCTAAACCTGTCCCGCCCTTTTTTTTGCCTGCATCGGCCTGCACAAAAGGCTCAAAGATGTTAGCCAATTGTCGCTCATCAATACCGGGGCCAGTGTCGATTATTTCAAAGTGATATTGTTGATTTTCTTGTACTTTGATATTAAATACCACTTCACCATGTTCAGTAAATTTCACAGCATTGCCAATTAAGTTAATCAGCACTTGTCGTAGTTTCTTTTCATCGCCAATGACTCTAGTTTGGTCTTTTAGCTGGCAGTCGATTTTCCATTGTATGTTTTTTTCAGCGCAGCGAATGACAAACATCTCATCAATGGTGTCAGCCAATTCTTTGAGGCTAAAGTCATAATGATCGTATTGCATGGCGCCAGCTTCAATTTTTGACAGGTCAAGAATGTCGTTAATTAATGCCAGCAGGTGTTTGCCTGCTTGGTTAATTGTATGCAAAAAAGTGCTTTGTTGTTCGGTTAGGTTTTTATTTCTTTCAAGCAGTTGGGCATATCCGAGGATAGCATTCATGGGGGTACGAATTTCGTGCGACATGTTGGCCAGAAACACCGATTTGGCGGCGTTGGCTGCTTCAGATTGCAACCGGGCTTTGTCTAATTGTGTTAGCAATTCTTGGCTTTCGCTACGCATGATTAAAAATGCCCGGGCGATATCGCCAATTTCGTTGTGGGCAGGTTCGAGTGTTATCGGGGCGGATGTGTGCTTGGCATGAGCGTTCATGGCCTCAATGAGCTGTCTTATGGGATTGAGAATACGCCTGATTAAAGCATTGCTTAAAATCAGCATTGCGATACACAAAAGCCCCATAAAAAACACCATGTGGTGAGATAGGTCGGTTAACGATTGTCTAGCGATGCGATTATCTTGATAAAGGTTAAAGGTATCGAAGGTGGTTAGTCGGTCGGCACTGATGGGGGAAAACTGGTAGTCAAAAGACAGAGTATCCCAGCGTTGCGGTTGATTACCTTTTAAGCTGTTGAGCAAGGTGGGCTGAGCGGCGTTGTTGGTTGCTGTCAGATGAATTTCGTGAATTTTTCCCATTTGAGCTAGAAACTTTTGGTCAAGCATGACCCCAACAACGACAAAACCGATGGCCTTATTTTGGTAGTTTTTGACCGATTGTATACTCAATAAATAGTTGCTGTTATCAAAGTGGGTGATGGTGGTGAGGCCCGGCCAGAGTTTGCTGTGATGGTTGAAATATTCCAGTAATCGAGCGCCTTCAAGGCTGTCGCCGAATTTAAATTCATCGGTACTACGTGCAATAACAATGTTGTCAGCGCTGATGAAACTGATATGGCTAATGTCTAACGAGCGAAAAAATTGTGAGCGGGTATATAAAATGTCTGAATCGAGCAATTCTATGCCTTGTATCACGTCTGGCATACGGGCTAATGCGCGGGCAATGTTGCGACACTGGAGCAAGGTTTTATTGATGTCGTTAACTAATAGCTTGGACTTTTTGTTCAAACTATTGGCTATGGTGGAGTCTAGGCGGTTAAGTAGGTCGTCGATTTGCAACCATGTGAAGGATAATGTGACCGCAAGTGGGATCATGGTGAGCATGATCAACACAGGTTTGAGTCTCATGGCACGGGGGGTTCTTTTAGTGTGTCTTGAACCTGCCGGACACTGTCATAGAAGGCATTGTTTTTTTCGACAAAACCATGGTATTTCCAGCTGCTTTGTTTAAGTTTTTGGACTAGTTTCGGGTCGTGGTTAATGTTGAGTAGTGCCTGTTTTATTTTTTTCGCCATCGATTGGTTGATTTGTGGGCCTATGGTGATGGCATCAAAAGGGATGTCTGCGGTTTGGGTGATTGTGGTAAAAATATCACCATAGTGCTGGGTAGCCAAATAGAGTTCGTCGTCTGTGGTTGCGCCGGCATCAATAGCACTGCTGAGTAGGGCTTTGATTATTTTGTTGTGCTTTTTGAGCATAAAAGTATGAGAAAAGTAACTTTTTGGCTCGATTTTATGTTGTTTTAATATGGCCAGTGGATACAAATATCCCGAGGTTGAACCTTTGGAAGTAAAGGCAAATCGTTTGTTTTTTAAATCTTCTAGGGCATTGATATTGCTACTTTTTAACGCAATGAGCACGCCATTGTAATGGTCTGATATGTGACCATTGGCATATTTTTTTAATAGCGTGGCGACATATTTGAGTTGTGGCATCTTTTGTTTGGCTCGTACATAAGCAAAGGGGCGGAATACGCCGATATCAAACTGGCCATTTTCCATTCGTGACATTAGGTCATTTTCGTCTTTGACGACTTGCAGGGTCACTGGAATTGAAGTGGCGCTGCTTAGGTGTTGCAACAGCGCAGACCACATTTTATGCATTTGATAAGCCGATTTTTCTTGGGTGATACCCAGTATGAGTTGTTTTATGTTGCTATCTCGGGCATCGACATTGAGCATTCTGCGCACTGAATTGTAATTGCTGTTTTTGGTTTCGCGCCAGCCAAAGGTTGATAAGCCATTTTGTCGCATTTGTTGCAATACACTGTCTTCGGGTTTTATTTTCAATAGTAGTGATTTTATTTGGTTGGCACGGGAGCGTGAAAAGTGGGGGCTGGCCACGACTGCTTCAAATGGAATGGGGTGAGTCGTTTCAATGACATTAAAGATATCACCGTACTTTTCTTTTTCTTGGGCTAGGTGAACATCATAAGTGGCACCGCCATCAATTGCACCGTTGAGCAAGGCCTGCGTAACTTTGGGATGCTTTTTGAGCATGAAAACCTGAGAAAAAAACTGCTCGGGTTCAATGCCTTTATCTTTTAGCAGTTGGTGCGGATATTTGTAGCCTGATGATGAGTCTTTGTCGGTAAACCCAAAACGTTTGTTTTTAAGCCCTGCTAAGGTGGTGACTCCAGACGATTTGAGGGTAACGATTAACCCGCGGTAATGATCTCGGTATTGTTTGGTTACTGGGTGTTGGTCGGTCACGCCAGCCAAAATACTCAATCCCGGCATATTTTTTTTGGCTTTGACGTAACTCACCGCAGGCATAAATCCGATTTGAATGGTACCTGAGGCCAGTTGTTGCTCAAGATCGGCATAATCTCGAGTGACGATTAAGTTGGTTTGTACTTTGAGCTTTTGCGCCAAATAGGTCATTAGTGGTTGGTGTTGTCTTAGCAGGTTTGCGGTGGTATCCCAAGGTGCCATGCCAAAAACAATGGTTTGATTTGTTGTTGAGTGGGTGGTCATTGACAGGCAGGCAAGTATTAAAAACAGGGCTGCCCTGAAGGGTTTAAGGTGTTGGGTGAACGCAGACTTGATTGGATACAGCATACTGTTAATCGTAGGTTAGAAGGGGGTAAATTTCAAATTTGGACTCAGTGTGACGAAGGATAGTAACGAGATACATCAGGGTTTGCTGTTGTGACCGTCCATGGTGCATCGTGGAATAAACGCTGTTTTTCTTCTCGGTTCTGGTACCTCATTTTGCCTTGCCTTGCCTTGTCTTGCGTTAAATCACATCACATCTTCACTATTTGAAACACTGCCTTCAATACCGATGGCTTCAATCATCTGCTGATAAATGACAGCCATATCCCAGATTTTTTGCGTCACTTTAGTGATATCAATACCATTGTCGTTTAAATGGCGGTCGATATTGCCCAGTGGATTGTGCTTGATGATGTGCTCTGCTTGCGCTAAGTCGGTGCGCAGTAGTTCGTTAAATTGCTCTACGGTAAGACGAAAGTTTTGTGACCAGTGTTTGTATTGGGTTAGATTCATTGTTTTTGTTCTTAATTTTTTTAGGTATGCGGATGGTAAAAAAAAGCGCCGCATAACGGCGCTGGTCATTTAGTCACAAGGGTGAGGCCATCGGTAACAAGGATGAATGATGGCAAGTTGGTTATCCAGTTGTTGCAGTTGAGTGATTGGCTCATTGTGAACGACAACTGCCGACACTGTAGTTGCAACAGGGGCTGAATAATCAGTTGCTTGTGCTGGCATTACTGCTGCCTGAGGTACACTTACAACGGCTAATCCTAGTGCCACGACTAATACTTTGACTTTTGACTTCATGCATACTCCAAACTACTTCTCTTACGGTTTTGGCATCCTAAAAAAATACAAGACTGCCATGTTGAAGAACACCTTGGTTCTTATGTATCAATACGCCATATGGGGTATAAATGGTGTATTGATAAGTGTACGGTATGAGTTGGATGTTTGAATTGTCAGTGAGTTTTCAGGCTTTTCTCTGTCGTAACATGTTGTCGTCTTGAAAATCATTATGCCTAATGATGCCGATGGTAATAAATACCTGAATTATAACAACTTGTTGTATAGCATCTAGCGTTCAATAATGTCTCCGATGTAAATCGAAGTTTTACCCATTTTCTCTAATGTGTAGTAAATAACCCCCTGATAATGATATAACTGGCCGACATTTTTGATGGGTAAATCAGTGACTTCTTGGCCGCTGATGGCAATCTTTTTAACGCTTTTATCTGACTTATCTACAGCATATAAAAAGTCGTCGGCAGCCGAAATATCAGCTGGGGTATAAAGGGTAATTGCGTCGTTAATGGTGGTAGTGGTGCCATTGTTAAAAAGGTAAATGCCTTTGTTACCGGCCTTGGTAAAAATGATGCCACGGCGGTGGTAGATGGCAAATTGCGATTGTGGAATGGTGATCCCCGTGCGTTGCCAGTTTTTTAAATTGAATTCAATGCTGGTTTGCTCGGGAGTGTCATCTGTTTTAAAGAGCATTATTTTTTGACTGTCTAGTGAAAATGAAGGGTAGATTAGGCCTTCAAACTGTTTAACCAGCTTTAACGAATCTCCGGATAGGCGATAACAGTCTGTTCTTGAGACATAAGAAATGGCCAGCATTTTGCCATCGGCAGAAACGGATATTTGGGTGGCTCGGCGGTTTTGTTTGAAGTTGCTCAGTTGGATGGGTTTGCCCTTACCGTCATCTGATAAACGGTAAATTTGGGTGATACCAGTAAAATCTGATGAATAATAAAAATTGTCGGCGGTTTTTATTGGAAAACGATTGGCGGCGATATTGAAGGTCAGCTGTTTGCCTTGCGC
This sequence comes from uncultured Alteromonadaceae bacterium, assembly GCA_938085045.1. Taxonomy (GTDB): domain Bacteria; phylum Pseudomonadota; class Gammaproteobacteria; order Enterobacterales; family Alteromonadaceae; genus JABSOG01. The sequence continues at coordinate 18,314 of CALKGI010000191.1, forward strand.
GTTTTTGGTGTCAAACGAATGCAGATTCCATTGATATAAATGGCCAGTATAAAAAGCAATTTTGTTACTGTTGGCTGAGCTGGTGGGTTGTAATATCGGACTGTGCCAGCCGGTTGTTAGGGGCTGTTTTTGCAAATTGAGCATGATTCGATTGCGGCTGTCTTTGTAGACAAAACTGCCGTTGAACAAACCTACGCTGCCTAGCGGCGCATCGATATCGGCGACTTTTTCTAATTGGTTGTTGTGATAAACAAGTACTTCACTGTTGTGCCAATCTAGGCTTTGGATAATGTAAAGTTTATCTTGATTGGCATCGTAATTGATTCGAGCAAATCCTGTGGCTTTTTTATCGGTTTTTATTTGCGGTGAAAGCAGCAAAGAGCGGGTTTTGCTGTCAAGATTAAACAGGTGTATGGAGTGGGGTCCTGAGCGGACTTTTGATTCGGTAAAATAAAAAGACTGATTATTTTTAAAGCTCATCGAAACATAAAACGTGGCTGGATTGCATTCAAACAGTAATTTGTCATGTGCGACAATCAAGGGTTTTTTAAAGGTGATCATGCGAATTTGGCATTGGCCGTTTTCAAGGCGTTGGTATAGTAGTCTGTCGGCCGAAGGGCTCCAGACTGGCATTTTGTCGCTGTGACCTTGGGTTAATGCGACTGGATCTCTATCAATTAGCTTTTTGGCAAATATTTGCCCGCGATGCGGGTCATGATAAACGGTGAAGGCGATGTATTTACCATCACGGGTCAAGGCTGGCTCTGCGACCGTTTCGAGCAAAGAGGTCAGTTTTCTTATATTGTCGACCGCAAAAACCGGGTTGCGCACAGAGGTAACATAAGCAAAAGCGATGACGATGAGGGCGATAGAGGCCAAAAACGCGGGTATGATCCATGAGATTGGGTTTTTCATTTTTTGTTCGTTTTCAATAAAAATGCAAGAACAACCCAATCCATATCCTTCTCTTGACCAGGTCTTGATATAGTGGTTTTTTTGGCTTTTGGTGTTGTTGCTCAAAGCATTGCGGATGGCGCCGAGCGGTTTGTTAAAAGCGTCTACCGTGGTGATTTTATTAGGCCAAACCTGTTGTGAAATTTGCTCGTGCGAACGCACCACTTTTGGGTTATCCAGAAAATAGATTAATAACTTGTGTTGAAAATCAGTTAGTTGCACCGGCTGCTGGGGATGTTCCACCAACTGTGATGCAGGGTAATACCTAACCTCATTGTCTATCAGGTAATAGCTGCCGTTTGTTTCCATTACTACCAATCTTATGCTGTTAAAAAAAGATGCCAATTCAATATGGCTATATTGGGAGTATAAGCAAAAGATTCGTAAAGAGAAACGAAAGTTACAAGATAACGGTACTTAAAAATGGATTAGTGCCCAAAATAGTCCTATTTTGGGCGTGTATTGAGTTATCTATTTACCGAATGTTACACCACTGATGTTGTTGAGGTGTTTGGCTGTTTATTGGCAAACTTTTTTCGGTAGTGGCGAGTGAGATATTGAATCACTATTGTGCCGATAACACCGGGCAATATCCAAGAAAGTAGCTGCAATGTGGCGTAGTCTTCGAGCAATCGACGCACGCCAAAGGAGAAAAATGCGGTGTAAGCGGCTATGCCAGAGCCTATCATCGACCCTAAGTGTTCAATCCACCACTGCATTTTGCTTAAGTCTGATTTAAAGCAGTAATGCAACATACTGCCACCTAGAAACAGGCCAAGACAACCGAAGATGATGAGTAAAGTCATACCAATCTGGTATCCCCAAATGGCTAAAACAGGCCCCAAAACGGTCAGTGCAGTCATTAATGATAGGTGGCCTAAGCGGGTCAGTTGTTTTCGGTCTTTTTTGTATTTGAGTACTAATACTCCGTGGCGTAAGGTGGCGACGGTAAGTAGGCTCAAATACATCAAAAAGCTCCAAAAACTGCGAATGACTGTCGCTTGTTTTTCTGGGTCGGTGATATTGCTGGCTGCATCACTATGCAAGCCAATAGGGTCAATTATCACCAACAATGCCATTACAAAACCGCTGGCCGCGATGGCATACATAGCGTTGACATAATATCGGCCAAAGCGAATGTGATTAGGGCTGCCTTTTTTGGCTATCGCCGGTGCCCAGAATAGAATCATCGCCGCTGTGCCTGCGAGAATGTGAATGATAAGTGTGAGTGAGTGGATAAGGTTCATTGTTTGACTCCTACGTTAATCAGGAGGCCAGTGTAGAGTTTATACAATTCGTTGGTCAGTGCCAAAAGTCATGTTTTGATGTCGTATATACCTGCGCGCCTTGCGCTCACGAAAAGGTTATTGGTTTATATGACTTTTGGCCTATATAAAAAAGTAAGACGCTGTTGCATAATCACCCCATGAATTTATCTACATTAAAACTACCCTCTTTTGAAGTCATCGCGGCCATCGCCACTTGGTTGATGGTTGCTTGCGTGTCTGTTTACGCCATGGTCGTCAACGGTGAATCGGTTGTCTCGATTGGCTTTGTCGTTGCCTTGTTTTGTCTGTTTATCATTTCTTTTATTTATTCGACCAGTGGCACTTTGGTAACACGGATGGTGATTCGTAAGCTCAATATGTCGGTTCAGATAGTGTCGGTTTTTACCCTTTATTTTATTCTACCCATTAATTTTACCCCTATACTGGCTACCATTTGGTCGGCGCAGTTGCCTACTGTGACTAGCTTTGGTCGTTCGGTGCTGATCAGTGGTTTGGTTTGTATTCCCATTTTTTTGATTTTTCAGTTTTACTGGGAAGCCCGCTCAGGGATTATCTCTGCCATGGTCTATTGGATGTTTAACGTGTTTGCCGTGGTGACCATGGACCGTGCGTTTAAGGAAGAGCAAGCCAAAGAGCAGGCTAATCAGTTAAATCGTGAGTTGATTGCTACTCAAAGCTTGTTGTCTGAGGCCACTAAACAGTCTGAACGGTTACGTATTTCTCGCAATATTCACGATGTGGTGGGGCATCATCTGACCGCATTGACTATCAATCTTCAAGTGGCCAGTCATTTGACTGAAGGTAAGGGCAAAGAGGCGGTTGACCAGTCTTATTCGGTGGCTAAGTTGTTACTAAGTGACGTACGCAGTGCCGTTAGTGAAATTCGTGATATGTCGGTGATTGATTTACGTAGTGCGCTGCAAAGGTTATTCGACAATACACCTAAATTGACTGTGCATTTTGATTTTGCGCAGGCGATTGAAATTACCGAGGTTGGTATTGCTGAAGTGATCTTGCGAAGCGTTCAAGAGGCTCTAACTAATGCCTTGAAACATGGCAGTGCCGACCAGATTTGGATTGATTTGTCGTTGCAACGCATTAAGGCTGAGCAATCGTTGGTGCTGGACATTAAAGACAATGGTTACACATCTAATACTTCAAGAGCGGACTTCGAATCTTCAGTTACTGTCATTGCGGGCAACGGATTAACTGGGATGACTGAAAGGGTAGAGGCGCTTAATGGCGAGCTAAGTTATGCTGGCGAGTCACCTTTTTTCGCTATAACCATCAGGATACCCCTATCTAATGACGATTAAGGTGTTACTTGTCGACGACCAGACTTTGGTTCGCCAAGGCATAAAAAGTTTGTTGTCTTTGTCAGACAAGGTTCAAGTGATAGCTCAGGCCAGTGATGGCATTGAAGTGCTGAGTGCGGTAATCGAGCACAAACCAGACGTTATTTTGTTGGATATTCGTATGCCAAAACAGGATGGTATTGCCACATTGGAACAGCTTAAGGCTGAAAATATTGCAACGCCTGTGATCATCTTAACCACCTTTGACGACCACGATGTGGTGCTACAAGGCATAAAAGCCGGGGCAAAAGGTTATTTGCTCAAAGACGTGTCGCTAGAGTGTTTGGTTGATGCGATTGATAAAGTGCATCAGGGGCAAACGTTGGTTAAACCTGCGATCACCGATACGGTATTACAGGGGTTGTCGTCGATTAAATCTGATTTTGAAAGTGCAGATAACCCTGAGGCATTGACGGCCAAAGAAACGCAAGTACTAAGGTTAATGGCGGGGGGGTATTCGAATAAGGAAATTGCTGATGCGATGTTTAAATCACAAGGCACAATTAAGAATCAGGTGTCGACAATTTTGGCCAAGCTGGGGGTCAGAGATCGAACCCGCGCGGTGCTTAAGGCAATTGAGTTGGGTTTTATTTGATTTGATGCACTAGCTAATAGTAAACATCTTGTTGAAGCGGGCAATCGTGAGTGTTTTGGTGATTGGGCTGTTGCAGTTGATTAGGTGGATGTTATCTTTTGTGCAATTAAAGTGCTTACGTAAGTATATCAATATGCCTAATCCAGAGCTGTCGATATAATCTGTTTCTTTTAAATCGACGGTGACTTTCTTTGGTTCTTGTATTGAGTTATAGGCCTTGCGAAATTCGGTGACCAAACGAAAATCAAAATGGCCGCTGACACTGATGATGATCTCCTGCAACTGCTGATCGACTTGTAATGACACTGACATGCATGGTTCTCCGAGAATCGAACACTGATAATACCTTACTAATTTAGTATGGTATTACAAGGTTGTCATTATTTTCAACGATTAATATGGCTTAAAACTATAAATTTTGTTGTGGCGTTATCGTTGTCACCCTCTTTTATGGCAGTTCGTAGGGGTCAATATTCAACTCTTTGAGTTTTCTGGTTAAAGTATTACGTCCCCAACCTAATTTACTGGCTGCCAATTGTTTTTTACCATCAGAATGTGCCAGTGCCGCGCTTAATAATATACGTTCAAATTGCGGTAGACATTGGTCTAAAATATCACTTTGACCCTCATCTAGCTGCTGCGTAACGGCCTTTTTTAATAATTGCTGCCAAGTGCCTTGCGTTGTTGTTTGAGGTGTTTGAGTTGCTTGAATGGTCTGGGTTGATGTTTCGCTATCGCTTGAGGTTTGTTGGCGCAGTTCAAGCGGCATATCGGGCAGTTGTATTTCACTGCCACTGGCCATTACAGTTAAACCTCGACAGGTATTTTCTAGCTGGCGGACATTGCCTGGCCAATCGAGTCGTGACAGAAAGTCTACTGCGTCAGCGGCGATTTTTTTCATTGGCACATCCAACTCATCTGATGCGCGGTGGAGAAAATACTGCACCAGTTTTGGAATGTCTTGTTTGCGTTCTTTTAACGAAGGTAAATGGATGCGCACCACGTTCAGGCGATGAAATAAATCTTCGCGAAAGCGGCCTTTGTTGACCAACGTTTCAAGATTTTGATGGGTCGCGGCGATGATACGAACGTTAACTTCTATAGGTGAATGACCACCCACCCGGTAAAACTGACCATCGGCCAATACTCTTAACAGTCTGGTTTGTACGTCGGTTGGCATGTCGCCAATTTCATCTAAAAATAAAGTGCCACCATCGGCTTGGGCAAAACGACCATGGCGCACTGCATTGGCGCCGGTAAAAGCGCCTTTTTCGTGGCCAAACAGTTCTGACTCTATTAGGTCTTTAGGAATAGCGGCCATGTTCAGTGCAATGAATGATTGTTCTGAGCGAGGGCTGTGTTTGTGCAAAGCTTTGGCGACCAGCTCTTTACCGGTGCCCGATTCGCCGTTGATCAATACGCTTATGTTTGAACGAGAAAGGCGACCGATGGCTCTGAATACGTCTTGCATTGGTGGTGCTTCGCCAATGATGCCCGTTTGCAGGTTGAGCATTGGGGCAGGGCTTGATGGGCGTTTGGCTTCTTTTGCTTGTTCAAGCGCCTTTTGCACCGCTTCAATCACTTCATCTATATCAAAAGGTTTCGGTAAGTATTCAAAAGCACCGCTTTGATAGGCGTTGACGGCACTATCTAAATCTGAATGGGCGGTAATGATGATCACCGGCATTTCGGGATAAAATTCGTGTATTTTGCCCAGTAATGTTAGGCCGTCGATACCTGGCATCCGTACATCTGAAATGATCAAATCGGGTTGCGATTTTTCGAGTTCAAGCAAAGCTTGCGGGCCATCTTCAAAGCAGTGAACATCGACACAATTTGATGACAAGGCTTTATTCAGTACCCAACGAATTGAATCGTCGTCATCGACTACCCATACGGTTGATTTGCTCATTAGTAAACCTCTTTGGATATAAACGGTAGCAATAAAATAAATTCGGTATGGCCGGGCCAGCTATCACAATCTATGCGACCTTGATGTTGGTGGATTAGGGTTTGTGAGATAGATAAACCCAAACCGGTGCCGCTGGCACTGCCCGAAACTAAGGGGAAAAACAGCGTGTCTTTGAGGTGTTTTGGGATCCCCGGGCCGTTGTCGATGATTTTGATTTCAAGACACATTTTGTGATGACGACCATGAATGGTTTGATGCTGTTTGATGCGGGTCGAAACCACCAGTTGTGCTGCTGTATCGTGCTGGCTCATGGCTTGAACGGCATTGCGTAAAATGTTGAGTAGCGTTTGTTGGATTAACTCTGCATCGATATCAATTGCCGGGATACTGGGGTCGTAATCGAATTTAATATCGAGGTTATCGCCTTGCTCAAATTTGACCAATTTGAGGGTTTTGCCTAGCACCAGATGAATATTAACCGGTTCTACTGCGGGCGGTTTGTTGGGGCCTAGTAGTCTGTCGACCAGTTTTCTTAGGCGGTCAGATTGCTCTATGATCAAGCCGGTAAATTCTTTGAGATCATCACTTGGTAATTGTTTTTGCAATAATTGCGCAGCGCCGCGAATACCACCAAGCGGGTTTTTAATTTCGTGGGCTAAGCCTCGCACTAGCCCTCTGGCGGCTTGATGCTGATTTTCATGCTGTGATTCTTGTACGATACGTTTTTGCAGGTCTACCTGCTTGCATTCGATTAGGGCGTAGTGCTGGTCGTCTTGCACCAATGCTGAGCAGTTTAACTCTAGCAGCATTGGCCGCGAATCAATTAAAATGACTTGCACTTCGCTGTCTGAAAAGTCGTTGTGTTGCTCAACACAATAGCGAAACTTGGCCATCGGAATCGATAAGTGACGAAACAACAAGTCAAAACCGAGGCCGGCAATGCGTTTTTCGCTTTGCCCCATCAATACGCAGGCGGCATTGTTGGCAAAGCAAATATTCAATTGCTGGTCGAGGACCATAATGGCGGTGGTGATATTTTGTAGCAGGTTGTTTGCTTTGAATGTTTTTACGGTCACTTCAATTCACTTCGTTTTCTTGCACCACATTGGTGCGTTAAGCTTTTGACCTTTTGTTTTAAAAGGTATTACCCCTTGTTATGCAAGAGTGAGGCCCGAAACACATAAAATGTTCGAGGTTTGCTACTGGCAATTACTTTGCCTTTAGCGTTGAGCAATTCAAGCACAATAGAGTGCTCACCTCGGTTAATATCACGCAGTACAAAAATCACATTTGAATGGGGTTTTTGTACGATTTGACCATCTAGTTTCAATTGTACTTTTTGGCCAAACTTTAACGCAGGATTCACCTGCCCCGAGACGTTAACCACCCCGCCATTGTCTCTGATGGTTGCCTGTTCTTCGGGTTGGTTGATGTTAAGCTGATATTCAATCTGCTTGATTTCATCTGTTGCTTGTAGCTGGTCGAGTATTGCGGTGTCGGTCGAAGGCATGGTCAAGGTTTTACTGTTCACTTTGACTTCTTTGGCACCTGGCAGAGGTTGGTCAGAAAACACTGTATTACCATTTTTATCTTTATAAACATACACTTTTTGCGGCGCAGCCATGCTGACACTGGTGATTATTGCCAGTAAAAGCAGCAGTAAATGTGTTGATTTATTTCGATGCATAAGGCAATCAGTTACGTTGAAAGGGTATAAAGACTGTAACCCTAATAGCATTGATTTTCCATAAAAAAAGCCCGTAGAACGGGCTTTTAAAAAAGAGCGGGGCTGAAGCACCCGCCTACTCAAATCAATGTTTTTGGTGTGAGTTTATAAACTGTCGTTATAGGTTGTAGTTACAGGTTATAGGCTGTAGTACATGTCGAACTCAACTGGGTGAGTGCTCATGTTCAGCTTCTCAACGTCAGCACTTTTCAGTTTGATGTAAGCATCAATCATGTCGTTGCTCATTACATCACCAGCGGTTAAGAATTCACGGTCTTTATCAAGGCAATCTAATGCTTCTTCTAAAGAGGCTGCAACTGTTGGAATGTTTGCTGCCTCTTCTGCTGGCAAGTCGTACAAATCTTTGTCCATGGCATCGCCAGGGTGGATTTTGTTTTTGATACCGTCAAGGCCAGCCATCAACATAGCTGAGAAAGCCAAGTATGGGTTGCCTGTTGGATCAGGGAAACGTACTTCGATACGACGGCCTTTAGGGCTTGGTACCACTGGGATACGAATAGATGCAGAACGGTTACGGGCAGAGTAGGCCAGCATTACTGGTGCTTCGAAGCCTGGGACCAAACGCTTGTATGAGTTGGTTGAAGCATTGGCAAAAGCGTTGATGGCTTTGGCGTGCTTGATGATGCCACCGATGTAGAACAATGCCATTTCAGACAAGCCACCGTATTTGTCACCAGCAAACAAGTTTTCGCCGTTTTTAGCCAAAGACTGATGAACGTGCATACCTGAACCGTTATCGCCAACGATTGGTTTTGGCATAAAGGTGGCTGTTTTGCCGTAAGCGTGAGCCATGTTGTGAACAACATATTTGTAAATCTGAATTTCGTCAGCTTTTAAGACCAAAGTGTTGAAACGAGTAGCAATTTCGTTTTGACCAGCAGTGGCTACTTCGTGGTGATGCGCTTCAACTACTAAGCCCATTTCTTCCATAACCAAACAAGTTGCGTTTCTGTAATCGTGCGCTGAATCAACTGGAGGAACCGGGAAGTAACCGCCTTTAACACCAGGACGGTGACCCATGTTGCCTTCTTCGTATTTGGTGCCTGAGTTCCAAGCCGCTTCTTTGTCGTTGATGTGGTAGTAAGAACCACTCATGTCGGTGTTGAAACGAACATCGTCGAATAAGAAAAATTCTGGCTCAGGACCGACCAATACTTCGTCTGCAATGCCAATTGAACGCATATATTCTTCTGCGCGATGTGCAACAGAGCGTGGGTCGCGCGAGTAACCTTGCATGGTGTCAGGTTCTACGATATCACAACGGATAATTAAGGTTGCTTCTTCTGAGAACGGGTCCATTACGGCGCTGTCTTGATC
>CALKGI010000192.1 GCA_938085045.1 uncultured Alteromonadaceae bacterium
TTAACTGCGTGGAACTCAGTTCTTAATTAAAAGATTCATTAAGACTTTCTAATGCGCATCTATGATGCAAATCGTTAGAAGTATTAATTACTGTGAGTGTCCACACAGATGATTGATTACTAATTGTTAAAGAACGTTCGCTGCGGGCCCTTGTTTGTAAGGAATGTCCGTTGCGGGATGCGTATAATACGCTTCCAAATTTCTATGTCAATCACTTTCTTTTAATTCTTTTTCGAAGTAAATTTCAGTGTTTAACCAGTCACTTAATCCGTATCAATTTGACTTGTTTAAGTCGCTTTGCCGTTTCAGTGGATGCGCATTATAGGCAGTTCGAATTTCATTGCAAGCGTTTATTTCGCTTTTCTTTGACATTTGTTCTGAACGATTATTTAACATACAAAACAGAGCTTTAAAGGGGGATTTTGGTCATCTTAGGGGGAAAAAATGCTGTTTACCTGCCAAATCCCCCTTAGTATTGTGTTATTTCGCTCTCATTTTTTCAAGACGAGCAAATAAACTAGAGGTATCCCAACGACTACCACCAATAGCTTGGACTTCAGAATAGAACTGATCGACCAATGCGGTCATTGGAATATGTGAGCCATTGTTGCGAGCTTCATCTAAAGCTATGCCCAAATCTTTACGCATCCAATCAACTGCAAAACCATGTTCATATTCTCCAGCCCACATGGTTTTGTAACGATTCTCCATTTGCCAAGATTGGGCAGCGCCTTTAGAAATGGTTTCTATGACTTGTTCACCATCAAGCCCCGCTGAACGAGCAAAGTTCAAACCTTCTGCAAGCCCCTGCACAACACCAGCAATACAGATTTGATTGACCATTTTAGTTAATTGACCTGCACCGACTTCACCCAATAACTGTGAAAAACGAGCATAACTGTCCATTATTGGCTTAATCCTTTCAAAAGCAACAGCATTGCCGCCTGCCATCACCGTTAAGACGCCATTTTCAGCACCTGCCTGCCCGCCTGAAACAGGGGCATCTAAAAACTCGCTATTTTGTTCTTTGACCTTTTTCGCAATTTCGCGAGCCACATCGGCAGACGTAGTAGTATGGTCAACGAAAAACGCCCCTTCACTCAGCCCAGATAAAATGCCGTCTTCGCCATAAGTGACTTGACGCAAATCATCGTCGTTACCCACACAGCTAAAAACCACATCACAACCTAATGCCGCCTCTTTGGGTGTTGCAGCCATCGAACCGCCATATTCATCTACCCAAGATTGCGCTTTTTGCGCTGTTCGATTAAAAACACAGACATCAAAGCCGTTTTTGCGTAAATGCCCTGCCATTGGATAACCCATGACACCCAAACCAATAAATGCAACTTTTTTTAACGTACTTTTCACCGTAAGAATCCTCTTGTTGGCGGCTGTTTTTTTAGACTAGGAATTCTAATCTTTTAAACCTAAACTGCATATCAGTTTTACACCCTAATTGGATAAAAATGTATGAGCTCTGTCTACGATTTTGAATGTAAGTTAAACAACGGTGAAGTGAAGTCTTTGGGCGACTATAAAAATGATGTTTTGCTCATTGTAAACACGGCCAGTGAGTGTGGGTTTACCAAACAATACAAGGGGTTAGAAGAGTTACATAAATCTTATGAGCCACAAGGCCTTAAGGTGTTGGGTTTTCCATGTAACCAGTTTGGCCAACAAGAACCCGGAGACGCTCAGGCCATTAGTGAGTTTTGTGAACTCAAATTTGGCGTGACTTTTGACCTGTTTGATAAAATTGATGTTAACGGCGACGATACAGCTCCACTATTCGCTTACTTAAAGGATGAAGCAAAAGGCCTTTTGGGCACCCGCGCAGTTAAATGGAATTTCACCAAGTTTTTAGTTAATCGAGAAGGCAAAGTACTCAAGCGTTATGCACCAAAAGATACGCCTGAGTCAATGAAGAGCGACATAGAAGCCTTGCTTTAAACTTGAATCTATCCTCAGGAGATAATCAATAACTATCGATTATCTCCTGCCTTCGGTAGCAATCTAGTGAGTGATCATTTACTAACCCTGCCGCCTGCATATGGGCATAACATATTGTCGGTCCGACAAATTTAAAACCACGTTTTTTGAGATCCTTACTCAGCGCATCAGATTCTTTACTTGTTGCCGGGTAGTCAGCCAGGTTTTCAATGTGACTGACCAAAGGTGCACCACCAACAAAAGACCAAATATATGTATTGAAGCTGCCAAATTCAGCTTGAACCTCTAAAAATCGCTTTGCATTATTAACCGCTGCATTAACTTTGAGTTTATTGCGAATGATGCCAACATCAGTCAACAACTGAGCGATTTTGTCATCGTCAAATTTTGCTACCGCCGCTACATCAAACCCTGCGAATGCATGGCGATACCCTTCCCTTCTTTTCAAGATGGTGTACCAACTTAACCCAGCCTGAGCAGATTCAAGTGTTAAAAACTCAAATTGCTTTTGATCATCCCTTACCGGCACGCCCCATTCTTTATCATGATATTCAACATAGTCAGGTTTTGACAAATCTACCCATCCACAACGACACTTTTTATCTTCACTTAAGTTGTCATTATCTAAGTTCTTTTCACTCATAGTTTTTCTTTCTCCTTTTGGTTGCAAACGCTCTGCACAACGCTTGACATAAGATTAGTAGTATAAGAAAACAACGTAAAATGGCGATTAATTCTGTGGTTTTTGGCCAAAAAGGCAAAAATAGATCTTGCATCCTCATACTGTATAAACTACTGTATATACATTAACTGTATAAAACAACAGGCGCGGAGCATATAATGAATCAGCAGCTAACTCGACAATCACAAAATATCAGAATCACATCCAATGCTAGCAAGAGCATTGATGACATGGTAAAGCCCACTTCTACCAGTCAAGCGCAGAAATTCTCTCACATGGTAAAAACTGATGATGAACTCAGTGAATCATTTGAGCTGATCAAAATCTTACGTTTATATCAACAATCCAACCGTTGGACACTATTGATAGCTCCTCAAAATATTCCTGACAAAGCACTACTCGATTGCTGTTCTGTTGACATGGACCGAGTACTTGTTGTCCGCGAAAAGCAGATAATTAGCGTATTGGCCACCATAGAAAACGCATTGTCGCACGCCACATGCTCGGCTGTTGTTGCCTGGTGTAATAACATTAATAGCACCAAAATGGCCCAAATAAATCAGTTAGCTGAGAAGTCCCAATGTCACTTTTATGCTTTTAACAAGCGCCACAAAGCGCTAGTAAAAAACGGACATACACATTAAAAAGCCGCTATACTTGGACAAAATTTTAAGCAATTCATTTGACTGCTTAATATAATCAAGGGGTTAAAAATCAACCATGTTATGTCCTTGTTGTTCCAAGCGCGCTTTTAAAGACTGTTGCGAACCGCTACTCGATGGGGCAAAGAATGCCCAATCGCCTGAAACACTAATGCGCTCAAGGTATTGTGCTTATACGCTCAAGGCAATTGATTATATTTTTGATACTTACGCAAACAGTGTTAAAACTGGCGCTAGTGATAACGAACAGTTAACCAAAGCAAGTATCACCGAGTGGGCTAACAGCGTCACTTTTGTCAGATTAGAAATAGTTAGTGGGTCTGATGATACTAACGGCGGTATAAACAAAGAACCTAACCTAGGTTTTGTCGAGTTTGCTGCTTATTATTTGGATAAGAATGTACTACATTGTTTACACGAAAAGTCTCGTTTTGTTCGGGAACATCCCAATGGGCTAAACAACGAACCAAAGCAATGGCATTACATTGACGGAACCATAATTGAAGAACCGACACTTAGTCTTGGTCGAAACGATCTGTGCCCTTGTCAGTCGGGTAAAAAGTTTAAAAAATGCCATGGCTAGATTATCAAAAAGTGGTCAAAACAACGTTGCCAAAAATTGAATCCACAACCATACTTTCGTTTAACTAGGCTAAAACGATTGAATTTATGTTATGTACAACACACACGGATGTTCAACCACCTCAGGTAACGTGATGATAAAAATAGCAATAATGATATTTGCGCTGTTCTTTCATTTGACCGCAGGCGCAAAACCCATAGAGCTGTCAAGTCTCAACTTACAAACCTTCAAAACACAAGAATATATCCTCTATAAAACCATTAATGAAAATTCACTAACCATAGAGCAGGTTTTAGCATTACCTGAAAATGCCTTTTCATCTGTTAGCGAAACTGGTTTTTCTCCCAAATCTGGTGCCTCGACTTTTTACCGCCTTGACTTTAATAATGACACTAAAGAAGAAAGTCATCTGATTTTACAAATCGATAATCCGATGGTAAACCAACTCGAACTGTTCAATGTTGTTGACAACAAAGTCATGAGTTCAGAATTGTTGGGTGACTCTATCAAATCTCAGTTTCAACTTAAAAACAGCCTGCCTCACTTTAGTCTTTATTTGCCGCCACGCAAGTTAACCCACATATATTTAAGGGTTGAATCTGACGGTTCAACCACTGTCCCTTTACTGTTGCATCATCAAAAAACATTTCAAACACAAATTTACCAAACCTTTATTACTTGGGGTGCTTTTATTGGCATAATTTTACTAATGACCGCCTACAATGCCCTGCTATATATTGGCATTCGTGACAAAATCTATTTGTTTTATATCGGTTATATTCTGTCAATGCTAATCCAACTGGGCATTGTCTATGGTTATGGTTTTCATATTTTACCCTTTAGTATTCAACAGTTTCTCAGCAATAATCTGGTAGTGTTCAATTATACGATTTCGGTTTTCGCCATCTTGTTCGCTTTGTACTTTTTACGTTATGACGTGCAAAAAACTGCGATTTACCGATATAGCTTGTATTTTTGTGCGGTGTTAGGGATTTTGGGGCTGGTGTCGTTGTTCTTACCAGTTTATGTTGCAGGCAAAATATTCTATCCGTTCCAACTGCTGAGTTTTTTACTTATCGGCCGAATATGTATACCCAAGCTGTTTGATGGCAACAATTGGTCGACTTATTACTTGCTATCATGGATCCCGTTATTTGCTGGTACAACAATCGCCCAACTATTATTACTTGATATAGTGCCTTATAGCTATTTTAGTCAGAATGCGCTGCTATTTAGTGTGGTACTTGAAATAGCGATTATTTCACTGGCACTTGCTGAGCGTTTCAGGGCTAATGAAAATGAGAAACTGTACAATGTCACCCATGACTCTGTCACCGGCTTACCCAATCAAATCCTGCTGACCGAATGCACTAACCAGCAAATGGAAAAACAACAACCCTTTACCCTGATTTTGTTTCAAGCAGAACGGTTTAATGAAATTAAACCAGCCTTAGGATTAATAGCTGCAAACAATTTGGTTACTGCCATTGTAGATAATGTCGCCGACTACTTCAGTGCGATGGACAATTTGTACGTATTCGAACGAGGACAAAAAAACGACATTCGCTTAAGTAGAATCAACGATGATACCTTTGGTTTACTACTACTGGGTAACCACGAACAAGAAGAGTTGAGTTATATTATTTTAACCATTCAAGAAGCCGTCTCAACGCCCATCAATGTAGGTGGGTATAGCGTCTCTACTAGTTGCTCAGTCGGCTCTGTCTCTTATCCTGAATTTGGTATCAATGCTGAGTTAGTTATTCAAAAAGGCTTACATTCGCTGGACATCGCCAGACAAGAAGATGCCAAGTATGCTTTTTATACCAATCATCATAATGTTGATGTACAAGAACAACTGCAACTGGTCGCTGACTTACAAAAAGCCATTGATGACGATTTGCTTGAAATGTACCATCAGCCGCAAATTAACTTGGCCACTCAGACGTTATGTGGAAACGAAGCACTATTACGTTGGAACCATGAAACCAAGGGGTTTATTTCGCCTGAGGTTTTTGTCGCTCTGGCTGAGAAAACAGGCATAATCAATCAATTAACTGAGTGGGTTATCACCAAGTCATTGGAGCAGCACGCACAAATTTTAGAAGCCGGTTTTATGCAAAACATTTCAATTAATTTGTCGGCTAAAGATCTCACCCAACCCGGGCTTATCGCCCATATAATGACATCGATTGCCGATTTGGCCCTAGACCCTACCACCATCATTTTTGAGTTGACTGAATCGGCCACCTCAGATGACCCAGTTCACGCCCTAAATACCATTAACCAGCTGCATGAACTGAACCTTAAGGTCGCAATTGATGATTTTGGTACTGGTTATTCTTCGCTTGAGTATTTAAGTAAATTGCCCTTTCACGAACTTAAAGTCGACAAGAGTTTTGTGCTCAATATTATTGAAAGTGATAGAGACTTGGCAATCACTAAAACCACCATTGAAATGGCCAAAAACCTTGATATTTTTGTTGTGGCCGAAGGAATAGAAACAGTCGAAATTGAAAATGTTTTGCGCTCTTTTAACTGCGAAATTGGGCAAGGTTATCTTTACTCAAAACCTTTGCCAATGGATGCCTATATAAGCTGGCTTACCAATGACAATAAATACCTTAAAAACGAAACCACGGTTGTACAAATAGCCCAGTAAAGCGCACTCGGTTTGTTAACTTGTTTTGGATTTGCATTTTAAACGCCCCATTTCTATATTTACTTTAATACCCTACCGCGACAGATAAATGACAAGGAAAGTCAACACGTACCATTTTAAGTGAGGAAGCTTATGCATCAACAATTCGTATCTGCCGACCAAGAACGTTTATGGTATGTATCATCTGTCAGCGACTGTGCAAACGCTTCAATGAATATCGGGTCAGCATGTGAAATTCACGGCGCTTTTGAAGTCAACCAACTCAAATCTCTCATCAACCAAGTCATCAAAAAACATACTTCATTACGCTGCTATTTCTCAGAAAAAGGAGGTGAAGTCGTCTCTAATTACGAATCATCAGTTGACATTCCATTAACCGTTGAGAAAATTCAAATAAACCCAGATGAATCTTTCGAGCAACAGATTGCTCCTTATTTTTATGATTTTTTTGAAGCACCGTTTGATTTGACAAAAGCGCCACTGTGGCGGGTCAAGTTATTGCAAATAAGAGCCGATTTTCAAGCAATGTTTTTTGTCGCTCACCACATTATTTCAGATTTTCGTTCGGTTTTTTTGTTTTTTCAAGAAGTGCAATACGCCCATGAATTAAGCCTTAACCCTGACAGTCCGTTGCGGTTACCTTTGATTGATGATGGTGCAGAATTCGCAAAATTGTTAGAGGCTCACAACAAATCTTGCAGTTATGAGAAGTTGACCAAAATTTCAGATATTGTTGCTACGACTCACCCTTTGCCAAACCTTGGCAACTTACCTAGGCCTGCGTCTCCGTCTTTTATTTGCAGAAGTGTCTATTTCCCTATAGACCAAAATGTATTACAGCAAATGAAAGAAAAAAAGCTCCAACAGCCCATTATGCTACTTGCCGCATTTGAGGTGTTAGTTTACCAAATGACCCAAGTCGAAAAGTTCTTAGTGGGTTTTCCTGTAGAGGGGCGAATGGGTAGTGCAGCCAAAAAAGCCGCGATGGGATTCTTGGTTTCGCCTAGTGTGGTAAGGGCTAATGTTCAGGGCGGGCATTCCCTTAGCCGTATGACCGAACAAGTCAAAAGTCAGATGACCAATGCGATCAGAAATCGTCACGTGCCTTTCTCGTCAGTTTCAGAAATTATCGAACGCTTTCATGGGCGTTCGAATCTACCGGTTTTACAGCTACTTTTCAGTCATGTGCCCTATAGCTTTTACCTTGATACGCGCTGTAACATACAGATGCCAAAAATCCGCTGTGGCCCAGGTACCACTAACATTGATTTTTGGATGACTACGGTTCAGGTGAGCGAAACTGAAACCTTAGCCCAGCTTGATTACAACGTTGATATTTTTGAGCCTGAATATATGACGCGAGCCGGCGAAGCTTTTCAATCTATTCTAAAAGAAATGGTCGACAACCCCGACATAAAAATTGCTGACATTAATCAAGCTATCATCCCCAGCAAAACCGCCGAAGATAAAGAGACTTCTCATCGTTCGATTGTCATAACATCGAGTTTTACCGCCACACCAGTTGAACAGGTGATCAATAGCTGGGCTGATTTTTTCGAACAGCCTATTGTTAGTTGTACGACACCTTACCAGCAAGTAATGCAAGAGTTGCTAAACCCCTCATCCGAATTGAACAATAAAAACAATGCTATGAACGTATTGTTGGTGCGTTTGGAAGATTTTTTCTTTTACCAACGCCAAGCGCCATCGCTACACGAATTTGAGAAAGTAGCCGAAGATTTTATTGAGGCGCTTAA
>CALKGI010000193.1 GCA_938085045.1 uncultured Alteromonadaceae bacterium
GCCATATGATAAAACCCGGCCATTAAAAAAGGATGGAGCAGTGCAAACAATAACACCCCAACTTCTCGCAGCAAGCCACTACTGAGCATTGCAGCAAACATGAAAAATGCGACTTGCATCCACAAGCCGGGTTGCTCTTTAAACAAAATCCAGGCGCGGCTTAACCACTGTACGGCATTTTGTGGTGGTACTTTGTTAATCTCAATCGTCATGCACTCTCAATCTTCACGGTTGTCATTCATACGGCACGGTTTTACGTGCGCGTATGATATATAAAATCAAAGCATATTCCTATTCGTGAAGGGCTTTTATCTTTTGCTTGTTATAGCGCAAAAGCTTAAAATCGCGGTCAAATTCAAATTAATCCTCCATTAACCTTCTTTAGAGACCTAATCCTATGGCTGCACTTGTGACTCTCATCCCTAAAAGGGAAAAATCAATACTGCGCAAACACCCGTGGATTTATTCCAAAGGGATTAAAAAAATCAAAGGTTCGCCGGGTCTTGGCGACTTAGTTGAGGTTTACGCCAGCGATGGAAAATGGTTAGCCCGGGGCTCTTTTTCTCCCGAATCACAAATACGTATTCGCATTTGGACATACAACCAAAAAGAAGAAATAGACCAAGCTTTTTTTGACCGCAAAATAAGCCGAGCAAAGATGGTACGCGAAGATATGGTCGCTCGCCAAGCACTCACAGGTTATCGTTTAGCCGCAGGTGAGTCTGACGGCCTGCCGGGGATCACCATAGACAAATACGACAACATACTGGTATGCCAGTTCTTAAGTGCCGGCGCCGAGCGATTTAAAGGCAATGTAGTTGAAGCTTTACTCAATTCATTCCCGGGTCACAGTGTCTATGAACGCTCTGATGTAGATGTACGCAAAAAAGAAGGCCTGACATTGACCACAGGCTGGCTCAGCGGAAAACTTGATTCAACAGCCACCACTATTGATGAGAACGGTTTGAAGATTTTGGTTGACGTCGAACAAGGACACAAAACAGGTTTTTACCTCGACCAACGCGACAGCCGAGCTGCGCTTGAAAAATACGTCGAGGGTAAATCGGTGCTTAACTGCTTTTGTTATACCGGCACCTTTTCACTGTATGCCCTGCGCGGTAATGCAAAATCAGTCACTAATGTCGATGTGTCTGGCCCTGCCCTAGCGCTTGCCAAACAAAACATTGAGTTGAACCAACTTGATTTAAGTAAAGTAGATTTTGAACAACAAGATGTATTCAAACTATTGCGTCAGTACCGTGAAGAAGGCAAAAAGTTCGACGTAATTGTGCTCGACCCACCAAAATTCGTGGACAGCAAAGCCAACCTCACCAGCGCATGTCGTGGATATAAAGACATTAATATGATTGCCATGCAAGTCTTGAACCCCGGCGGATATTTGTTGACGTTCTCGTGTTCGGGTTTGATGGAAACCGGGTTATTTCATAAAGTAGTGGCCGATGCGGCGCTGGATGCGCACAAAGATGTGTATTTTGTCGAGCGCCTAGGTCAAGCACTCGACCACCCCATCGCCAGCTTTTACCCTGAAGGGTATTATTTGAAAGGGTTGGTTTGTAAGGTCTATTGATCTGGTCTTGAGTGTTTAAGGTCAAGAGATCTCACACGGAGGCGCGGAGACACGGAGGTTCACAGAGGAAAAATTAAAAGAAATACAGTTTTATTGCTTTGCCGTTTGCAGTGTGTCTTCGATTGATTTTCTTTTCACGACTATTCTTTTGCTTGCTCCGTGAACCTCCGCGTCTCCGAGCCTCCGTGTGAAGCTTTTTCTTTTATGGCCGTAAAAAAAACCCGCCAGCGGCGGGTTCTTGTAATATTAGTAAATCATCTTTCGAATCAGTTAAGCTCAATAAATTCCAAGCCCAACAAATAAGTATCGTCAAATTCTTGTGAGCATCGCATCACTTTAACGCTGGCTCTAAGTGGGGGGACGCTGGGATTATTAGAGGCCAATTTAACCTTTAACATCGCACCAACTTCAACCGGCTCTGGCACCTCGGCAGACATACCAGTTGAACTCAAATCGCGGCAAACTGCATCAATATGGCTACCCGCTTCTGAATCATCTAGCTCCAGTTCTAAGTCGGCATTGACCATCATGCGTAAGAATGAACGTTTATCGTCATGACCTATCATAGTAATACTCCATAACTACCTTACTTGCTGTTGTTTATACTGTTGTTTGAATGAAACGATAGCTGAAAAACCACAATTATTCAAAACAAACTGCCCAGTTTTATCGATTTTAACCGCCCAATGCCCAAACAATTACCCAAGTCGGTTAACCATTTTTGAAATAAACAGGCGGATCAGCTACTATTGCTTTATAACAATTGTATAACATTAAATCTGGCCCCCGATGAATAGCAAATCTCTATTAACCACATCCCTCTTTTTAACAATAATCAGTTTATCGACACTCACCAGCAGCGCCTTTGCCAGTGTAGTGATTAGCAAAGCAGTCAACAACCCTGCCAGGCCTGAGGCTGATGTAAAACGCGATATCAATCGAAAACCTGAAGCGGTGCTGAAGTTTTTCGATGTAAGGCCCGGTATGACCGTGTTAGATGTGTACGCCACTGGCGGATACTATACCGAAATGCTCTCTTACATCGTGGGTAAAAAAGGCACTGTTATTACCCACAACTCCAATGGATACCGCAAGTTTGTCGGCCAATCGATTAACGACCGCTTTCTAAATGGTCGTTTGCCTAATGTCGAAAAAATCTATGCGCACCCTAGAGAAATAAAACTCGAACCCAAATCGCTCGATATGGCGCTCATGGTGTTGATTTATCACGATATGTACGTCACCAACGCCAAAAACCTGATCACCGCCGACAACCGTAAAAACCTTATATCTCAAATACTCGCCGCACTTAAGCCCGGTGGTATTCTCGGCATTGTCGACCACTCAGCCCCAAGAGGCAGCGGCGTAGAAGCAGCAACAAAATGGCATCGTTTATCGTCATCTATTGTCACTAAAGAGTTAGTTGAGTTTGGATTTGAATTTGTCGACGAAGATACCAGCTTGCGCAACCGCACCGACACGCATGATATTTCTGTTTTTGACAATAAGGTTAGGCGCAAAACCGACCGCTATATTCTTAAATTCCGCAAGCCCAACCTTTTGACGTCAATATCAGTAGGAAACTAAATACTCGCCTCAAAGTCTTTAATCGCATTATAAATCCGCTTAGCCGAAATCGGATATGGCGTACCAAGGTTTTGAGCAAATAACGACACCCTAAACTCCTCAATCATCCAGCGGATATCCGCTACTGCATTTTGCTGGGCCAGTGTTAAACGGCCCTTTTTCAATTTCTTCAACGCATTTTCGACTTTCCCTAGTTCCAGCGAATTCAAACGGTCACGGTTAGGGTCTATCGCCAGCTTTTCAAAACGCCGCTCTATCGCCTTCATGTAACGCACCAAATCTGGCAGCTTTTCTTGTCCAATACTGGTCACAAATCCTTTAAACACCAATTCACTCAGTTGTGCCTTAATGTCGGCAAAAGCGGCAATCCATTGCAGGTCGACTTTGCCTTTCATCTTTTTATTAACTTTATGGGCCAACCCAAGAATTTGCTCAACCACAATCGCCACTTCAACAACTTTGTCGTTTAACCCTTCGCGCACTCTATCGCGTTGTACAAGGTAGTTATCGCGGTCTCTCACCAACGGCACTTCAGACAATAAATTATCTACTGCGCAATTAATACAATCGTTAATAAGGTCGGCTATTTTACCAAACGGATTGTAATACAAACCCAGTTTCGCCTTGTTAGGCAAGTTCTTTTGCACATAACTGAGCGGTGATGGCACGTTAAGCAAAATCAGTTTACGAATACCCTCTTTAGAACGAAGTAACGCTTCTTCTTCATTATCTACCAGTTCAATCGCCACGCTGCCACTTTTGCTAACCAACGCCGGATACGCCTTAATCTCATATTGGCCGCTCTTTTTGGTGTATGCCTCGGGTAATGCGCCAAAATCCCAGTCGACGATATTGTCTTGCTCAATGCCTTTTTCGGCCACCGCAACCAAGGTTTTTTTAACCTTGCCTTGCAACTCATCTTTAAGCGTGTCGATATCAAGGCCATGCGCGACCACTTTATTGCGCTCATCTACCACTTTAAACCCAAATTTAAGGTGTTTGGGTATAGCGTCTAAGTTCCAATCTTCTTCTTCGACTCTTACACCTGTCATGCTCAACAATTGCTTGGCCACTTGTTCAACAAAGTAACCTTGGCCCATTTCTAATGCGCCGAGCACAGCGTCAGCATATTGCGGCGCCGGAACAAAATTTCGCCTCAAGCTCTTGGGTAGAGACTTAATCAACGCTATTACCAAATCGCGTTGCAGTCCGGGTATTAGCCAATCAAAACCAATGTTATCGACCTGATTGAGTAGCGCCAACGGCACCAACACCTGCACGCCGTCAACATCGCCACCGGGTTCAAAGTGGTATTCAAGCGGTAAAATTAAATCATCTTGCTGCCAAGTATCCGGAAACAAATTGGCATTAATGCTTTGCGCTTCATGTTGCATTAAATCTTCAGCGGTAAAGCTCAAAAAATTAGGCGTGCCTTTCTTTTTATTGCGCCACCACTTATTAAAGTCGACAGCATTGCAAATATTCTCGGGTACCCTTTGCTGATAAAGCAAAAAGATGTCTTCTTCATCGACCAAAATATCCCGCCGACGAGACTTGTTTTCAAGCACCTGAATATCATCCACCAACTTCAGGTTATGCTTAAAAAATGCCTCTTTAGATTGCATTTGTTGATTAACCAACGCCTCGCGAATAAAAATATCGCGGCACTCTTGGGGTTCAATCTGTTGATAGTTAACTGCTCGCTTAGCCACAACCGTCAGGCCGTACAAAGTCTGCTTTTCATAAGCGACCACGTTTCCGCGCTTTTTCTCCCAGTGGGCCTCGCTGTAACTGCGATTCACCAAGTGCTGACTGATGGGTTCTAACCACTCAGGCTCAATTTTAGCGGCGATACGACCAAACAAACGGCTGGTTTCAACCAATTCTGCCGCCATCAACCATTTAGGTGGTTTTTTGCATAAGGCAGAGGCTGGGAATAAAAAGAACTTACTGTTGCGAGCGCCAAGATATTCGCTGTTTTTGTCTTTAAACCCAACGTGACTAAGTAGCCCGGTTGCCATTGCAACATGAACACTTGCAAAATCAGGGGTTTCACTGTTGATGGTAAAACCTAATTCTTTAACCACTTGGCTCATTTGGGCATAGATATCTTGCCACTCACGCACTCGCATATAGGCCAAAAAGTCTTTACGACAAGACTTACGAAATTGCGAGCTAGACAGTTCAGCCTGTTGTTTTTTAATGTGATCCCACATATGTACAAAGGTTAAAAAGTCACTGTCTTTTTCAATAAACCGGGCGTGGGCTTCATCGGCTTTTTGCTTGGCATCGGTGGGGCGTTCACGCGGGTCTTGAATACTCAGCGCTGCCGTAACAACCATAACCTCGTGCAAACAACCAGTTTGTGCGGCGTGTATCACCATGCGACCTAAACGTGGGTCAATCGGCAAACGTGAGATTTTTCGGCCAATATCGGTCAGCTGCAACGGCTTGTCTAAACTGACCTTTTTACCTTTGCCGGTTTGCACCGCGCTTATTTCTTCAAGCAAGCGCAAACCATCGTTGATGTTACGTCTGTCTGGTGCTTCGACAAAAGGAAACTGCTCGATACTGCCCAGCTTCAACGCCATCATTTGCAAAATAACCGAGGCTAAATTGGTTCGCAATATTTCTGGGTCGGTAAATTCCGGCCGGTTATTAAAATCGTCTTCGCTGTAAAGACGAATACAAACACCTTCTGACACACGACCACAACGCCCTTTACGCTGATTCGCACTGGCTTGCGACACAGCCTCGATGGGCAGTCGTTGCACCTTAGTACGAAAGCTATAACGAGATATACGAGCTGTACCCGGGTCGATAACGTATTTAATGCCCGGTATGGTCAGCGAGGTTTCAGCCACGTTGGTGGCCAAAACAATGCGCCGTCCACTATGACTTTTGAATACAAGGTTTTGCTCAGCGGCAGACAGCCGTGCATATAAAGGTAGCACTGTGGTGTTTCTAAGGTTGCGTTTTGTTAGCGCATCGGCGGTGTCTCGAATCTCTCGTTCGCCATTCATAAAAATCAGAATGTCGCCCTGACTACTGCCTTTACTCAACCGGGCCAGCTCATCAACCGCTTCAAAAATGGCTTGCATCTGATCTTTATCATTTGACTCTTCATCGTTAACCGGCCGATAAAGCACATCTACCGGATAGGTTCTGCCAGAAACTTCGATAATCGGCGCATTGCTAAAATGCTTTGAAAAACGCTCCGGATCGATGGTTGCAGAGGTAATGATAACTTTTAGGTCAGGTCGTTTTGGCAATAATTGCTTGAGGTAACCCAGCAAAAAGTCGATGTTCAAGCTGCGCTCGTGAGCTTCATCAATAATGATGGTGTCGTACTGACTCAGTTGCCTGTCGTTAATAACCTCGGCAAGCAAAATACCGTCTGTCATTAATTTTACGTAAGATTTATCACCAACATTGTCACTAAAGCGAATTTTAAAACCCACCGCTTCACCAAGCGGGCTGTCGAGCTCTTCGGCAATACGGGTGGCAACACTTCGCGCAGCCAATCGTCTGGGTTGGGTGTGGCCAATAAAGCGGTCGATACCTAGGCCCAGTTCAAGGCAGATTTTGGGGATTTGAGTGGTCTTGCCCGACCCAGTCTCACCGGCGATGATAACGACTTGATTTTCTTGAATCGCTTTGGCTATTTCATCTTTTTTCTGACTAACAGGCAGTTGTTCGGGATATTTAATCTTAGGCACGCCATCAATGCGTTTTTGCCTTTTAAGCTTTGAGCGCTGCATATCATCAGCAATTTTGGCTAATACCGCCTGCTGTTTAGTCTCATCAGTGATTTTTTTCGAACCGTTTAAACGACGCACAAAACTGCCCCGCTGGGCACCCCAGCAGTGGTTGATTTGTTTAAATAGTGCTTTTACCGTGTCCGTCAATTTTGCATGTCCGACTGCTTAAAAATTGCTGGGATTTTAACAGCTTGGCTGCTAAAACGAAAGCCGTGATGAGCGCTTGGAGGCTTTCCCTGTTAAGAGATTAAAAGCTTCACACGGACTAATAAATGGATGTATTTTGGTAGGGCAAAGCAGGAGCAATTGCCGCGGCATACAGACGCCGAGGTTCACGGAGGAAAAAAATAAAGAAAAGTAAGCAAGAAATTATGAACAGAACAAAAAACATGTTCTTCAAACCATCCATTTTACTCTTTTTCCTTTTCAGTTTTTCTAAGTCTTTCCTCCGTGAATCTCCGTAACTCTGTGCCTCCGTGTGAAGCTCTTGCTCTTGTTCTCCCTAGCCAGCCCTCAAAAATAAAAAAACTAAAAGCTTTATTTTTTAGACCGTTAGCTTATATTAAAGTTACTTTTCGAATGCTGCTAAGCGAGGTGGGAGAACTTTGATGTTCAACAACATGGACATATTAGCCAATGGTTTGCTGGTCTTATTTGCCTTGGCGTCTTTGATCTCCAATGTGTATTGGCTGCGATTCGCCACACTTACCGGTAGTGTCGCTGCCCTACTGTATTATCTGTTTTTCATCGATACCATCCAGTGGCACTACCTTGTTTTTGCGGTGGTATTTATCGGTGCCAACTTCCACAAAATGTGGCGCTTGCATCAAGCGAAATCTTACTTACATTTCAGTCAAAACGAGCTACTACTACACCAACAAGTCTTTTCAGACTTGAGCCCTGAACACTATATGGCGTTAATGAAAATTGCGGTATGGCGTGATGTACATGCAGGTGAAGTGTTGATTAAACGGGGCGAATCAGTTGCCTATTTATCACTGATTTTCAAGGGTATAGTCAAAGTAGACGTGGGTAGCAATCATTATATTCAAATTAGAGATGGCCAATTTATTGGCGAAATGAGTTATGTCTCAGGCAACCCAGGCTCTGGCACTGTGGTAGCACAAGAACAATCAATATTGGTTGAATGGCCTCAAGTAGTGCTTAAAGAAATGATCAGTCAAAACAACGTTATCGGCAATTGTTTTCAAACCCTGTTTAATGCCGATTTAATGAAGAAATTGGGTGACTAAACCGTTTAATCTAAAATCAAAAAAGGCGCTTAAAAGCGCCTTTTTTATTGGGTTAATAAATCAACCGTTACATATTTTTCTTACGAACTTCAATCGTTCGCTTCAATTCATCCAAAGATTTCATCACCAACTTTTTGTAGGTCTTAGGCACTTCTGAGGTAACTAAGAATTGCTCTGCGGCAACAACGGTGTCTTCTCTGCCTAGGCTAGGGAACATCGCTCGGATAAAGTAAGAAGCATACTCATACTTTTCACCTTTTTGATGAATGGCTTCGATTTCTTTAAAGTATTTGCTGATATAAGGTGTGGCCAGCTCTGGATAATCACTGCTGTACATGCCTCGACTAATGAATTTCTTTTCAAGCAATGAGTAGCTTGATTCTTGGGTCAAAGTATCCCAGATTTTGGCTTTCACATCTTTTTCAGGATAAGACGCTTCAACTCTTAACAACATGTTTTGACTACGGGCTGATTTATCCGCCTCTGCCAATGCATTGATGCGCTCGGCAACCGCTTGCTTTTTATTGGCTTGAGCTAAAGTACTCAAAATGCTCCATTTACGCTGAGTATTCACCTTAATACCGTCAATTGACACTTTACCGTCATACAAATCAGCCAAATATTGATACTGTTTGTCGTTATTAGCCGTATTAATTAATACGCCATACCAAGTGCGTTGCAAGTCAGAACCGGCACCGACTGATTTGACTTTTTCTAGCGCAACCGTATGGAACTGGTTACGGTATTTGTTTTTGGTCGCCATATCTACGGTATAACTACCAGATACCTGACCAACACCAGACATTAACGTACGTAATACGTTTACATCCTGCTCTTCTGGAATACGTTTGATGGCCATTTCGAAGTAATCGCTGGCTTTGAGTTCTTGGTCACGCACCATGTCCCACAGCGTACGCCAAATAATGCTTTTAGTCGCAGAATCAGTTACCAACGCCATATTCTCTTTCAAGAAATCCATAGACTTAGCATCAAAACGCATTTTAATGTAATCGTAATCATCAACGTTTGGCAAAATCAATGCAGGGGCTTTTTTGCCGTTCAACATAGCCAAATCATTTTCTTTTTTGTCGAAGGTGACTTTAACCTTGTCTTTGAGCACCAACTTGCCATCTTCAACGTAATACAAACCAATCAAGTTAGCGTGTGGACGAATGGTGGCGTTATGACGACCGCCAGTTTGATACACTTTTGCCGATTGAATCTGACCGTTTTTAACGTCATACGCCAACTTCATTGAGTTAACATCTTTAGTGCCCAACCAAGCATCAACCCAAGGGGTTAATTTTTTACCGTGCGCTTTTTCTAAAGCACCAATGAAATCGCTCAACTCGGTATTTTTAAAGGCATGCTTTTGGAAATAATCGCGGATACCTTCACGAAATACATCAGGACCAATGAAGTATTGCAACTGTCTTAATGCAGCCAAACCTTTAGCGTAAGTGATACCGTCAAAGTTAGCAGAAGCGGATAAAATATCTGGGATGTCAGACAAAATCGGGTGAGTTGTCACTAACTGGTCTTCGTAATATGCCCAACCTTTGCGGCGTGATGCACGTTGCCAAGCATTCTCGGTGCCAATCCCTTCAAGACCAAGATAACCCATGAAATCGGCAAAACTTTCGTTCAACCACAAGTCATTCCACCATTGCATGGTCACCAAGTCACCAAACCACATATGTGCCATTTCGTGCAAAATGGTTACATCACGGCCCAGCAGTGCGTTTTGTGTTGGCGGCGTGCGGAACACCATGCCTTCAGAGAAAGTGACAGCACCGGCATTTTCCATGGCACCTGCGTTAAATTCAGGCACATAGATTTGATCGTATTTAGTGAACGGGTAGTCAAAACCATAGTATTCTTCGAAGAATTTCAAGCCTTTTTTGGTGGTTTCGAACATACGCTCTGGGTCAACAAAATCAGCCAATGACTTACGTGCATAAATGGCCATTGGATATTTGCCACTGTTATCTTCCCACTTTGCATACGGCCCTGCTGACAGATGCATAATATAAGAAGACATTTTTTGCGTGGTTTGAAAGTAGTTGTGCTTACGCTCGGAGCTTTCACTCGATTTGCCCACTGGCATGTTGCTGATCAGGCGCCAATCAATTGGAGCCTCAACATCTAACGTAAAAGTAGCTTTTAGACTTGGCTGATCAAAATGCGGAAACATACGGTGTGCATCAGCGGTTTCAAAATCAGTGTAGAAGTATTCAGAGCCGTCTTTTGGGTCGGCAAATTGATGTAAACCCGCACCGCCGTGGGTGAAATTAGCTTCAAATGAAATCGAAACGGTGTTCTCACCTTTTTTCAACAATTTACCCGGTAAGATGATGTTTTCGTCTTCTTGATCAAAGTTAAAATCTGAGACCTTTTTGCCGTTGATGATAACTGAGCTGACCAATTTGCCATCAAAGTCAAACACCACATCTTTGCGGTTGTCTTTCAAATCAAACACAGTGACATTAGTACCAGTAAACGTAGTGGCATTTTTGGTCAAGTTAAGCGACAAAGTGTAATCGACTTCACCGATTTGGGCAGCACGCTGCTCGGCCTGTTGCTGGGTCAAGTTGCTGTAGGCAAAAACTGAAGCACTGTTGAGCGTCAGTAATACAGGTAGTAATACTCGTTTCATTTCAACCTCGGGTTGGACTATAAGGGGTGTATTAAAGTGGCAATAGTTATACAGCAATACCAAGTCAATACAAACCAAGAGTATATTAAAGTGTGTCAGATACATTTGAACAGCAACACACTATTGACCAATAATCCTCCTGACAACACCTCTGACCCCCTTAAATACCAAGGCCTGCTTTGATAAGCACAAATGATATCAGACCAGTTAACTGACACTTGGGTCTATACATCCAGAAACATTTTGCAAATATTTAACAATAAATTAATTCATTTTCACGGGAACTTTTTATGATTGTTCATCATCTTCGACAATGACCGCAGTCCCATAGGCCAATAACTCAGCTGTACCTTGAGAAACCATTGAGGTGGCAAAGCGCACATTTACCACAGCATTTGCCCCCAAACCTCGTGCTTCTTCAGTCATTCTGTCGAGTGCCTGCTCTCTTGCTTCAGCCAGTAACTTGGTGTATTCGTGAATCTCACCACCGGCGATATTACGAAAAACAGCCAAAATATCGCGGCCAATATTTCGAGCCCTAACCGCGTTGCCTCGTGCCATACCCAAGGTTTGTTTGATTTTTTTGCCGTGAATTTGCTCAGTTGTAACAACAATAATTCTCATATTCTGGCCCTCATAATTTAACGTTCTTATATTTATCGGTTTTTCTGGCGATTAATCGTTGTCGTAATACCGACCCAAACAACAAACCACCGCCGCCAATGACACTACCGAGCAATAACTTTATATGCAATGGCGTTTCGGGTTCGACAAAAATTTCGAACAAAATGCCTAAAACAATTACCGCGCCTCCAATTAATAACAGCCAACCACCATGGCGGGCTTGTTGTGCTAGTGGGTCTGACATTATCCTGTCGAGCTGTGCTTCGCTAGGCTCGGGGTATTTAAATTGACCAACCGTCTTTTGCATTTGAGTCAATTGGTCGGTCAATTTTCGGCATTCATCGCAGCTATCAAGATGAAGCTCAACTTGTTGCTGCTGTTGCTGAGTGAGTTCGTGGTCGATGTAGCCGGATATCTGATCTGCAACCTGTTCACATTTATTCATGTAAAGTCTCCTAATAACCAATATTAATAGCGATGCTCAAACGCCTTTTTCAGCGCCAATCTAGCCCGGTGCAATCGCGACATCACAGAACCTTTTGCCACCCCAATCACCTTGGCAATGTCATCGTACGACATGCCATGGAAGTCTCGCAGCAAGATGATTTCGCGATGTTCAAAGCTCAACGTTTCAATCGCAGCCCTTAAAGCTTGTGCCTGCTGCGCTTGCTCCAGCTGCTTTGATGGCTCATTGTTGGCAGTGTCTGATTCAGCCATTTCAACATCAACAGTATCTAACTCATCACCAGCATGAACTTTACGCTGACGAAACCTGTCGATGGCCTTGTTGCGCACAACTCTAAAAAACCAAGGTTTAAAATCGTTGCCTTGATGGTCTGGCACAGCGTCGTGACTTAACGCCACGTGCACCGCATCTTGCAACACATCGGCCGCATCATCTTGATGTTTAAGAATTTGCTGAGCAAGGTTGTACGCACTTTTGCTCATTTGTTTGATCACATTATGCAATTGAGAGCCCCCTTGTTTTGTGTTTTTTGTTTTTTGTTTTTTGCAAAAAGTCGCGTTGTTATTAGTTACAACGAAGCAGGTTTGGTTTTATTCCATTTTATTTTAGACGAATATTAAAAACCCTTAATTAATTGTTCAAAAGCCCCCATTGGCATTAACCCATAAGACATCGCAATATCGTGATATTTACGCACATCAGCGCCTTTTCCTTGCGCCTGTAAATAGTGCTCTTTCATCCGTTCAAACACATCTGCACCATATTTATAGGTGATCACCTGCACTGGCCAATTACGCATCCGGTTAATTTCGCGCAGGGCTTTGTCTTGCTGACCCACCACATTTTTTTGCCAGTAAACCAGTGCTTTGTCGTTCGACCAACCGTAGTAGTTAATGCCTACATCTAATGCAACCCGAGCAGAACGAATCATATTCCACTCGATTGCCCCCAATTGTTCTGCGGGAGTTTGATATAACCCCAACGACTGTCCCATGGTTTCTACATAGGCCGCCCACCCTTCAGAGAATACTGGTGGGCCAGAATTTGGACGGGCGCATTTAGCCTGTTTTTCTCTGGCTGCCACATGAAAATGATGCCCGGGCGTGGCTTCGTGGATAAACAACCAATCCATTTGCCGAATATCGTAATTGCTGCCAAACACGTTATAAACAAACTTGTTTGGCCGTTCAAACCAACCCGGCACTGGCACGCTATTGCCTTGTTCAGACTTTTTGATACGAGTGGGTTCTATTTTATAGTCATAAAACAAATCACCCATTTTGGCCGCTACCAACTGTTGTTTACGTTTGTAACGGTTTAAAACCGCCTTATGGTCGCTCCAATGATACTGGCTACCAGCCAAATGTTTTTGCAAACCCTTGTCGTTACCGGCAAAGCCCATTTTAGCCTGAACACGCCGATAATCAGCCACCGCCTTCAATAATTGTGCTTCGCCAAAACCAAACAAAGCATCTGGTGCAACATCAGCCCCCAGCCACGCTTTTAGAAAATACAAATACCATTGCTTACCAGATTTAACCGTGTAAAGGCCACCTTTGGATATTTCACCTTTATTGCCCTTGAGCAAATCAAGACCCAGTTTGGCTCGCTGTTCGCCCAAAGTTATTTCGTTGGTGATAGAGGCCATTTCAATCTGCTGGCAGGTATTCAATGTTGACTGATTAAGCGACCCTATCCGCTGCTTATAGTCAGCAAAAATAGCCTGTTGCCGCTCAAGGTTAGAAATACTGCCGAGGTTATTAAGGTTGGTGACATATGATAGGGTTAACGCGGGGATGTTCAGTTTATCAATTGACGCTCGATACTCAGTAACAAAAGCACTCACCAATCCGGTTGTTTTAGCCTGTACAAAGCTTACCTGTAACAACAAAACAGGCGCTAGCAAACAAATGCTGTTTTTTAATAGCCGATTACGCTTCATTAAAATCACCTTTGCTGATTATTAAAAATCAAATATAACCAGCATAGGTGTGAATACAGATAGAGTATAACTTTTGCGATTTATGGCTCTGTGTTGTGTTACATGGCATAACTCAGTTGCATCAAAATACTGCGAGGCTCACCCGGAAAGTGCCCATTTCGTTGGTTAAATCCACTGGTGGCGTAGGTTTTGTCAAACAGATTTTTTAAGTTCAACTGCACCTCAAAACCATTAAAGTGAGTGCTCCAACTGGCATCCCAAACCGCATAAGATTTAACTTTTTGACCGCTAAGACTCAAGCGTTCGCTAACATAATCGGCGCCAATGGCAAACGATGAATCAAGGGCTGGTATGTTCCAACGCGTCCAAATACCCAAAGTATGATCTGGTGCATTAACAAACTCAGTACCAATCGAATTGGCTACCGCGTCGGGCAAACCGCCGGTGATCTTGGCTTTGTTATAGGCGTAGTTTATGGTGCCAGTCCAATTTTCAGATAAATCGCCAATAATGTCGATTTCGACGCCTTCACTGGTCACCTCGCCCACTTGCAACAACGCAGCTTGGCCATCATTGGCACCAGTATCGAGCGGGTTAAATACTACAACGTCATCTTTTTTGATTCGATATGCCGTCACTGTGGTCAATAAGCTACCGTTTAACCACTCGTTTTTCAGGCCAATTTCGTGCTGCATGCTCGATTCTGGTGTTAATTTGCCGACCTTGTCTGCATCCTGGGCGTCTTCCATTTGGTCAAACAGACTTTGCGGTTGAAAGCCTTGGGTGATATTGGCAAATATTGCCATATTATCAATCGGTTGATAAACCGCGCCAACACGAGGACTCAAACTACTATCAGACAAATTAAACTCTTCAATCACCGATTTGTCTTCAAACTTATCGTAACGCACCCCAGCTATGCCGAGCCATTGGTCGTTCAAGCGAAATTGGTCTTGAACATACAAACCCGTACGCTGACTAGTGGTATCGACATCTGGCCTTTCAAGCAACAAATAATCAGCAGAATTTGCGCCATATACCGGGTTAAGAACATTTAAATCAGGTATTTGCGATGGCGCACCTCGACCGAGCTTAGAAGCGAAATGCGTGTCTGCATCAAAATAATCGCCACCAAAGAGTAATTGATGCTCAACACTACCGATTGTTAATTGATAAACAAAATCGGTGGTCAGGCTTAACTCTTTGTTGGTTCGTATTTGGTCTCGAAACTCACGTATCATGCTCACACCATCATCATTCAAACCACGGTTTTCGTGATAATTCTGTGAGCGCTCGTTTTCTAACACCCTGATAACAGTGTTGTTGGTCAGGTTATCGCTCAATTGACTGCGAGCAGATAACTGCAAAATATCGGCTTCTAAACGCTGAAAATCCGTTTTTTCGTTGGCGCTATAACTGATGTCAGTAAGAAAGTTTCCTTCATCATCTACCGGCACACCTCGCAGGCGATGGCCGCCAAGATCTTGGTCGATATAATCGTATTGCAAGGTTAAATCGAAATTGTCGTTAACCAACCAAGTCAATCCGCCCGACAACAACACATTTTTTTCGTCGGTGTTATTTCTAAAACCCTTTTTGCTTTGATAAAAACTGCCAAGCCGATAAGCCACGTTTGAATCTTCACTGATAGGCCCAGTGGTTTGTCCATAAGCACCAAATAAACTGTCGCTACCACCCATTAATGCCAATTCAGTTTGTTTGGCGAATTTTGGCTTTTTAGTCACATAATTGAGTAATCCACCGGGCTGACCTCCACCATACAGCATGCCCGTTGGGCCTTTTAATACCGCGACTTGTTCGATGTTAAACAATTGCGGAATTGAAAAGCCTGAGTACGGGTCGCCCTGCACACCATCGTAACGCACCTGATCTTGACGAAACCCTCGTGCGGTCACCCCAGAATAACTAAATTGAGTGATGCCAGAGATAGAACGATATAAATCAGAAGTTTGCCGCGCGGCTTGGTCTCGAATCAATTCATTGCTTAAAACCTGCATTGATTGGGGCAGGTCCATATAAGCGGTGGCGGTTTTAGTCGCCATTGTTGACTCGTCGACAAAGTAAAATTGTGCGGCACGGCCTTTTACTGTGATGACTTCAGGCGGTTCATCTTTTTGTGTTGGGACGGCTGGTGTCTCATTGGCAAACGACGAAGTCGCTAGCGATACTGCCGATATCAATACCGAATGTTTAAATATCGTTACAGGGGTAGTCATATTCTTTACTCTTAAATTATGGTGATAGTACGGTAATCCTCTCGATGCAAATGATAATGGTTCGCATTTGCATTTATAGACTAACGGGTTAACCAACCAAGTACAAGTAGCAAATCAACAAATAAATTTTTAACGGTAACACTATAAAATCAGTTGAAATTGCTCTAGAATCGCCCTACATGCAAATAACAATGATTCGTATTTATGTTTAGTGCTATGGTAATTTTATGGTCAGGTTGCTTAATCAGCTTCTTATCTTCGTCGCATCAAAAGTTTCTTAAAAAGCCTTTAAAGGCTCGGGTGGCTTGGCCGCTGTTTGCTTTTTCACTGTTGTGTTGCGTATTGTTAACCCAACAACATTATCAGTCGGTTGCCTCAGTTTTGACGGTGCTGGCCAACATGATGTTTATGTGGATAGCGATTGTGTTTTGTCACGCACATCTGAAAATGCGCATAGTCCCCTTTGCTTTCACTGGCGCCCTAGCTTGTATGGGCATAGTTCAACTGGGCGCCCCAAATGTGGTTTAGAACACTCGCCGCTGTTTTTGGTGGCGCGTTGTTATCGGCCGGTGTTGCGGTAAGTCTTAACTTGCTGTTGCCCTTTTCCACAGGCAGCAATTTGATGACCAGTTTACTCGCCGGATTTATGGTGTGGGTGGCGGTAATGGTTTGGTTTTATACGTGTAATACGCCTTGGCCAGCTAAATCAAATGCTCCAAATAAGGTAACAGTACAGCAGTTTTTAAGACGACTAACCCACGCCCACAGCTGGCTGGGGTTAGTGGCATCAACAATATTGTTTATCATCTTCTTTGCAGGCTCAGTGACGCTATTCAAAGACGAGATTCACCAATGGGCTTTTCAGCCTCACTATTCACTTAGCGAAGGCAAACCTCTGCCAGTCAGCCAAGTTTTTAGCGCCGTTATGCAAGCCAAACCGTTTGATCCCAAAGGCCGCATAACACTGGTTATGCCAAGCAAACATATGCCCTACTACCAGTTGCGGGCACGGTTTTTAGATGCAAGCACACAAGAAAAACCCTCATTTACCAAGATAATCATCGACCCAGCAACAGGGGTTATAGTCGATGACAACGGCTCGTTTTTTCTAAGCACTTTTATCTATCGCCTGCATTACGAGCTCAATGTTGCTATTGGTTATGACCTGATTGGTGTCATCACTTTGTTTTTCTTTTTCATGCTGGTATCGGGCATATTGGTCCATGCTCGGCACCTCATCAGCCGATTTTTTCGTTACCAGCCAGAAAAACAAAAGCGCACAAAGTTATTAGACATGCACACTGTAGTAGGCGTAATGACGCTGCCGTTTACCCTAATGTACGCCGTTACCGGCTTGCTATTTAACTTGCTGCTCATTTACCAATTAGCGTTTGTCACCGTGCTTTATAAAGGCGATAGACAGGCGCTAAGGCACGATTTTGGTGGTTTTTCGATTGATGCCCAATGGCAAGGTAAACCCCAGCAGATAACCGATATAGACCAGTTACTTGAACAAACAGTGGCAAAGTATCAGCAAGCGCCCACCTCTATCCGCTTATACAATTACGGTGACCAAGGCGCAGTGGTGCATTTTCGCGGCGAACAAAAAACCGGTTTTGCCCAACGTTATGAACTGGCCTACGCACTTGAAAACAACCAAGTCGTCTTAAAAAAAGATGAAGAAACTCGCAATGCTGTTAGCCGAGGCATGGCAGTAGCGGCCAAACTCCATTTTGGTAATTACGCTGGCACCGACTTAAGGCTGGTGTATTTTCTGCTGGGTATTGGGGTATGCGTGCTGATTGTCACCGGCAATTTATTGTGGATTGACAAAAAAGCCAGACAAAGAAATTCATCGCCAAAAACCGTAGCGTTGGTAACCAACATGGCCCTTCTTGGCAGTGCAGGCGTAGTGCTGGCAACTGCGGTTGCATTCATGTTTGAACGCGCACTGCCTGTAGAGTTGGCCACTCGTTCGTCATTACTGGTCTACAGCTTCGTAGCAACCTTATGTGTCACCAGTATTTATCTGTTTTTCGACAAAAACAAAACCCGCTGCTTAAGTGTTTTAATGGGAGTTTGCGCGCTAGTTGCAGTTGCGGTTGTAATAGTCGACTGGTTGATGTTCAGCCAAACCATCGTTAATTTGTGGCATCAAGGCGTAACGTCGATAATTGCTACTGAGGTTGGATTGCTGATTGTGGCTGGTATTCTTGGATTTGCTGCGGTGAAGTTTTGGGTTAGGTCGAGGGGTGAGGTGGTTTATAACACCAAAGGTCAGACTGCTATTGTGTAGTATTTTCTCCATCACTTAACAAGCAAAGTACTGAAAACGAATTCCCATCACAGCAATCGACGAAGCAATCGACGAACCAACTTTTAGCTCAATGTTATTCGGGTTCAAGAAGCAACGCTAAACCAATCTCATTAACACGCTCTTGGAGCATTCGTTGCTTTTTGATATAGAGTCGCCCTGCAGCAGTTTTAAGCATTTGATTAACAGTTTTTAATTCAGCTTCGCTATACAAGTCCATAACTGCAACAACAGTTTTTGTTTGAACTTTGCTCCAATCTATTGCGACAGTAAAAGTTTCAAAGCTCTTTTGAGTACTTATCGGTTCCAAATCACCGCCCTTAAAATCTTCTTTTAGTTGAATAAGTTCAATATATTCAACAGCAAGCCTTTGATGAGAATCACTGGCCATTGCGATGTTGCTCAAAAAAAACAGAATAATTAGTACATACTTCATTGTCACTCTCGATTTTAGTACCATAACAACATTGACGCTTGTGATACGCAGCTATTCTCTATAGCTGAATCGACACAATCTTGCGAAAGGTAAAAGGGTCAATTCGCTTGTTTTATAATGCTTTCGTTAAATTTAATTTTTTCCTGTCGAATCAATTCACTTGCTGCTAAATGTCGATGGACTTAGTAAACAAAAAAGTCTATTCGAAAATAGTAATATAAAACAAACTACCTGACCCCTTTATCGTAAAAAGTAAAAGGGGTCAATTCGCTTGTTTTATAATACTTTAGTTAAATTTGATTTTTACCTGTCGAATCAATTCACTTGCTGCCAAATGTCGATGGACTTAGTAAACAAAAAGTCTATTTAAAAATAGTAATATAAAACAAGTAGCCTGACCCCTTTACTTACTTCAAAAAACCAGGCCCTAGAGCTTTTTTAGTCATTTTGTAAGAAGAGTTATATTGATATTTCGCGGCATTTTATACCCACAGCCGTTTGTCGATAAGATGCTGATTCTTTTTTCGATAAACTAGCCGATGGACTTTAATTAGACTGGCAGATGATAAATAAACTACTTTTTCTGTGCTAATAATTTATCAAAATCAGATGAGAAAAGACAATCTTGTACAATGCGATATTTTTCAAATTCACTTTCGGCATGATCTTTGGCTATTTTTGTCGTTATTTTACCACTGTCATTTAATATTTCACGTTCGTCAAACTCCAAAAACATATCCAGACGCTTTGCCCAGTCTTCCATTGTCATTGGTATGTTGCGTTTTGCTCGTGACTCTGCCAAATCCAAATAGGTAATTACAATCAAACCTAATTCACCTAGCTCTTCTTTGTCTAAATAATTCTTAGCAATACTGACATCGGTTTTAAAAATTTTACCCTCAGGTGCCTTCATCCAACTGGTTAAACCCATATTGGTTTTTCCGCTGTCTGCCCGTTCTATTATTAATTCGCCTGCGTATATCCGTGAATGGCAAAGTGTAGTTTATTCTCCACCTTGGCGAAAAAATCACGGCTGGTTTTACTGTTTGAATTATAGTCTACAGCAGATGCGTAAATATCAGT
>CALKGI010000194.1 GCA_938085045.1 uncultured Alteromonadaceae bacterium
CTGCACTTGCGGTATTAAATAACCGTCTCTGACCAGGTCGGCAATTTTTAAATCGGCCAAACCGGTTTGTTTGGTGCCTAGCACTTCACCGGGGCCGCGAATTTCTAAATCTTTTTGAGCAATGACAAAACCATCGTTTGATTCGCGCAGCACGCCCAATCGCTTTTTGCCGGTTTTAGACAGCGGAGCGTGATAGAGCAACACACAATGTGAAGCGACTGAACCTCGGCCTACACGACCGCGCAATTGATGTAGTTGAGCCAAACCTAGTCGTTCGGGGTTTTCGATGATCATCAAACTGGCATTGGGCACATCTACGCCAACTTCTATCACCGTTGTGGCCACCAATAAATGCAACTCGCCTGCTTTAAAAGACGCCATGATCGCTTGTTTTTCTTTGGCTTTCATTCGGCCATGCACCAAACCGATGTTTAATTCGGGCAATAATTCTTTTAATTCTTGTTCGGTATCTTCTGCGGCCTGACACTCTAACACCTCTGACTCTTCAATTAAGGTGCACACCCAATAGGCTTGACGACCTTCGTTTTGGCAGCTTTGGCGAACTCGCTCGACAATTTGGTCGCGCCGGGTGTCGGGTAGGGCGACTGTCTGAATTGGCGTTCGGCCAGGTGGTAGCTCATCTATGACTGACACATCTAAATCGGCATAGGCGGTCATTGCTAATGTTCGTGGAATTGGTGTGGCTGTCATCACCAGTTGATGAGGGTGATTGTCGTCGAAAATGCCTTTTTCGCGTAATTCTAAACGCTGATGAACGCCAAAGCGGTGTTGTTCGTCAATGATGATTAACGCCAGTTTGTTAAATACCACCGACTCTTGAAATATTGCATGGGTGCCAACAACCATTTGGGCTTCGCCGCTTTGAATCACTTCTAACGCGGCTTTACGCGCCTTGCCTTTGGTTTTGCCTGCAAGCCATGCCACGCCTATGCCCAAAGGTTCGAACCACTGGTTAAAACTGGTGGCATGTTGTTCGGCGAGTAATTCGGTGGGGGCCATTAAGGCCACCTGATACCCAGCTGAAATAGCCGTTAGCGCACAAAGGGCGGCAACTAGCGTTTTGCCAGAGCCCACATCACCTTGCACCAAACGCATCATAGGCGTTGGTCGGGTCATGTCAAAACGCACCTCTTGCAATACCCGAGCTTGTGCATTGGTTGGCGAAAAGGGCAAGGCCGATAGAAACTTCTGTTCTATTTCGACGTTGATATTAAAGGTGACCGCTTTGTGCTGGGTGCTGCTTTGGCGTAATTTTAATAAGCTAAGATTGTGGGCAAGCAATTCTTCGATTATTAAGCGCTGTTGCGCCGGATGTTTGCCTTCTTCTATTAAGTCTGTTTGGCCATCTGGCGGTGGACGATGTACAAAACGTATTGCGTCTTTAAGGCTGTATTGATTGGGATATAGGCCATCGGGTAATAATTCGGTCAACATGCCTTTGTCGAGATAACCCAGCGCTTGCTCACTTAGCGCACGCAATGACAGCTGTTTTAACCCCTCGGTGGTGGGGTAAACCGGGGTTAGAGTCTCAGCGACATAAGGTTCGTCGGCCAAGTCATCGAGCAGTTTATATTCGGGGTGAACAATTTCGTAACCTTGTTGACCACGACGAATTTCGCCAAAACACTTGATGGTTTTGCCCGGTGCTAGGTTGTTTTTTTGTGATGCTGAAAAGCTGAAAAACCGCAGCGTCATACGAGCCGTGCCGTCATAAATGGTGCAGAGCATCATTCGGCGTCTGCCGAGCACAATATTGGTGTTTTCTATTTCGCCCATCACCGTTACATGTAAAGACGGCATTAGGCTGATGATAGGGTAAATTCGGGTGCGGTCTTCGTAACGGGCAGGCAAGTGAAACAGCAAATCTTGCATGTTATTGATGCCGATTTTGGCCAGCCGCTCGACCATTTTGGCACCAACACCTTTGAGTACTGAGACGGGAATGCTGGCTAGAGAAGTTGACTGTGCTTTTTGTTGCTTTTGTTGTTTTAGTTGCGCCATCAATTAATCGTCCAGATGCTGCCAAGCGTTTTTGTTCATTTGCATTTTACGCCACCAGTCTTTGCTTGCCACAATATCGCCAACCTCATCGATTTGTGGGTAAGGTAGGCCTTTTTGTTTACAGGCTTTGGCCATTATTGGGTGGCCACCTTCAAAGTAAATTTTGTCGCGCTCTATTTTGCTAATGTCGCACGGGCCATCATACATGTTCGCCGCTTCACGTTGGCGAAAGGCTTCGTATAACAGTAAAGCACCGGCTACTGAAACGTTGAGCGATTGAACCATGCCAATCATGGGGATCATCACGTGGTGGTCGGCAAGGTCTAAGGCGGTTTGCGAAATGCCGTCTTTTTCTTCACCCAGCAAAAAGGCGGTGGGTTTGGTGTAATCCATTTCGCGGTAATCTACTGCGCAGTCAGACAAGTTGGTGGCGACAATTTGCATGCCACCTGCACGCATTGCCTTTGCGGCATCGGTGATGTTTGCGTGTCGATTTACGCCAACCCATCCGTGAGAACCCGCAGCTGTTCCACGGGCCATGCGAGGCTCATCGTTATGCCAAACGCCGTGCACTTCGTGGACACCTACGGCATCAGCGGTGCGTACTATTGCAGCAAGATTATGGGGTTTGTGTATCCCTTCAAGACAGATGGATAAATCGGTTTGACGGAGTTTTAGCATATCGGTGATGCGTTTAAAGCGTTCTGGACTCATGGATTGGGTTTGTTGAATACACCTGTGATTAACGTTAGACGCTAGCTTACTGGGGGTTAGGGGGAATGTAAAACCTTATTAGTGGCAAAAAGACAGCAAAAAGGCAGCCAGTGGCTGCCTTTGTAAGCGTGGGTCTATTAAGACTTAGTCTTCTGAACTGTCTTCGTCATGATGACGGTTGCGACGGCTGCGTTTTTCTTCCATGTCTAGCAATTCGTATTTGGCAAATTGTGGCACTTGCTGTTGCAACTGGGTCTCTAACTCGTCAACTTCTTTTAACTGCATACACAAAGCTTCGGCCTGTTCTTCGAGTTTTTCGCCATGGGCTTCCATGGTGGTTTCTAGTTTTTCACCCATTTTCTCCATCTTCTCACCGAAGGCTTCCATACGCTGTTCAAAGTCGCCTTCGCCGCTGCTCATGGCATCGCCCAGTAATGAGAAAATTGAACCCATTGAACTCATGGCGACTTTTTCGATTTCTTTTTCAAAATCTTCGTCAAAGGCATCTTCAAGGTTGTCGAAGCTGTTTGGACCAATGGTGTATTCGTCGCCCGAGTGGTTGATGTTTTCGTTGATTTCGTCTTTGGTTTTTTCGATGATTTGGTTAACTTTGTATTCGATGTCGCTGTTTTCACCAAATAAGGCGGTAAAGGCTGTGTTAACACCAACAGTGGCAATTTCCATGGCATTTACTGCAATGTCTACTGCTTGTGGCACTACATCACGCAAACCATTGGCATAATCTGCGGCGATTTTTTGTTGGCTGGCTGTCAAATCTACTGATTTGCCATCAACGCTCATCGCGCCATTTTTTTCGATTTGGAATAAGGTATCGTGTCTGTCAAAGACTTTAACAAATTTTGGGGTAACGGTAACGCCGTTGTGCAAATCGATGCTGCAATCGTTGTTGCTCATGCTGGCGGAGAAGTTTTTGTTGCTATCGTATGCGTAGTTAGATTCGTTGTCGTGGGCTAAAGCAGAGCCACTTAAGGCTACGGTGGTCATTAAAAGGGCGGCTGGGATGATTTTAGTGGTTTTAATTGAGTTCATTTAGCTATTCCAATTTAAGTTAAGTGCCCACCCCTAAGGGGTTGTGGGTATTGACTACGCGGTACATGGATGTATCGCCTTTTCAACTTGTTGAAAAGTGAGCGAAGTTCCACTTGTTTGAACGTAGCGGTTTCCTGCAACCTCACATGGATGTGAGTTGTAGGACAATAACAAGTTAAGTCATCGATTGCGTAGCAAGTACGCTTACCTAGTTTCTGGGATATGTTATAGCAAATGATGAACCAACTTTTTATTTGTTGTAAAACAATGAGTTATGATTATCGTTATTTCTTAAATATGGTTCGATGGTCAACTTTGTGGTTTTTATGCTTGTTATTTGGTGAAATTGACCACTGGATTAATCAGTGGTGCCAAGTCTATTTATATATAGGCAAATGTAAATGGTGCACGCTTTTACAAGATTTAGCGTCGACTCCAATGCACGTAAGACAATATCCAATGTTTATTTGCATACCTACCCATCAATATAAAATAACAATTTATTAACATTTAATCGCCATTACTTAAGATCACCCCTCAATTGTCTAATCAGTTGCATTTGGGGTTTTTGATGGCTAAAGCTTAGAGTTCGCAATGTTTCGTAAGTGTCAGTTTTTATTGATAAGTATGTTAATAAAAGTGTGGTCGTTGTATCGAACTGTAGCGATCGTACGTAGTCCTAAATTGCTGAGGTTTACCATTAGTTGACCAGTAATTGTAGGTCAGGCGATACATGGCTGTACATTTTGATACTGCAAAAACGTTGCATCGCATTAACATAACTGATTAGTTTTAAAGCACGTGTTAGCCATCTGGGCAAATCGAACCGGTTGTCTCGATAATGCTTGTCACGGATAATAAATAATAATGAAAAGGTTGAGTCATGAAAAATCGCATATTTATGAGTTGTCGCTTAAGTTTGCTGACGTTATTGGTCAGTTTTGGCCTAAGTGCCTGCGCAGAACAGGCACCAACAGTACAAACTAAACCGCAAATAGATAAACGTTTCGGTGTGGAGGACGTAGTGGTAGAGAACTATACCTGGATTGGCAAGGTACCCAAAACCAAGCGGGTGGTGATCACCAACTTTTACGGCAATATCAGCTCGCGTCTTCGTAGTGAAGCGCAAATTGGCATTTCAGCAACTATTCAAAAAATAGGGCCTAAACCGGCGATACCTTCGTTTGATATTAGCGAGGAAGGCGGGGTGACGGTGATTAATGTTAACTATCCCAATGGTCAAAAAGACCAAGCAGGTTACTTGATTGGCCGCACTGATATTTCGATTGTGGTGCCCGAGTATGTGTCGGTTGAGATGCAAACCAGTTACGGCGATATAGGTGCGAAGAAACACTTTTCATCGCTGAGTGCTAAAACTCAAAGCGGTAAAATCACGCTGGGCTCAGTGGGCGAACTCAATGCCTTTTCAGACACTGGTAACATCACGTTGGATATGTACAACATCATTTGGAAAAACAACCAAAAGGTGCAAACCAAACACGGCAATATCAAGGCGACTATCGCCCAACAGGCTGACTTAAAAGTTGAGATTAACGGCAAAACTATTGCCCATAATCTTGGCGAATTCCAAATACCCCTGACTCAAACCGATGACTCATTGGGCTTTGCGCTTAATAAAGCGCATTCGAATGCGAGCCTGAGTGCGCCTAATGGCTCGGTCAGTGTGGAAGTTATCACCAAACCTCATGGTGGTTATGTTGCAATTCCCGGCTCGTTTGATGGTGATATTCGTAACCTACCCAAAGCCAAACCTTGGCAACCCGGCGACCCTATCCGCGAGCAAGACGACAAAGGTAAGGGCCGAAGTTCAAAGCAAGTCGGTAAATAACGACCATCTAATTAGTTTCATCCTGTAAAAAATCTAAAGAATTGATGCCTGTGGCTACTGTGAAAACAGTGCCATGAGCATTGGTAGGCCTGCGCGCGCCTTTAAAAAAGACAAAAACAACTGGCGTGCGTTTATTTAAAAACCACAATTGAAGGAATTAAACCGTGAATAAATCATCTTTCACTTCGAAAGACGTTCTCAAGCCTTGCTTGGAGATGAAGAAGATAATAAAAACAACATTAGCCACCTCTATATTGGCTGCGATGACTGTTACAGCGCCTGCAATAGCGGCAAATGATGCCCCAGTCATTGACGACAACCAAACTACTCAAACCTACGTTGGTGCCGAGCTAATGGCCACCGTAGAGGCTGAATCTTTTAGCGGTGACGTTAGAGATTTACCTCAAGCCGTACAGTGGATGCCGGGCGACCCGATTAAGTCGGTTCCTCGTCGTATTTATCCTAATGCTTTGAATACTTTTAATCGTTCGGCGATTAATCCTGTGACTAACACTGTCGACCCTTTGCTTGAAAAACAAAGCGCGGCAGAAGGTATGTTCAATCATGCTGTTGCAGCAGGTAATGTTAATCAAGAAGGCATTGGTTACACGGGTGTGAATCCAGCAGACCCTACTGGTACTGTAGGTAAAAATCATTACATTCAGTCTATTAACGGCAGCGGCGGTGCGGTTTTCTCTATTTATGAAAAGGCGACTGGCACTAAAGTTTCTGGCCCTACCAATATGTCGAGCCTTGGTGTTAATAAGTGTAAAAACTCATTGGGCGACCCAATCGTATTTTATGATGAAGCGGCTGAACGTTATGTTATGACCGAGTTTAGTAATCAAACTGGCCGTAGCTTGTGCGTTTATATCTCTAAAACCG
The DNA here is from genome assembly GCA_938085045.1 of uncultured Alteromonadaceae bacterium. Lineage (GTDB taxonomy): Bacteria > Pseudomonadota > Gammaproteobacteria > Enterobacterales > Alteromonadaceae > JABSOG01. The sequence continues at coordinate 6,521 of CALKGI010000194.1, forward strand.
ACAACCCTGTTTCTGGCGGTTGGCATGCTTATGAATTTCAAGCCCCTGAATTCCCTGATTATCCTAAATTTGGTCGTTATGGTGACTCTTACTACGTAGGTACTAACGAAAGTGCAGGCCCCGGTATTTACGCCCTTGAGCGTAGCAAAATGCTCACTGGTGCTACTGCCAGAATGCAACGTAAAACAGCACCAAAATTGGCTAATCTTGGTTTTCAAATGATGGTGCCAGTGGATGTTGATACCACGGCTGGCCCTGCGGGTAGCGATCCGGGTATTTTTCTACGTCAGCGTGATGATGAGATTATCAATCCGGGTAGCAATAACTCAAATAAAGATTACATCGAGCTTTGGACGTTCAAGCCTGATTACGACAACAGTGGCAACACTCAATTGGTCGGTCCTATCAACATTGAGATCAGCGAGTTTGATTCTGAGTTTTGTACTACGGGTTCACAAGGTTTTGGTTGTTTGAAACAAAAAGGCAGCAGCCAAACTTTAGACCCAGTTAAAGAAGTGATTATGTATCGCGCTCAGTATCGTAAGTTTGCGGGTCACGAAGCGATTGTTGCGAACTTTTTGACTGACGTAAGTGGCAGCGACCGCGCTGGTATTCGCTGGTTCGAGCTACGTCGTTCTGGCGGTGGTCAGTGGGCTTTGCATCAAGAAGGCACCTATGCACCAGCGGGCACCGATAACCGCTTTATGGGATCGGCAGCAATGGATGGCAGCGGCAACATTGCTTTGTCGTATCATATTGCAGGACCAGATACGTTCCCGGGCATTAGTATGACAGGTCGCAATGCCAGTGATGCAAACGGCACTATGACGCAAACCGAAACTGTGATTGTTGCTGGCGACAGCCATATCGCGAGTGACCGTAACGGTGATTACAGCCATTTGTCGGTTGACCCGGTAGACAACTGTACTTTCTGGATGACCAGTGATTATGGGTCTGACAGCGGTAAGTGGAAAACCCGCATCTCAAACTTTAAGTTCAGCGGATGTGGCGCACCAGCCACGCCAGACTTCACAATGACTGCGACCAATTTGACGCAACAAGTTTGTGCTAACACCAGTTTACAACCGATTGCCATCAGCACCGCTGCGGTTAACGGTTTTAGCAGTGCTATCAATCTAACTTACTCTGGATTACCAACGGGCATCACGGGTACGTTCTCGGCTAATCCTGTAACACCGGGCGGTAGCTCAAACGCAAACGTTGCGGTTGCTAACTTGAATGTAGGTAGTTACAACTTCACCATCAATGGCGCAGCTTCGGGTGTTTCAGCTAAGCAGTTAGCAGTAGCGCTTAGTGTTGTCGACCAACCTGGGCAAGTGAGTCTTTCTGGTCCTGCTGGTGGGGCAACTAATGTTGCATTGCGTCCACAGTTTAGTTGGGCGGCTCAATCTTCTGCTTCGTCTTATAGAATTGAAGTGGCAACCGACAGTGGTTTTTCTAACATTGTTGCATCAGGTACGGTATCAAGTGGCACTAACTACCAGCCATCAGCTGATTTGAACTCACAGACAACCTATTACTGGCGCGTAAGAGCCGACAATGGTTGTGGTCAAGTTTGGTCTGCAACTGCTTCATTCACCACGCAAAACGTCAGTGCTGGCAATGTGCTACAAAACGGCGTAGCCAAAACTAACCTGAGCGGTGCGACTAATTCTGTTGATACCAAGCTCACTTTTGTTGTGCCTGAAAATGCCGCTAACTTGAAGTTTGAAATGGCAGGTGGCACAGGTGATGCTGACTTGCATGTTAAGTTTGGCCAAGAAGCGACAACCAGCACTTATGACTGTCGTCCTTACAAATCAGGTAATAGCGAGACTTGTAATATCAGTAACGCTCAGGCCGGTACTTACCATGTGATGATTCATGGTTACTCTGCGTTTAGCGGTGTTAGCTTAACTGCATCGTACAACGAAGTAACACCAAGTACTGGGATTGACGAGACTAACTTGAGTGGCGCAGCAGGCGGCAAAGCCTACTACAGCGTTGATGTAGCCTCAAACACTAGCAAACTGACAGTTACTATGTCTGGTGGCACCGGTGATGCTGACTTGTATTTGCGTAAAGGTAGCAAGCCGACTGAGTCGCAATACAGCTGTCGTCCGTACAAGAATGGTAACAACGAAACTTGTACTGCCAACAACCCGGGTGCTGACACATGGCATGTTGGTGTGTTTGGTTATAGCGCATACAGCGGTGTTAGCTTGAAGAGTGCTGTTGAGTAATAAAGTCGTAGGCGGGCGCTTCAGCTTAATGCCCGTTAGTTACGAATGAATTCTTGGTAGGAGCGGCCGTCTCGGCGCGATTTTGGTTGTAAACCAAATGGTTTATTGAAATGGCTACGCCATTTATCGCAGCGAGACGCAGCTCCTACCATGCAAAGTCTGATCATTTCGCTTAACTGATTGGCATTGGGTGTTTTAACCCCGCTTCTTTTTTATATATTCAAAGAAAATTAAGATTTTAAAAGCGAAGAAAAACGATAGTTTTAGTTCTCTTACTATTAGTTAGTGCTTTTACCCGCAGTCGTTTTGACTGCGGGTTTTTTCGTTTAAGCCGTAAGTTCTTGAAACATACTGTTAATGAGTTCCCCCTTTTTTAAAGATTGCATTTACTGTTTTAGCAGTTGATATTCATACCAGCTACTCCATTAGAGCGAGCAAATTGTCAACGTCGATATCTTCGTTCATCGCAAAAGCGTTCATCAGATCTTTCATTGGCTTGTCTTGAAAGCTTGCGCCATAAATCAATAACCTTTTTATGTGCGCGCTTCTGTCTTTATGGCTGTTAGCAATAGCAATCGATGGACCAAAAGCGTCTGGCAGCAATTGTTCTGACATTGGCATTTGGGCCAGTAAAGTGTTGAGCTTTCTAAATTCCATAGATGACTCGTCACTGGTGGCTGTTAATGCATCGTTAGACACCATAAGGGCCAGCGACTGATTGGTGTTGTCGAATGACATCAAATCAAACGTGCTTTGTGGTGCTGAATTCTGTGGTAATAAGTTCAGCGATGTTGCAACTATTGCATTAGCGTTAGCTTTAGTTTGTTCAAATGAGCGGACTGGGTCACTCAGTAAACGCTTTTCGACTATTGTCGATACCAAAGTTGAGACAAAGCTGACAGGCATAACCACTTGTTCTGTCTCCCAATTCGGTGGTGCTAGTACATGCCGATAACTTGTTAACTTGAGGCCTTGCAATGCGTTGCCATTAATTGACTGACCAAAATTGCTGTTTGGGCAGGCCACGGCTAGGCATTTCATTGTGCTGTTGCTATTGGCATCAACATCGATTCGCAGCAATGTGTTTTGTGACAGTTCAAATGTGGCTTCATAGTCGCCTGCGCCGTTGGTGGTTGTGGTGGCCAATAAGGTGCCGTCTTGGCGGCGTATGCTTATTTGGGCATCAAGTAATGGGGTGTTGCCGCTAACGACAACGGTTGGTGTTTTGAATTCGTCAATAACGTCTTCGTCTACACCACCGCAACCGGCCAATGCGGCACATAATAGAGTCAGCATAATGGTTTGTATTTGTCTCATTTTCATTCTCCTGTAAGTACGTAATGCATGCCTTGATGAAAGGCTTTTCCGACGACCGACATATGGTCTTCATTGGCAAATGTCTGAAATTTAATGTTACCTTGCGGATAGTCTTGTTTGAGCTTTCTGCCGAGTCTATAGACATAAGAGAATACCTGTTCGTTGGCACTATCTATGGCTTCTTGACTTTCAAATACGCTACCTAATTCGTTCAGCCCTACACTGATATAGACGGGCTTTTCGAGGTTTTGGTGGGTATTGGCAAAGCTTTGTTGATACTGAAACATCACCTCGTTATCCCAATAAAGCGAAGGGCTTGCGGCGATATACATATCGAATAATTCAGGCTGGGTAAATAGTGCAAATAACGCCAAAGTTGCGGTATGCGAGTGCCCAGCGATGACTTCTTTATCTTGATTTGCTCTAAAAAGCGTATTGATAAAGGGCTTAAGTTCATCACGAATAAAACTAAGGTATTGTTCAGCACCGCCGCCAATGACGCCACACTCTTCGTCGTCAGGAATTTGGGTCGGGGTGTACCATTGGCTACGGCCGCAACTGTCATAACCGCTAAAATCAAACCCTACAGTGATGCTCTGCGGGACGTGATTGTTGAACAGTGATGAGTTGTAACTGTCGTTGGCTGTCATTAAAAATGTCATATAACCATCAGCTGCATACATGACTGGATACTGTGTGGTTTGGTCATCGGCATAAGACGAGGGTAGTGCAACCTCAACCAGCATGGTGCGAGCGAGTATTTCAGAATGTAGATTAAATGCCACGATATTGGGTCGTGATAGTGGTATGGCATCGAATTCAGGTATGGCTGACGCGCTGGTTGATAACAACATCAGTGAACTGAAGCAAAATTTTCTAAGTGTGTTCATGGTCATATCTCCGTTTTCAATATTAAGGGCTTGGTTCAAGTGGTCTTATCTTAGCGCTGCTCGGCAATCGGTTTATTCTTGATTTGTCTGCTTTTGTCAGGAAGTGTCTGGCGGGTTTACTGCGCTTTGGCGGGGTTGCTTGGCTTGTTGGTCATTCGCCAGACAATTCCTGACAATTTCACTGATTTACAGACAATTGGGTTAATGTTCAGGCTAGTAATTGAGTTGGGTTTGGACAATACTGCTGGCATTGAGGCGATTCAACAGAGGTTACTTTGTCTAAAATTCTGGTTCAGTTAATTGTGCTGCTTTTTGCTGCGGCTTTGGTTAGCCAACAGTTGGTTTGGCCTTTGTTTCAGGCGAGCTTTTTTGAGCAACGCCAGCACTGGGGTTACCGTTATTTTGCCTCTGGTACCATCGACTTGTTGGCCGAAAAACTGGGTAATACCAGTATTGAGGCAAGGCCTGCTTTGTTTGAGCAGTTTAAAAAACGTTTTGGTTATCGCATTGAGTTGGTCAAATTAAATGACCTACCCCTTGAGCAAGATGCTAAAACTGCGTTATTAAACGGTCAGTTGGCTTCGTCTGTTAGCAGTCAAAGCGTGTATAAAATGTTGGCTGACCAATCTGCGGTTTTGGTGTTGGCTAATATGGATGACTCAGCCAGCCATATTGCCTCGCCCGCGCAGTGGCGGTTAATGGGCACTTTTCATTTGCTTACATCGAAACTTGTGCAAATCAATCAGGCCAGTTGGCCAGATGCTGTTGAGCAATTGGCGCAACGATTTGATTATCCCTTAAGCTTAACCACCATAAACCAAACAGAACTAAATCAAACGAAACGAGCATCTTTAGAGCAAGGCCAAATTGTCTGGCTTGAAACTGAGGATTCTAAATCATTGGAATATCCCTATGACCAAGCTTTTATCTTAGTGCCCAACAGCCGTTATGTGTTGGTCATAGGCCCGGTCGCGGCGACTGTTATCAAGCAATTTTTGCCCATTTATGTTTTATATTTTTTGGTTTTGAGTATTGTTATTTTACTGCCGCTTTGTCTTTGGAGCTGGCCTACTGTGCGGGGGTTAAACCGTTTGTCTAAAGCCACGGTTAACTTTGGGCAAGGTCAATGGGACGTTCGTTGCGACCCGGTAAAAGCCAGTTTTATTAATAATTTTGTCAATACTTTTAATGCAATGACCAGCAAGATTAGCAATTTGGTTAATGCTAACAAGTTGTTGGTTAATGCTGTGTCTCATGAGTTACGAACGCCTTTGTCGACCATTGAATTTGAACTAGAGATGGCACGAACGGCAAAAGATCCCAATAAACACCATGACAGAATAGAGTCTTCAGTTGAGGCGCTAAAAGGGTTGGTAAACGAAATGCTTGAATACGCTAAGTTTGAACGTCAAGCGGCGAGTTTGAACTTTGAATCGGTTAATTTGGCTACGTGGTTAAAAAAAGCTGTACCGCTATGGTCTGGTCATGGCACGACAGTTTGTGTTGAATTGACAGGGCCAGATACGGATGTCGATGCGACGCTTGATTTGTTTTATATGGATAGGGCCATTTCTAACTTAGTTCGCAATGCCCTAAGGTATGCCGACAAACAGGTTGTAGTGGAATATGGCGTTGATAAATCTGGGGTTTTTATTCGAGTGTCGGACGATGGTGCGGGCATAGAAGTGCAAGACCGTGAGCTGGTTTTTGATGCTTTTGTACGGTTAGATAAAAGCCGTAACCGTGATTCAGGCGGTACGGGTTTGGGGTTGGCCATCGTTAAGCAAATCGCTGGTTGGCATCAAGGTCAGGTAGTGGTTACTGAGTCTGCATGGGGCGGGGCGATGTTTAGTTTTAGTTGGCCCACAAAATTAGCACAATTGGAGCAAGTATGAGCAATTATCTGGGCAACATTTTACTGGTGGAGGATGACGATGCCTTGGCCACTTCAATTGTTGAGTATTTACAAAACGAAGGTTTTGCCATGCAGCGAGAAGGCCACGGTAGCAAGGCGGTTGAACGGATTGTTCAATTAAATCCCGATTTGGTTATTCTTGATATTATGCTGCCGGGTAAAGATGGGATCACCATTTGCCGCGAGGTACGCCCACAATTTGATGGTGTGATTTTGATGTTCACCGCCAAAGATGACGAAATAGAGCAAATTGTTGGGCTTGAAGTCGGGGCTGATGACTATTTGGTGAAGCCGGTAAAACCGCGTTTATTGTTGGCAAAACTCAAGTCGCTAATGCGCAGAAATGAACGCTCTGCATCGAATGAGCAAGTATCGGCACCGTTAGCTCTTGGCACGCTGACCATTGATAATGTGGCCAGAACAGTGATGTTGGCAGAGGTATTGGTTTGTTTGACTGCTGCTGAGTTTGACTTGCTGGCTTTGTTGGCGGCTAGGGCAGGGCAAATAATGACACGTGATGATATTGCCCAACAGCTTTCGGCGACCTTTTACGATGGCTTTGAGCGCACCATAGATAATAAGGTCAGTATACTGCGTAAAAAGCTGGGTGATGATGCTCGTGCGCCAAGCAAAATTAAAACAGTTCGTAGTAAAGGTTATGTTTTGGTGCCAACCGCCTTTTAGCATGAGTGGTATTAAATTAAGGGATTTGGTATAAACCATAAGATTATCAGGGCATTTTTGCCACGATGTTGGCTAAGCCAACATCGCTATGTTTTTGCCTGAGGTTGCATTGTCTTATCAATTCGCAGTATGGCGGGCAAAGTTACTTTGTTTGTTGATACCATTCAAACGTGCACTCGTCGCAACCCAGACCGCCTTGCCATATAAAAATGTCTTGGTCGGCATCTCCATCATAGTCAGCGCCAATAAACTGAGGGCTCGATGGCGCGTATAAAATTACTTTCGCAGCTTTTATAAATCTTGATCCATTGTTTTCAAAAAAGCCCAAGTAACCTGCGCTAATGATTTTAGCGTCAAAACAAGACCAACAGTTGCTATAGCTGCGGTAAAAAACCAGGTCTAAATCGCCGTCTCCATCGACATCAATGAACCTATAGCGCGAAAGGTAATTTGCTCCGCAAATAAGATCACCTTGATAAACTCTACCCTCGACCTCGTTGCTTATAAAACCAGATAAACAAGTTTCCTGCGTAAAGTCCCCAATAAAATAAGTGGTGGTCACTACCTGAAAGTTATCTTTTACACCATCATTATTCACATCCTTATCAAATACGTAGTTCAGCTGTACATCACCACCATACTGACCATTGAACGTTTCAGGTATGTCAAATTGGCTACCGTTATTACGACTCAAATAGTCACCATGAGAGGTCGTTGAGCCATAATCGGTTGAGAATATTTTTAAGATTAGCCCTATATCCAAAAAACCGTCTTCGTCCAGATGGGCCATGGTTATTGATAATGCAGTATCTGCTCCAGTTTGATGATCAATAATAGACTCTGTACCATATTGTCCATCGTCAAGCTGTTGGTGCATCGATAAAGTCCATTTTCCCTCTAGGCTGTATGCACTGATAAGTTCCAAAGCACCATCTTTGTCGATATCTGCTAGTTCATAGTCGTTCAAACTGACGTTTTGAGGATATTGGGCGATGAGCTTTTCTGGGCCAAATTCTGTTAACGGTGTAAAGTGCTTTTCGTGCCAAACAATTCGGGTGTTGTCGCCACGATAAATCAATACCAAATCTTTAAGGCCGTCTTTATTGATATCTTCAAACACAATACTTGGTGTGGTCGCAGCCGTGGTTTCGAGCAGCAGGGTATCTGCCCCAAAAGTGCCATCACCTTTGCCGACAAACCAGCTGGTTTTACCATTTTTGGTTAGCACTAAATCGACAAAAGCATCATTATCAATCAACTCAAATTTGAGACCGGATGCCTCGCCAAAATCGCCGAGTTCATATAAATTATCTGAAGGGAGTGTCTGTTTGAAACCAATTTGATCATTGGGCATCACTGTGACTGTGTCGATAACTGAGCCTTGAATGGGGTCTGATTCATCGACAAGTATCAACTTGATTTCAACGGGCTCAGATACCGCCGGGGCAATAAGCCACCGTTCATGAACGCCATAACCATATTGCGTGACACTTAAGGCAACCGGTACTTCAGATTCGACCCGAAAGTCGGATGTCCAATCGTTACTATTAATTTTCCACACGATTTTATCACCGGCTTGAACCGTTGCGCCATCGAAGGGGTTTTGCGGATATCTGGTGATGGAGATCATTATACTATCTTGGGCAACAGCGCCTCTGTCATCAGTCACTTGCAGCTTAAAAGACACATCGGCGTTTGTTACTGGTGCTGTGAATGAAGGGCTACTTGAATTGGCGTTGATTAAATCTACCGAATCACCGGTGACTTGCGTCCATGAGTAACTGGCAATAGTGCCATCATCGTCAGTTGCGATGCCTTGTAGTTGCACTTGCGTGCCACCGATTGCAAACGTATCAATGCCGGCATAGGCAGTAGGCGCATTATTGGTTGTGTTTACCATCACATCAACACTGTCGCTGGCGCTATCGCCTTCGTTGTCTGTTACGGTTAAGTCAAAGCTTAATGTCAATGAGCCAACACCGACGCTAGGCACAATAAAAGCGGCGGTTGGCGTGTCATTCGAAGAAAAGGTTACCGCAGATCCGGCTGTTTGGGTCCACAAATAAGTGGTAATGGTGCCATCTTCATCTGTGCCAGAACCAACAAGCGTGACTTGGCTATTTTCATCAACTGTTTTACTTTCGCCTGCGTGAGCAATAGGTGGGACATTGATGTTGTTAATAGAAACATTCACGCTGTCTTTGGCGGTTGCGCCGCCATCATCGGTGACGGTTAACTCAAAGCTTAATGTTTGTGAGCCGCTAACCAAGTCTGGCGCGGTAAATTGCGGGTTTGCTATGGCGCTATCGTTCAATGACACCGCTGTTCCGCTGGTTTGCGTCCATTGATAACCAACTATCGTCCCATCGGTATCGCTACCTGAGCCTGATAATACGACCTCTGACTTTTCGTCAACAACCAATGCGTTGCCGGCATTGGCAATAGGGGCTTGATTGGCTGGCGGAGGTGGTTGAACGGGATCTGGGTTTGATCCGCCGCCACAAGCCGTTAGTAATATAACGCTACAAGCCAAGGTGGCCGCTTTAAAATAATGAGTGTTCATAATATTATCTCCATATATACGCTTTAATGTATTCGATCTGCGGATTTTACGCGTTTGATGTGCCTGTGTAAATCAACTTTGGTTGGCATTAATAGCTGCTCATTCATTTTGCTGATATGCTACTTTGCGAATGGGCTGTGGGTAGAATTTATTGCCCAAAAGGTTGTTCTTTTGTCTCATTAATTATTAAGGAATGTGTAACATGAAAAGATTATGGATTTTGTTGGTTGTTGTTCTTTGTGGCTGTAAAACCGTTCCAAACAAAATGGTTGTTGCTACCGACATGATACCCGACAACATCAACACAAACGTTGCTGTTTTTGTGTCTGCAAAGAATAAAAATGTAGCGATCGAGATGCAAGAAAAATTAAATAAAGTGATGTCAGAAAATAACATACAAACAAGCATGACAGGTGTAGTACCGACAAAAATTACCGTTGAAGTACAAAAAAGTGAAGTTCAATGGACAGCCTATACAGAGGGGTTAAATCGTTACTATACCGATATCGATAGACTTACAATTAAGGCCAATTTTACTGCGCCACAAGCATTAGGTGCCTATTTCTCAGTTGAAATAGCGCTCGATAGCCGCGTAGACGGGGCCACAATGAGCAAAAGTGGGTTTAAAGATAAAGAAGACCTTAATAGCTTGATTGGTAGGGCTGCAATTTTTATTGCGAAAATCTACCTCAACGTAAGCCGTAATCAACAAATCGGCATTGAAGGGCGATGGCATGACATTATTGGTGAATCAAAAATAACCATTGCTCAAAAAGATAATGAGTTTTTGGGGGTTGTTGACGCGCTTCAGTATGGCAACATTGGGTTCTCAAAAAAGGATTCTGTGTACATGATAAACCCGCCTAGAAAAGAGAACGAAACGCTCGTCAGTGAGGGATTTTATAAGGTTAATTATTTGAATGGCAGCAGTGCTTGGTTACCTGCAAAATTCTACATTTACGGGTGTTTGTTAATGATTGACCCAACATCTGCTAATGCGCCAGTTGGGAAGTCTTTTCTTGTGGGTGAGTGCGATAGTGCCCAATAGGCTCGTTTTGTTATCTATAACACCAAAAGTTAACACCTTGCGCATCTAAAAATGCCTCGGCGTATTCGCCCTGTAACGATGCTACGGTCGATAATATGCCAGCCTGAATACATTGGGGGGCAGCCACGGTAACAGAACGGGGAGCGTTGACTATTGGCCAACCAGTTTTGGGGTTGAGGATGTGGCTGTAGCGTTTGCCGTCTTTTAGTAAGAATCGACTGGCGTCTCCGCTGGTGGCCAAAGCGCCTTGTTTTATTGTGATTGCGGCTTTGCTGTTGCCTTGTTTAGTTGGGTTTTCTATGCCAATGGTCCATGCGCCATTGTTAGGTTTGGGGGTGGTGACTGCTAGGTCTCCGCCAAAATTAGCAACAGTAGAAAGGTTGGGAGCAGCCTTTTTGAGTAATCCCGCCACTCGGTCTACCGCGTATTCTTTACCGATGCCACCAAAGTCAATTTCCATGCCTTTGGGTAGAGTGACGCTGTTGTTGTCGTAACGCACTTTTTGCCAGCCAATATGGGGTAAGGCTGCTTTTACGGCTTGTTGTGTGGGCAGTTTGTCTGAGCCATCAAAGGTCCATATTTTTCGTAGTATGCCAGAAGTGATGTCGAACAAACCTTCGCTGATGAGGTAACACTGGTTGGCAAATTCGAGTAGCTGGTGGGTCTCATCGTCGATAATAACAGGTGAACCATGTGAATTATTGATTTGTGTGCACAGGCTCTGCGGGTTGTAGCGGCTGAATTTGTCCATAATGCGGTAGGTTTCATCGGCGGCAATTTGGGTGAGTGTTTTGCAAAGAGCGAGGTCTTTGCCGTCGACAAGTATCTCGCACGGGCTGTTCATGGCGGTGAACTGGCCTAGGCAAAAGGTGTCTTTTTGGCTGACTGTGATGGTTCTTTGCTTCACTGAATTTCTCAATATTATGAAAACACCTACGTAGGGGCGGCGAGGCGGCGGACCCCCGTGTCCGCCCTTGGGGCGGTTAATCTCAAGCCTTGTTGGTCACGATGTACATGTCATGCCTAAGGGCTGGTTATCTATTCAATTAAGGGCAGACACAGGGGTCTGCCCCTACGGTTTTGGTGTTCGTTTTAAAACGAATAGCTCATCTGCAAGATAATCGCTGAAACGCTTGGGTTTAAGTCATAACTTTGCAACACACCCGGTGCATCATACCCTGAGTTTGATGGGTCTTGTTGGTAATACTCTATTCTAAACGCCATTGAGTTACCCGATTTTAACGGCACGGCGTATTTCACGCCAACCGTGTAGGCGGTGAATTCACCAATGCGGTGATCGGCGCTGGCAAAACTGGGCAGTTGTGCACCTTGGTTCAAAAATGGTTGATAGAACTCGGCACCGCTTTGTTGATAATACCTAACATGCGGTTCGAGGTAAGTGCCGTTGTCAAAGTCGAATCTCAATTTGGTGTCTAGGGTGTGTGATGCAATGTCCCAGCTGTCTGTCATGTATCGATATGAAAAGTCGAGTACTGGTGCAAAATCAGCGTCATTGGCAAAATGGTATTTGGTTTGCCAGTAAAAACTGTGTTTGGTGCGCTTGTCGGGGCGATTTTCGTACAATAAATCTTGGGTTAAACCTTGGTTGTCGACCACGCTGAGCATTTTGAATGGGTCGGTTAAGTATCCGTTACTGGCGGAGTACGAGTAGTTGAACTGCATTATTGTTTGGCGGTTAATGACTTGGGTGACGCCAAATAATACGTCGACGATATTTTTACTGGCATCGCCATTTTGCCGAGTTAGGCTGTGTTCATTATTATTTTCACCGATGGCAGTGGGCATGGATGCAAACGCAATGGGTCTGCCGCCTTCGGGTGATAAGCTGTCGTGCGAAAACGAAAAACCGGCCGCAACTGTGGTGTTCTTTTGATTGAAGTTTCGAGCAAGCGTGGCGTTAATTCCAAGCGACAGGTAATCGTATTCTTTGGATAAATGCGCACCGGTGCTTACGGTGAAATCATCTGAAACGGGTTGGGTCCACTGGGCATTAAGCTGCACCCTAGTGTCTTTAAAGGTGTCGTCGAGCGGTGTTACTCCCGGCTCAACCTGATAACTGCCCTCACCTGATGGACGAGTGTAGGTTTGTACGGTTGGTTGTGGTACCGCGCCAGTTGGTGATGCGCCGGTTAAGGTGTCGAAGGTGACTTTTAGGTCAAGATATTCGTCGGTATCAAACGCTTTGCGGGCGCTGAATATGCCCTCTGCTGCTTTGACACGCTCATCTGACTCGCCGTAATACAAAATAGCTGTGTCAAATTGCCAATCTTCCTGCTCTTGAGCTTGTGCTGGTGTTGAAATGCCAAGTAAAGCGCTTGATGCCGTGGCCAGTAGCCCGGTCACCTTGGTGAATTTTTTTAGTTGCATCCGCAGCCTCCCGCAGCGAACCCTCGACCGCCACTGGTGGCCTCTTTGCTGAAATAAATGTGGTCATCTAGTGCGTTGTCGATAGGGCTGGCATTAAGTGCCATGGATTCTTTGGCCAGTAAATCTCGCTCCCAAGGTTTTACGCCAAGGTTGGCACAACCGGTGGTGATACTGCACGTAGTTATCACTACCAATGCTATTTTGAGCGTTTTTATGTTCATGGTTTCCCCTTTTGACTGATTAACTGTTCAATCTGCTGTTCGTAACCTGCGATTTTTTTGTTGAAGAAGCCAACATGGGTCGCCGCGATGTTGCCATTTCGGTCAATCAGGTAGCTGCTGGGCATGCCTCTAACCTTGTAATCTTCAGCTATATCGCCATCGGGATTGTAGGTGACAGAAAATTTGGCCGGGTATTTAACAAGAAACTTTTTGGCAGCTTTAATGTCTTGGTCGAGGTTAACAGAGATGACGACAAAATCGTCGTTATTGTATTGCTTGTTGATCTTGTTCATCCAAGGAAAGGATTTTCGACAGGGTCCACACCATGAGGCCCAAAAGTCGACGTAAACCACTTTGCCTGTTAAATCGGATAATCGCTGTTGGTCTTTGATGACAAAGTCAGGGGCCTTTTTTTGCGTAGCAAAACTGGCCGGCGTGAATGTCATCACGGTGATCAAGACAAGTCGAACAATCGAGTGAAATTTGGCTTTCATGGTATGTTCCAGCGCTTATTTAATGGCATTGTAGTGGGGTAATCTTAAGGCTTTCTTAAGGATTGTTAAATAGTTTTATCTGGTGGAGGGTAGGGAATTGCAAATGGTCGTTTTTTAGACCGATAGGGCAGATGAGGCGACGGACCCTCGTGTCCGCCCAAGCTGTGGGGTGGTGTCAGAATTCGGGGGAGGACATCAACGTCAGTCGCTCCTGTTCATCCATGAACTCGCGACATTAGTCCATCCATGGACGTCAAAAAAGGCACTACTGCTAACAGAGCGCCTTTTTGCGGGTTCTTTCGATACCGGTATCCATAAAATCATCCTCTGATCGTCTTGCTGATAATCCCATCATAGTCCTGATGTCATCCAATGACTTATCCCTATTATCATCCGTTAATTTGTCCGTTTAAATCCGTGTCATCATCCGATGATAAATCCTGTTGCTCAATCCGCTGAGTATCCTATCCGTTTCCTTGTTATCTTCCGCTGATTTGTCCGTTTAAGTCCGTGTCATCATCCGTTGATAAATCCTGTTGCTCAATCCGCTGAACATCCTATCCGTTTCCTTGTTACCTTCGTGTGGTTTGTCCGTTTGAATCCGTGCCTTCATCCGTAAGGTCACTATCTGTTGGATTCGGGGTGTATATTAATGGGCTATTGACCATTTAAAAAGGGGGGAATTTACTGTTGTTGACGGTGGATCTTACGATATGATCATACATAGTTGTTTTAAAACAACGAGATAGCTAACCGGTGTGTTCGTTTGCACCAGTATGATCACTGGTTTGTCTTACCGTTAGGTGAGATATGTCTTACAAGGTTACAAGCGCTTAACCTGATTGTTCCTATGCATCCAAAACTGGACTATCTTGGTTTGGGCTTGATGAATGAAAGATGTGGTTAAATAACGCTCTTCAATTGCTTGTTTTTAGCTCGAAATTGAAATTGTGTTTATTAAGGTGGCCGCTAATCTGGGTTTTGCTTATGGGCATAATTGACGGTAGTAAATGGGATCGGTTGTTGATAAATGGATTGAAGATTGGTTTTCACTTGACCAGTCGAGGAGAGTTTACTTTGTTGCCTAATAAATTGTGGTTGGTCGGGGTGAAGCCTGCGGTAAACTGCTTGAGCCGTTGCCATCAAATCTAGCCGGTTTTGAATAATCTCTTTGGGCCAATGCTCTTCATCTACTACTTGCTTTATTGGTCTAAATTCGTAATACATAGTACGGCGTATCTTTTGATTGGCCAATGCGTCTGACCAATGCACCATCATTGGATTGTGCACTAGTACATCACCGGGTTTTGCCGGGATTTCGATAATGTCGTGATTATCCTTTGTTAGCATCGCGTTAATGTCTTGCCGTTGATGTTGAGTGTTTTTCACCAGTTTAAGTGCACCATCTCCCGCAACGGCCTCTTCAAGGTAAATGCCAATCGCGATTATCCGATATTGCTTTGAGTCGTAAATTAAATCCTGATGCCACGGTAAGCTAAGCTCATCGTTTTTGTTTTTGATAATCATCATGTCAACGCTGGGTAAAAAGTCTGTGCCACACAAGCTTTGGGCTATAGACGATATTTGGGGGCAACCCAGCACAGCCAAAGAGTCGAGCCCACCATGCAGATGAAAGTTGGAAATTCGGTTAAGAAACTGCTGAAAATAATGCATGGTAAAAGCATAATCTTTGGATGTTGTGTTGGTTTTTAAAGCTTTAAAACCCGCTTCAAAAACCCGGTTGGCATCGTTGACCAGTGTGTCAAACAAGCCTTTGGGCAAGTGATTGGGCAATAAGACATAACCGAGCGTATCAAATTGTTGGATTTGTACAGGCGTTAACAGATTCATTGTCGTCTCACTTTAAATCTCTGGCGCAAAAATTGGCAGTATTGAACGGAATTGGTGTTAAGTAAAATGGTTGCAAGGTCTTTGCTACAATGCGTTCATCTCGCCATTGAGGAGCGAGTTGCCATTTGAATTGTTCGAACTGTGGGTAACTACTTTGGTATAAATTAAGGGCAGTAGCTTGCAAATCTAAGCGTCTGGTCAGCAGTTTTTCTGGCCATGTTTCTTCTCCTACCACTTGCGCCATTGGTCTGAATTCGTAATACAAAGTACGCCGTACAGCTTGCTTTGTGAGACTTTCTGAGCAGTGCACTATCATCGGATTGTGGATCACAATATCACCGGCTTTTACCTTTATTTCTATCGAGTTCTTTGGTGGGTTGTCGATAATGGCGCAAATGTCCTGCTTATGCCATTGGGTATTAGGGATAACCTTGAGTGCGCCATCACCTTCGTTTGAATCGTCAAGGTAAATGCCAACAGTGGCGACCCGGTATTTGTTTGACTGGTAAATTAAATCTTGGTGCCAGGGGAGTTTTACCTCACTGTTTTTGTGTCTGTAAATGAACAAATCTACTGTATTAATAAAGTCACAACCACAAAGACTTTCGGCCAAACTGAGTAATTGTGGGCATCCGAGTGGCATCAACGAATCAATTCCCGCCCACAAATGAAAATGCAGCACACGGTTTAAAAAAGGTTGAAAATAGGCGTAAGAAAACACCAAGTCTTTGGCAAGGTTATTTTGTTTCAGTGCAGCATGGGCATTGGCTTGAACCACATCAGCTTTGTCTTGCAACATCGATAATAAAGCGGCGGGGATTCGCTTATGTAGAACTAAAAAACCTTGGGTATCAAACTGTTGTATTTGGGCTTCGCTTAAATGCCAGCGACTGGGATGTTTAACAGCAGGGGCGGTTTTTATCATCAATGGCTCTTAGGATTGAATCAATATACTGACAGTATATAACAGACAATGTTGATATGTGTTGTTATGCTTTAAATCAAAGTCAGCGAATAAATTGGAAAATATTATGGCAGAAAAAAAGAAAGGTTCACTAATTATTGTAGGCACAGGCATTAATGTTGTCAGTCAAACCACCATCAGTGCCAAGTCTCAAATTGAACATGCAGATATCGTTTTTTTCGCCGTAGCGGGCGCTACTGGACAACGCTGGATTCAAAGTTTGAATGACAATACTGTGTCTTTGGGGGATTTGTATGAAGAGGGCAAATCTAGAGTGCAAACTTATCAAGACATGGTTGATGTGATTGCCAATGAGGTTCGTAAAGGCAAGCGAGTGTGCGCCGCATATTATGGTCACCCGGGGGTTTTTGTTAATCCCACGCACAAGGTGATTAAGTTGTTACATTCTGAGGGTTACAGCGCCAAAATGGACCCAGGTATTTCGGCCGAAGATTGTTTGGTGGCCGACTTGGGCATCGATCCGGGTCGAACTGGTTGTCAGGCAATAGAGTCAACCCAATTTTTGTTTTACAAACACAAGATTGACCCCAGTTGTTTGTTGATTTTATGGCAAGTTAGTTTGTCGGGCGATCATACTTTGCGTTCACTTGAAGTTGAACGATGCCAACCCGGATTGGTGGTATTGATGGACGCGCTGATGGAGTATTACCCAGCCGATCACGAAGTGATTATTTATGAAGCAGCCACTATTGCTTTGGTTAGCCCACGAATTGACCGTATGCCACTCAGTGAATTGCCAAACTGCAAGCCAACTTTAATTTCAACCTTAGTGGTACCATCGCTCGGACTGCCAGAATTTGACCACAAAACATTGGCAAAACTGGGGCTTACTGAGGCGCAAGTACTTGAAAGTATTAAAATAGGGTGAGCTTGTGAGTCAATCAAAAAAAGGTTCGTTTATTGCTGTCGGTACTGGCATTAATGTTGCCAGTCATATCACCGCCAGCGCCCAAAAACACATTCAAAATGCCGATATCGTTTTTGCCGCACAATCTTGTTCTGTCGGTATGCGATTGATTCAATCACTCAATGCAAATGTGTTTAATTTGGGTGAATTGTATGAAGAAGGCAAATCTAGGGTGCTCACTTATCGCCAAATGGTTGAACATATTGTCAAGGCGGTGCAAGAAGGAAAACGAGTTTGCGGGGCATTTTATGGTCATCCGGGGGTTTTTGTTTATGCCGCTCACAGGGCGATAAAACAACTGCAACAACAAGGGTTTACTGCTTCAATGGTGCCGGGCATTTCTGCTGAGGATTGCGTGATGGCCGATTTGGGGTTCGACCCGGGTAACAATGGTCTTCAGGCAATTGAGGTGACTCAGTTTTTATTTTTTAAACACTCTATTAACCCTCATCATCTGTTGATCATTTGGCAGTTCGGTTTAACTGGAGACTTTAATTTTGATACGCTTGAAACCGAGAAATACAGTGATGGCCTGGCAATTTTAAGGGATGAGTTATTGGCGTATTACCCATGTGATCATGAAGTTATTCTTTATGAAGCGCCAACACTCATCATCGAGCAGCCCAGAATTGAACGCATGAAATTGAATGATATTGAGCACTGCAAACCCACGGTTATCTCGACTTTGGTTATTCCGTCTATTGGCATGCCTGAATATGACCATAAAGTGATGGCAAAGTTTGGCATTAATGCAAAGCAACTTGAGCATAATCTTGATGGTTTGCTAGAAGACTGAATGCCAGTTTAAGGAGGATAAAAAGTTAAAAGCACTGGGTAAGTAAATGAAAATGATGCGGCCTAAAGGTGCAAGACTCTCATAAATAGACTATTATTTTCTATGTTACTGTTAAACATACGTGCCGAATTTTGTTGTCTGACACGCCAACATTAAGAAAAATAAATACCGACGACCAATTTAGCTTCCCTGTAATTTCTTACCAAACCACAGGAATATTAAAATGGCTAAAACTGACCATACAGAGAAACTGCTTGATTATATGATAGAGCTTAATCACAATCAGGATTTATTAGATAAACACAATGCCGACCCTGGAGGGACCGCTAAGGCTTATGGCCTGAGTCCCGGTGACGTGCATATGATTTCTAAGGGTCAATATGACGAGATAAAGGCTCGATTGGAGGCGCATCAAGTGGCCAAAGTCGAATTTATCATTACTTTTCATTCTGAAGATTAAATCATTGTATATTACTGCATACTGTTGCTATCTATGGATGGCAGCAACACTTTTTGATTTATTGTGAGCCCTTGCTGCCAGCCTATCCATGAAAATATTCCTTTTTATTGTTTCGACTCTTTTATTTTGCCATTGTGCGTTCTCTCAAGATCAGGGCAAAGCTCTAACTTCAACTAACGCTGACAATCTGGTTCAATTACTTGAATTAATTGAAGTTAAAAACTGGACAGATATAAAAGCCGCCGAAAAGCTGTCGCAACAAGCGCTTGATGTCTTGAAGCGAATACCTAATGACAATCATCAGGCAAGATTGCTCAACCTTATTGCTTATCGCAAAATACTCTCTGGACAACTCGACGAACCCTACAAAGACATCGTTGCTGCCCGCAAATTAGCTATTGGTGCGAACAACCTAAAAGAAGAAGCCGAAAGTTATCGCCACGAAGCCAACATTTTGTTGTTGGCCGGTGTCCCTGATGATTCTTTGGCGTTGTATATCAAAGCACTTAACTTGCACCAAAAAATTAACTCCAACAAGGTTTTCGACACGCTTCAGGGGATGAGTTTACCCTATATGTTATTGGGGGATATGGACAAGTATCTTGAGTATGGTTACAAGTTGCTCGAAAGGCCTGAAGCCAAAGAAGGCAGCCGAGAGCAGGCTTTGGCCTTTTATACTTTGGGTTATGGTTTGTTGCAACTGAACCGGATTGACGAAGCCAAAGAGTATCTTGAAAAATCTGTGGCTATTTTTAGTCCTATGAAAGTGTCGTATACCAGTTCAGTGTATCGGGTATTGGCTGAGCTTGAACATCGCTCTAACCGTCATAACAATGCCTTGTTAATTCTTGAACAAAGCAACCAACTGGCCAAGCAAAACAATTATGACATGAATTCTTGGAGCCATTTGTTGTTGAAAGCCCAAATATTTAGAGATACCGACCGCGTAGATGAGGCCGCCGACTTATTGTTGCAAATCATTGAAAAAATTGGTGACAAAGATGACCAAAACAATTTAAGAGTCGCTTATCAGCAACTGGCTAAAATCTACCAAAATCAAGGTGAGTTTGAAAAGGCGTTGTTGGCTTATCAAAAATTCAAATCGCTCAGTGACAGTTTGCTTAACGAAAGCAGTACTAACAAAATGGCTTTTTTTCAAACCCGGTTTGAGTCAGAACAAAAAGAACAGCAAATTGAGGTATTAAAAAACAAACATCAAATGCAGGTGTTAGAGACCCAACAACAACAAGAGAACAGTACTTTACGGGGTTACGTCATTCTGATGGCGGCCGTTTTACTGATAAGTTCTCTGTTGGTGCTACACCGCAATATGCGCACCAGAGAAAAATTAACCCAATATGCCGATGAATTACAACAAGCCAGCAAGGCTAAAAGTGAGTTTTTGGCGAATATGAGCCACGAAATACGCACACCCATGAATGCGATATTGGGCATGAGTTTACTGGCACTACGAACTTCGTTGACGGTTCAACAGCAAGATTACCTGAACAAAATCAATAGCTCGGCAAAACTATTGCTACAAGTGATCAATGACATTCTTGATTTTTCAAAAATTGAAGCTGGCAAGCTCGATATAGAAAAGGTGGTTTTTAGTTTTGATGAAGTGCTACAAAATGTCTCGAACCTGACTTGTGAACAGGCTGATCTGAAAAATATCGAATTGATTTTTTCGGTGGCCGAAAATCTACCGTCAAGATTGTATGGCGATCCGCTGCGCCTCGGACAAGTATTGACCAACTTGTGTAGCAATGCGGTTAAATTTACTTCGCACGGCGAGGTTATTGTCAGCTGTTCTTATACCACCGATGTCAAGAGCGGTCACACCATGAACGTGACGGTAAAAGATACCGGTATAGGCATGAACAAAGCACAGCAAAACAAGTTGTTTGAATCGTTTACTCAGGCCGATACTTCGACAACTCGGCGTTTTGGTGGTACTGGGCTGGGGCTTGCGATTAGTCAGCAGTTAATTACCATGATGGGTGGTCACATTTATGTCGATAGCGAATTTGGCAAGGGTAGTACGTTTAGTTTCAGTATACCGGTAGAAAACGCTGACGATACAGCGCCAATGCCCCAACTGCCCACATCACTGCAAAACCTCAAGGTATTGGTGGTAGATGATAACGAAAATGCCAGG
The DNA here is from genome assembly GCA_938085045.1 of uncultured Alteromonadaceae bacterium. GTDB lineage: Bacteria > Pseudomonadota > Gammaproteobacteria > Enterobacterales > Alteromonadaceae > JABSOG01. The sequence continues at coordinate 27,444 of CALKGI010000194.1, forward strand.
GCCATCATGCACAGTATTTTGACCGATGCGGGATTGTCGGTATCGATGGCGCAAGACGGTAAAAAAGCGCTCAAAGTGTTGCAACAGGCTCAAGATATTGGTAACCCCTTTGAGCTGGTATTGATGGATTGGCGAATGCCCCATATGAATGGTTTTGAGGCGGCTAAGCTCATTAATCAGCATCAGTTGCTCGAAAATATACCCGCAGTATTGATGGTCACGTCTTATGGCCGAGATGAAGTGAAACGAATGGACAAAGACAACGTGTTGTCGGGTTATATCACCAAACCTATCACTGCAACTGCATTGCTGGAGTCGATAAAATCTGCGCTGGGCTTAGGGTTGCTGGCACCAACCGAACAGCCTAAGTCAGTTGAACAGGCGGCACTGAAGCAAGAGCAAGACCTGCAACTGATCAAACAGATGAAAAACATCAGCGGCGCTAGAATATTGTTAGTCGAAGACAATGAATTCAACCAACAAGTGGCACTTGAATTGCTACAACAGGCGGGGATGATTGTTGATATTGCAGTTAATGGTAAAGAAGCGATTGAGGCTGCTCGTCATAATGACTGTTATGACTTGGTGTTTATGGATATTCAAATGCCTGTAATGGACGGTTATCAAACCACTCGTACTTTGCGAAGCTTTGATGAATTTATCGATTTACCCATAGTCGCTATGACAGCGCACGCGATGCAAGGGGAGCGAGAGCGTTGTGATGAAGCGGGCATGAACGATTATTTGTGCAAACCGATTGAGCCTGAGCTGCTTTATCAGATGTTGGTTAACCGAATTGAGCCTACCGACCGCCAACCTGTTGAAATTACGCTTAGAGCTGACAGAGGGCTATTTGAAAATATTATTGCAGAGGGTGATGTGGTACTACCCAGTGCGTTAGAGGGTATCGACATTCGCCTTGGACTCAAACGTACGGGTAATAAACCGGGGCTGTATATTGAATTGGCCAATACTTACCTTAAACAATATAAAAATACCCGGCAGCAGTTTAAGGTTATGTTGGCTAACAAAGATTATCAGGGGGTCAATCAACTGGCGCATATCATGCAAGCAGGCGCTGGGAGTTTGGGCGCCGAGCGATTGCGTAAAGATTTGATTAAAGTGGTTGAATTGGCCGATAATAAACAGTTAACTAGCCCACAAATGGTTGATTTATATCGTGAAATGGAAAAAGTTTTTGAATCTATCAAACAGTTACCCGGTTTGAATGGAACGGTAATGATGCCAAAAATGGTTGACGGCAATCGGGTAATTGATATTGTGGCAGTACGACAATTGCTGCCAATGTTGCAACGCTCGTTAAACGAAGGTTCGTTTGATGCCAAAACTCAACTTGGTGAGTTGGTCGCCGCTTTACGTGGTCATCATTGTGAGACGACTTTGATCATGATTGAATTGGTTAACGATTATGAATTTTTACCCGCAGTACAACTACTAGATAAACTGGCCACGGAGCTTAATGAAGATGTTGATATTGACAGTAGAGCTTATTAGGGCTTAAGAGTAGACGGAAAAGTGAATGGATAAGAAACCCACCATATTAATTGTTGATGATGAGGTAATAAACCTCAATATCTTGGCTGATGCCTTTAAAGAGCACTATAAATTGTTGGTGACTAAAAGCGGTGCTCAAGGTTTGACCAGAGCGTTACAACACGATATAGACTTGATTTTACTTGATATTATGTTGCCTGATATGGACGGATTTGAAGTATGTAAACGTTTGAAAGCCAATGAGAAAACCCGCAATGTGCCAATCATATTTATCACCTCAAAAACCCAGAGCACCGACGAAGAACTGGGATTACATGCCGGTGCAGTTGACTATATAGGTAAGCCGTTTAATTTGCCGATAGTCATTGCTCGCGTAGAAACCCATATTGCGTTGAAGCATAAAACCGACCTGCTCGAAGAAATGGCTATGCTAGATGGTTTAACCCACCTTTATAACCGTAGAAAATTCGATATTCAGTTTGCCATTGAGTATAAAAGAGCGTTGCGCGATGGTAGCGCTTTGTCGCTGGCCATGGTTGATATTGATTATTTTAAACTTTATAACGATCATTACGGCCATGCAGCAGGGGATAAAACACTGAAGTTGGTGGCCGACAGGCTTAATCAATCAATTAAACGCAGCTGTGATATGGCTGCTCGATTTGGTGGTGAAGAGTTTATTGTGATTTTGCCTAATACCGATGCACAAGGCGCGGCTGAATACTGTCAGCAGTTGGTTGACCTTTTTAATGAAAGACAGATCCCGCATTCGTATTCGCCTGTAGCCAAATACTTGACGCTGAGTATTGGTGGTGCAACGTTTAAAAACGATAAAACCATGAGTCAGGAAGACGTTTTTGAGATGGTTGATAAAGCCTTATATGAGGCTAAAAACAATGGCCGCAACCGTTTAGTTTGGGCTTAGGCACAATCGTTACACCAGCCACTTTAAAAAACCAACTGACTGTCGAGCCGATACCGGGTGCCCGGGCAAGTGAGCCGAGCAAAACTAACAACACCTTTTACACTCCAGGTTTTACGGGTGATTTGTAAACAAGGCTCAAGTTTCGCTAGTTTAAGTAATTCACATTGTTCAGGCGCAGGTGTAATGGCTTCGATGGTGTGATGTGCCTGAGTTAATGGCGCCATTTGTGATAAATAAGTGTGCGGTGTTGTTTGGCTAAAATCTTGAGCAAGGTAGTCGCTTACCAAGCGTGGATTGACAAAGCGGTCTTCGAGTTGCAGTGGTATCTGGTTTTCACAATGGATAAGCTGCGAATAATAAATGATAGAACCTTCTTCAACCTCAAGGGCAATACTGACAGGAGCTGTGGCTTTTACTGCTTCAAGTTTGATTTGCACGCAGTGGTGTTGATGGCCTCGGTCGCTGATTTCATCGGCAATGTTACGAATTTCTAAAATAGATGATTGCGATTTGACGCTGGCGACAAAAGTCCCCAGACCTTGCGTGCGGGTCAGTACACCTTCATCGGTTAACTCTTGCAACGCCCTACGAGCAGTCATTCGGCTGACAGTAAACTGATTGGCCAGCGCGTTTTCTGAGGGCACTTTGGCATTTTCAGCCCACTGTCGAGATTCTATCTGGCGGGTGATGAATTGCTTGATGGTGAGATACTTTGCTTGGGCCATGAGATCTACTGATTTATTTCGA
>CALKGI010000195.1 GCA_938085045.1 uncultured Alteromonadaceae bacterium
AATTAAAACGATTGTTTGGCAATTGTAAAACGGTCGATGCCAATAAAAAATTCACTATTTTGTCTTCTGTTAAAAAAGGATAACCCAAATGAAACACCCGGTTCTTTCGTTGCGAATGATGTTGTGCGTAATATTATGCTCGGTACTCGTCGGTTGCAGTAGCGGCCCTTCGACCATGATTTTCTCGCCATCTAAAGTGACTTCTATAACTAATGTTTATCAAGGGCAAACCTTCAAAGTTCAAGTCAGTGATAACCGTAATGAGAAACACCTGCTTAAAGTTATTGATAGCGAAGGCAATAAAAGTCGTCGTCCATCAAAAAATGCGGTTGAGCACAAACTGCTCGAAAACTTCTCTAGTGGATTGGCTGAGCAAGGGCTGACAATCAACCCTCACGCAGGGTCGACGATAAACCTTTCGATTATGCAAATGGAAACCGTTGTTGCTCAGGAGAGTCTAAAATACGAAGCGGCTTTATCTGTAGAATTTAAAGTCACTATCACTCGTAACAACAAGACCTTGTATAAAACCTTTACCGGCCATACCAGCCGAGAAGGCATTTTAAAGTTTGATATTGCGCGACTAGAACAAGACCTAAACTTGCTAGCAACCAAGGTAATGGGTGATATTTTCAACGACGATTACATTCAACAATCGATTCAAGCGTAAGAGGTCAACTTTATGAAACCATTAATCTGTATACCGCTACTATTAACCTTTTTGTTGTGCAGTTTTGCTGGGCCTGCGCAAGCCGAAGCAGAAAAAAAACTGCCTAACATCAAAGGTCAGTACATTCAGCCAGATAACCTATTCCCCAAAGTGAAAATGGAAACTTCAATGGGCGATATTATACTGGAGCTTGACCGCAGTCGCGCGGCAATCACCGTTAACAACTTTTTGGGTTATGTTGCTCGCCAGCAATATGACAATACCCTCATTCACCGAGTTGAGGTTGATTTTGTCGTTCAAGGCGGTGGCTTTGGCACCGATTACAAAGAACTGGTACTCGACAAACAAATTATCAACGAATCTGGTAACGGTCTAAAAAACGAAATTGGTAGCATTTCGATGGCAAGATTGACCTATCCACACACTGCCACCAGCCAATGGTTTTTCAACCTAAATGACAACACCAGTCTCGACCCTGGCAGACGTTGGGGATACGCAGTTTTCGGTGCAATTACCGAAGGTGAAGAAGTTTTGGAAGCCATGGGTAAGGTCGAAGTCGATTTTGATGAAAAATTAGGCTACCCCACGGTGCCCAAGAAAATGCTTATAATCAAAAGAGTTACCATTTTAAAACCTGTCCCTGTGCTTGAAGTTTCAAAATAAATACAAAAAAAACATTGATTGACTAACACAATGGATATTAGAGGCTATACTCAATTTAGGCTTCAGGCCTTGTGTTGATTAGCTTTACGCGTATTTTAACCGTTTTTACAACACTAAAAAGAACGTGCCGGGTAGTTTATTTTTTAACCAACCGGCAAACCGAAAAAAATAAGGCCGAATGCGAACCAGAGTTTAACTATATGAAGACTAATAGGCCAAATGTTGTAGTATCGGAGGGTGGTTTGAAAACACCAATGACTTTTGTTGATAACAAGGCAAGACAGCTTGCTTTTTATATCAAAGCTTACTTTTCTCATCAGATCCCCTATTCTGAAGTGGATTTGTACCTTTGGGATACACTCGAAGAATGGGCCCATGTCTCAATCAAAAAAGAAGAACCATACACCACCAAAGAACGCGTTTTCTGGCATTTGCTCCATCAAATTAGTTTTTGGTCTGAAAGCATGCTAGAAAATGACAACTATATACGAAGCGAATTAACCAATTGCATTAATTACCTTGAAGGTGCTGGACGCTTCCCTGTCGACTGTGTCGGCATACGACCCTAACCTATTACTGACGACTCCCCGTAGATTTTAGTGAATTATCGATTCTGTCGAGATTTCACTGCCCCTTTGAAATAATTTACGCTATTGTAATTGCAATATTTTTAGCTCAAAAACAGCGATACCTCCGGATGGATGCCAGCAGAACCTTCAGCGACTATTTAAAAAACTTTTATGACCGACGACTCGTCACTATTTTTTTGTTTGGTATAGCCAGTGGCTTTCCTTGGGTCATGATTGGCTCGGCCATGTCGGCTTGGTTAAAGGATGAGGGCACTTCCCGGTCGGCCATTGGTTTTTTCGGCATAGTATTTTTCGTCTACTCAATCAACTTTTTTTGGTCTCCACTGGTCGACCGAGTCAAAATCCCATTACTAAGAGCTAAACTGGGCCAACGCAGAAGTTGGATTTTATTGATGCAGTTAGGTGTCGTTGGCGCCTGTTTTGGCTTGTCACAAATCAACGCTGGCCAATCGATGGCATATGCGGGATTACTGGCCTTGATCATTGCTATTTGCTCTGCCACTCAAGACATTGCCATCGACGCCTATCGTATTGATATTATTACCCAAGATGACCAAGAAAAAATTGCAGCGGCAGCCGGTATGGCCACATCGGGCTGGTGGACGGGGTTTTCAGGTCTAGGCAGCATCGCCTTTTTCCTTGCAGATATGGATGGCTGGAATTGGCCTGCCGTCTATATGTTGCTCGCTGTAATCATGAGTACTTTTATTATTGCAGTATTGATGGCAAAAGAACCCGAAACAAATCGCGACGAACTACTCAATGGCATTGAGCAACGTTACCTTGAAAAACTCAACCAAAACAACGGTGGGATGCCCATGTGGCTGAAAAAAGCCTTGATTTGGTTAACCGTCTCACTGGTCGAACCCGTTAAGGAATTTTTCGACCGCAATGGTTTTAAACTCGCCTTATCGTTGTTGTTGTTTATCGTATTGTTCAAAGTGGGTGAAGCATTTTTGGGGCGTATGTCGATTGTGTTCTATAAGGAAGTTGGTTTCAGCAACAGCGAAATCGGCTTTTATTCTAAATTGATTAGCTGGTGGGTCACCATCTTGTTCTCATTGCTAGGTAGTTTGTTTACTATGCGCTTTGGTATCGTCAAAGGATTGTTTATCGGCGGTGTCGCAATGGCATCAAGCAACTTGATGTTTTCGGTGATGGCGCTGGTAGGCCCTAATAAAGCATTGTTTGTAGCGACTGTTTTGGTTGATGGTTACACCATGGCTTGGTCGTCTGTTGCGGTTGTAGCGTTTATTTCAATGTTATGTAACCGTGCGTTCACAGCATCACAATATGCCCTGTTGGCGTCACTGAGTGCACTAGGCAGAACAGTCATCGGTTCGTCTAGTGGTCTGTTGGTGGATTCTCTTGGGGGTAACTGGGCTTTGTTCTTTATACTGACCACTTTGATGGTGGTACCAGGGCTGTGCATTCTATATTATATAAAAGACGATCTTAATGCCATCGAGGCAACGTACAAACAAAAGCAATCTTAATTCTTAATTGTAAAAGCTTAATCTTGTTGGGTAGTGTTTATTATTCTTGGATAAGAATTGTTTTTAAAGTACACCCATCAACTCTTCCCCAGAAACAACAAAGCAGCCCGGAGGCTGCTTTGTGATTATTCGATCTGAACTATCTAGCCTTCGATGGCAATAGACAACCCTTCTTGAGGATCGATTTCCAAAGCATTGCAATAACGAACGAATTCAACAACGTCTAAACGACGCTCTTGGTTTTCGATCTTGCCAATGAATGAATGTGGCGTGCCAAGGATTTGAGCTAGGCTACGCATTGTATGACCTTTCTCTTTACGTTTGTCCTTCAACCAACCGGTCAATTTTACATTTTCGTCTGAAGCGACTGTTTTACCCATCATAATAATTTAGGCCTCTAATTAGGAGATTTTACCAACAAAAATTTCAAGTGTAGCGCCCTATCCCAGGACCACTTGAGCGTTTAATGTTAACACCATGTAAAAATACCAACACGATAGCTAACAGCGTTATTAAACCACATCCGAGTGGTAAGGTATAGCGAATATGGGAAACCTAGACAACATTTTTTAACAAAACGATCAATTCGTTTTGAGAGTGAGTCTTCGTCTTCATAAATACACTTTTGAGTTGCGTTCTTAGTGTATGTTTTGAAAGAAGTTTTTGACTCGCTAGTTGATTTAATGTTAATCCCAGTGACAAATAAGCAGCCAATTCAGCTTCCGCTTTGGTGAGCTTAAATAATTGCTTATATTGTTTAAAATGAGCATATACATCGAAATTATCGATGGATAACAAAAAACGGCGACTTTTAGCCTCCATTACAGGTCCTTTTTTGTACTGAAATACACCTAACTTCAATACAACCGGTTGTTCGAGCTCAGTAATTCGATAAACACTGCTATCTGCTGGCTGGTGTTTTTTACTTAAAAACGCATCAAACCATTGTTGCAGTGTTTTTTGATAAAAATGAACTGTGCCGCCATAAACATACAACAAACTCTTACTCGACTTTAACTGGTTAAAGGCATCGTTCGATGCCTGAACTTTTGCATTATCGTCGATAACGGCCAGATTGTCAGAGAAGCTCTGCAGCAATGCACTGATATCAGCATCTTGCGGGGCAATATATTGATGAAAATAACCTTCGACTACAGATTTAATATAGGGAAGAAATTCATTGAGCAATTGCTGATCAACCTGACCAAAGTCACTGCGCTCTTTTTTGCGAACAATACTCAATACCGCTTCATATTTATCATCGCGATAAGCCGTTGCAGCTAGCACACGAGACTGATTATCGTCGCGCACTATGGTGCTGATATCGCCATCGGTAATAATCCGCCCTACAGGCGAATTCAACAACAATTGAGACAATGGTTTACTCACACTATCAGCAAGTTTGTCGGCACCCAATAATATTGGGTGTTCCGGCCGGTTAATCTCACGAAAACAAAATAAACAGCCATCGGCATCAAACAATTCTGAGGTTTCATCTGCAAATTGTTGCCATGACGAACGACCCACGCCCTGAGTATGCAGACTCGTGATTAAGTTTGATAATCTTTGCATTAATTCGCTTACTCTTTAACTGGATGTTAATGTTTTTATTAGCATTGTGCTATCAAACTTAGTGGATGTGTAGTATACCAGTACCTGCTAATTTATTAGAATTTCACAACCTAATTTTTACAGTATCGGCCCCATGATAGTCAGCAAAGGTACAAAGTTCAAGTGTGTTGTCAGGAAAATACATGTTTTTTTGCTTGAGTGTGCTATTTTGCTGTGATATGGATAGATTTCATAATAAAAACAGGCCATTAGCGCCTGTGGAGTGCTTTAATGATTCGCTTTTTATTCCTCATGCCACTGATATTGGGTTTGCTATGGTTCGCTTATCTGCAAGCAAATAACTGGACCATGACAGAAGGTAAGCAGGGGTTTTACTATATTTTGGCTTTTAGCGGTGTTGTTGCTGCCTTTTTTGGGATGATGCTATATGTGGCAGGCTGAGACATTGTGTAACGGTGCACAAAGCGCACCGTTACACAGGCAAAAATTTAAACGCTAAATGAAGCGCCACACCCACATGTTGTCGTTGCATTGGGGTTGTTGACTAAAAAGCGTGCGCCTTCTAGTCCTTCAATATAATCGACTTGTCCGCCGACCAAATATTGTAAGCTCATTGGGTCAACCACCATGGTCACTTCATTTTTAACGATCTCCATGTCACCAGGGTTACAGGCTTCATCAAAGGTGAAACCATACTGAAAACCTGAACAACCGCCGCCTGTCACATAAACTCTTAATTTAAGCGCGGGGTTTTCTTCTTCCACAATTAACTGTTTGACCCGGGTAGCCGCCGCATCTGAAAATAAGATAGGCAATGCCGGTGGCATATCGTCGCTTGGTTCTGGTGACATTGGAACTGCGGTCTGAGCGACACTCTGACTCGCGCTCTGCTCTGGTTTCAGTTCTGTGATCTGCACTGTGGTCATGGTTTGCTCGCATTGATGATTAACGGGTGAATTATCCAATACTTGACTATTTTAGTCAACTTTACTGTCAAACGGGTATTGGCGGTCTAAACGTTGGTATTTTTGCCATTTTGAACTCGGTAGTATTGCCGAAACCAAAACGCTCTGGGCATCAAACCCTTGCGGTAGAATCATATCGCCTTCGAATATCTTAAAATATTGAAAACTGAAGTTTAAGCTTTTTTTGGTCAGCCCAGCCACCACTGTTTTGATGTCTAACGTTTTGGCAACATTAGCCTCAGAGCCTTTAATTTTCACTTCAATGTGACCCCGGGCATAACGCTTTTGTTTTTGGGTTTGGACCAATACCACTTTATAATGAAAAACCCGCTCAGCTTTAGTTGGTGTAATAGTAACCCTGTCGACCGCCAATCCTTGCACCCCAAGTTCAGGTGCCATGATTTTCTGGTAAAAGCTCAACTCTTTTTGCAACTTGAAGTTTTTCTGATGCATTGCGGCCAACTGCTGCTGCACATGGGCACCAGCTTGCTTTTCTATTTCAATTTCAACGTTTAGAAAATTGATTTTCTGCTGTAGTTTATCCGCGTGTTGATAAAGCTCAGCTAGGCGATCGCCTTGAGTGTCAACCAACTGCTGATGACGTAACAAGGATTTATCTCCCAACCAATAACCGCTGTATAAGCAACCTAAAACCAAAGCAATAAATGCGATAAACAGCCGAAAGCGGCCATATTGATGCTTTAATTGGTTAATTGATAATATTTGATTCATTTGATAAAACTATTGATTATAATACCATTGATATTTAACACTTACCTCTAAACCCTTTTTGAGCCGGAGACGCTTTTGAAATCGCTTGAGGGCATCAGGCGACTACTTGCCCAACCCACCACCTCTGTCCAACTGGGATTATTAGGCGTTTTAGCTGGCCTTGCCTCAGCGCTGGTCATTATCGCGTTTCGACTGTTAATAGCAAAGGTTCAATTGCTGTTTGTTGACCAATTTGATAATTTTTCGACAATGGACCCTCTTCTACGCTTTCTGTTGCCATTTATCGGCGTTGCTTTTATCGCGTTAATTGTATTAGTCAGTCGTGACAAACATTATCGAATGGGCATCCCTTTTGTGATCCATTGGATTAAAATGAAAAAAGGCGCAATGCCCTTTAGAAATGCCTTCAATCAATTTGTCGGTGGTGCCGTGGCACTAATCAGCGGTTTTTCAGTTGGCCGTGAAGGCCCCTCAGTACACATTGGTGCCTCTAGTGCCAGTTATGTTGGCAATTGGTTGAAACTACCATACAACAGTATTCGAACTTTAACCGGTTGCGGCATCTCGGCAGGCATTGCGGCTTCTTTCAATACCCCACTCGCCGCCGTGGTATTTGTGATGGAAGTGGTATTCAGAGAGTATAAAATTCATATTTTTATCCCCATCATGCTTGCGGCGGTTACGGGTACCATGATGACCCGGCTGGTATTTGGCGATGAACACGAACTGTCATTTTTTACTATCACCAGTTTTAGTGGCATTAATTATCCTTATTTGATTTTTTGCGCCGTCCTGACCAGTGCGGCGGCTTTTGCTATTAATAGCAGTCTGATGAAAACCATGATACTGGTTAAACCCATCAGTATTTACATTCGCTTGCTAATAGCCGCATTAGTCACCGCAGTTGTCGGGTATTTTGTGCCTCAAGCGCTGGGTTCTGGTATGGGTGCGATTCAATTTACGCTGACAGATATCCATGGTTATGGATATGTCAGTGCCATCGGATTTATTTCTGCAATATTACTGGGCAAATTTATTGCCACCATTTGTGCACTAGGTATGGGCATACCCGGCGGTATCATAGGCCCAGTACTTGGTCTTGGTGTCTTGCTCGGTACCCTGTTTGGTTTATTGTCTGAGTATCTAGGGTTCAGCGGCGACCATATTGCATTATATGCAGTATTAACCATGGCAGGACTAATGGCTGCAACCCTCCACTCGCCTCTAGCAGCTTTGGTTGCTTTGCTTGAATTGACCTCAAACCCGGATTTAATCGCGCCAGCAATGTTGGTGATCGCCGTCTCTTACACCATTAGTGTTCAAGTCTTTGGCAACCGCTCTATTTTGATTCAGCAACTGGATTATCAAAAACTGCCCTATCGATTATCTCCAGCAACCCAAACGCTACAAAAGGTGGGCGTGTTGGCCAACCTTGACTCTGATTACAAAATCATAGATAACGCCAACGACGATGAAGTCCGCCATTATTTAGCAGCCATATCAAAACCCACTTGTTTGGTTATTCGCGACCAATATGTGGTGGGCTGCGAATTCAAAATAGCCGAGTTTGCCGAGCCGAAAAAAGCCCGTGAATGTGCCCAAACGGCCTTACTTAAATATGCACCTTTACAAGGCGTTTCTTCGCAAGCCACACTTGCCGAAGCTTTTGAATTACTGCAATATCAACGCGACGGAGCTGTTTATGTTTATCAAGACAGCGTAGAAAACATCATCGGCATAATCCATTGGCGATATTTACGACAACTACTGGTACATAAAAGCAATTTCACATGACTACATTATTAATACTTAAAGCACTACATATTTTTTTCATGGTCGCTTGGTTTGCCGGGATTTTTTACCTGCCCCGGCTTTTTGTTTATCACGCGATGAATAAAGACAAAAACACCTCTGAGTTACTAAAAGTCATGGAGCGACGATTGCTCTATTTTATCACCCCCTTCGCCGTATTAACTTTGGTATTTGGTGTGGCGCTGATTTTTCAATACGGTTTTGACTGGTTTAAACAAAGTTACTGGCTCCACGCTAAGCTGACATTGGTGGTATTGTTGTATATTTACCACGGTTATTGCTTTAAATTACTTAAAGATTTTAAAAACGATGCCAATACTCGCAGCGACAAGTTCTATCGTATTTTTAATGAAGCGCCGGTATTGGTGTTGCTGGTGATCATTTTGTTGGCGGTGGTGAAGCCTTTTTAGAGGCTTTTGTTTGACATTTTTATTGGTAACGGCTAAATATTTAGACCACTAAGACTATCTGGCGGGTAATTATATGAAATTAGATGATGATATCAGTAACTTTTACGAGCATATCGTGATTGAACGTTTGAATATTATGGGGTTAGACAAGACCAAAGACAGCGATTACATCGCCGACTTGTCGTGTATTGTGTTAAACCAGCTGCCGCCGCGTTATATTCGCTACCAAGTAGACATGGCGTTTTACCTGCCCCAACACGAGCGCATTGAAATGGAAATTAAAGTCAAAGAATCGATTGACCGCGCCATTGATTATCTCGACAGCAAAGACTTTCGCAATACGCCCCCGCAATGAGCGAATTGAATAATGCCCCTAAGCACATCCAATTGGCGGTAGATTTAATTGAGTTGTTAGAACAAAACGAAGTTGACCCACAGCTAGCGCTTGATGCGCTAGCGATTGTCACTGATGACTGCCGCCACAAAATCGAAGATCAAAAGCCTAAAGCGTAACGATACGCGGCAAGCGAAGGTGGTTAATCCGCCCAGGTGACTTATCAGCATCAGAAAACATCTTAATCTCCCGAAGTACTGTTTTAATGATCTCCGAACCACCTCGGGTAAATTTTTCTGATGCTATCAACGGCACCAAAGCAGTTTCACTGTCTTTTATTTGCAACCACACATGATGAATTTGCTGCCAAAACAAAGTCCCCATAACCAATCCCAAAACACCGCCTATGCCCATACTGCGATACTCAAGTGCCACATACGCATAAAGAAAATCACATTGAAGCGCAATTAAATGAACATCAGCATCAACTTCGTTTTGTTCAACATCTTCGCTCAGCACCAAGTCAAATGAAGTGAAGGCAATGGGTTTGGTAGGGTCCGCAGCACTGTAAAGCACTAATCGATAATCTCGGGTTTGATGATCTTGTTGTAATTTTTCTCGGCCATCCAAGGCAATGCAAATATGATCCTGTTCATCCTGATTTTGAGCCTTAGAACAAAAATAATCCATCAAATCTGATTGGCTGGCAAAGCTTGGGCAATCATAAACCAACACAGGCGGTTGATGCCTAATTGCATCCCAATTGGGGTGCTGTTCCAAGCAAATCTCCATATCCATATGGGAGATCACTTCGACAAATCCTGCCTCGTTGGGATAGCGTAAATATCCACCAAACAGCTCCAGCTCTTCAAAAATCATGTGCTCATCATTTGCGTTCATCGCATTAACAGCCAAGTCACTAAAGTTAATAAAAAGTTTAGTTCACAGCTTTGCCGGACGCAAGCAGCCTTGATACCTCCATGCATAGTGCTCCGTGCACGCTTATTTTTCTTTTTACAAATCAGTGAAGTTGATTAATACTAGAGGCTTATGCGCCATTTACTTTTCCCAATATTATTACTTTTAGCCATTGGTTCAGCCTCATTGCAGGCTGCCGACCCTCTGGTTGTTCGTCAGCTAAATGTTGAAGACGGATTATCACAAAGTACCATTTATGATATCTACCAAGATCATTACGGTTTTATCTGGATGGGCAGCGAAAACGGTATCAATCGGTATGATGGCCATGAATTTACGCAATTTGACTTACCTGAAAATGCCGAAATTGGCATCACTCAAAGCCAAATCAGTTCCATCAATGAAGATATCTTTAAACAGCTATGGATAGGCACTTTTAAGGGTATCGCTATTTATGATCCACTAAAAAACCAATTCAGTTACTTTGCGCCCAAAAAGCAGAAGAATACTGGTTTAGTTTCGGATAATATTTCGCAAATCATTCGCCATACCAACGGTACCATGTGGGTTGCCACCTACGGTGGATTACACAGTTATTCTTACGAAGAAAAACGCTTCACAGTACACAAAATACCAGACGAAATTGCCAAAGACGCCAATGAAATAATCACCCTGATAGAAACCCCAGATGGAAAGTTATTGCTCGGCACGCAAAACAAAGGAACGATTTTATTTGACCCTAAAGAACAGCGTTTCTCTGTATTTCATTATCTTGCAAACAAACCAGACGATCTTCAAAACGAAGTACGCGCTCTGTTTTTCGATAGTCGCCAAAAGTTATGGATAGGCACCAACCAAGGCTTGCTGCAATATGATTATTACCAAGGCAAGTTGCAACGCGATGTACTTGAAACCCTTGGTTTACCAAACATCCAACGACAACGTATTCGCTCGATTAATGAAGATTCACAAGGCAATATCTGGGTCTCAATTTACGGTGATGGGATATTATCGCTTAATCCCCGCACCTATGAATATCGTTTATACGGTTATGTGCCTGCCGTACGCCATGGGTTGAACGGCAATGCCGTGAGAAAATTGTATTTTGATACCAGCGGTCTTTTGTGGATTGGCACTGAAGGTTATGGCGTAAACATTTGGAACCCTATCAGCAGTGCCTTTGACCACGTGACTCACGAAATCAACAACGACAATTCGCTAACCGACAATGTGGTATGGACCATAGAAACCGATGCCCGCCAAAATATTTGGGTGGGTACCGACCGGGGTTTAAACAAAATATCTGAGGACAAAAAGACAGTCACCCGCTACTTAACCAGCAACACTAACCAGCAACCGTTAGCCAGTGACCTTATTTACAATCTACATTTTGACAAACAAACCGATCATCTGTGGATAGCGACCGACCAGGGCGTTAGCCGCCTGCACACACTTAGTGACGATGTGATGAACTTCAAACACGACCCCAAAGACAACAATACGCTGTCTGATGATTTGGTGTTTGACATTGAACTAGACAGCCAACGTCAACTTTGGTTTGCCA
>CALKGI010000196.1 GCA_938085045.1 uncultured Alteromonadaceae bacterium
CGCCGCCCCATTTATAAAAGCAAAAACCAACGGTTTTGGTAAATACGAATTTGACAAATATTGGCAATAAATGCCATAGTGAAGATAGGACACAATGAAAGGGGGCTACTATGCCAACGATGAATATTTCCTTGCCAGAACCGATGCGGGCATGGGTGCAAGCGCAAATTGATGACGGTAAATATGCGGGCAATAGTGATTATGTCCGTGATTTAATCCGCAAAGACCAAGAGCAAAAAAACAAAATACAAGCCATGCAAGTGGCGATCACCAAGGGATTGGAAAGCGGCACGCCACAAGACTTTGATAAGGAAGCCTTTAAAAAACGAATGTTAGACAGCTTGGAAAATCACGGCTTATAAATTACAGCCAGAGGCTGAAAAAGACCTTGAGGATATTTGGCACTACACCGCCAAAAAATGGGGCGTTGAACAGGCAATGCAATATGTTGATGCTTTGGACGAAGCGTTTCAGTTTTTGGCTGACAATCCGCTTGCTGCTCGCGAGCGTTTTGAATTTTCGCCAGCCGTGCGAATACACCCACTTAAAAAGCACCTAATCATTTATGTAGGCAATGAAAACGCCGTGACCATTATTAGGCTGCTACATGCTCAAATGGATATTGACGAACATCTAAACCAATAGTTTCCACACACACCGACCACAGCTATCCCAAAAGCAAAAATATCCGGCGTAATCGACCTGCGCTAAAACCCCAAAAACAAACTATGTCATGCGCGGGGAAGTGACAGGCAGCAGGGCTATCGCCCACTATTTAACCGCGCTTTTGCGGGGAGAACCCCGCGCCCCCTTTCAAACAAAGTCAAAACCAAGAGAAAACCCACCACCACGGAACGCCGCAAAGTCTTATATATAAAGGCTTTGCCAGTGTCAAAAGGGAACCCTTTTGCAACATCATTACGGAAATATATTTACTGTCCATTTCGCAGATCATACCCGCATAATCACCACTTTTAGCTTGCGCTTCCCTTCCTTAGCGGGTACGTCAAAAGGGTTCCCTTTTGATTAAGCTAGATACATGGAAAGTTGATCCCAAAACCGCATGAAAAAACTGGGCTATATCCGCACCTCGACCGACAAGCAGCTGGCCGACCGTCAGATTGACCAGTTACACAAAGTCTGTGACCAAGTTTTCATTGAGGATGGGGTGTCCGCAGTCGGCAAGAAACGGCCAGTATATGAAACTGTCATGACGGCATTAAGCGAAGGTGATGTATTTGTAGTGGTGGCACTTGATAGGGCTTACCGCTCGGTCATTGATGCGTTGACGGAGTTGGATAAAATCCATCAGCGCGGTATCGCTTTTTGCTCGCTTAGCCAAAATTTCGACACACGTACACCCGAAGGCAAGCTGTTATATACGGTGAGCGCTGCTTTAGCAGAGTGGGAACGCGCGATTTTACGCCAGCGCACCCGTGAAGGCATGTCGGCGGCAAAGCTTAGGGGCAGCAAAATAGGCCGCCCCAACAAGCTTTCATCAAAAGAGATTGGCTGGGCAAAAACCAATATCAACCAAGCGCCGTATCCATCCATTGCGGATGTATCGGCGCAACTCAACGTTAGCCCCAGCACGTTACGCCGTGCTTTAAAAAAGGCTAACCAGAAATAAACATCAAAATGAGTAAGCCGTTATGAGCAACATTATTCCCACACCTGAAAGCACTGTGATTGATGCCATCACAGCAATAATTGATGCGCTTCAATTTACTTGTAAGCCATTGGTGGAGTTTGACCCCATTGATGATGAGCATTGTTTCAATGCGGCTGAATTGGCCGGAATGAACCAGTCATTACACGGTATTCGTGAAATTGCAGAGCAAGCTTATATAACTTATACGCAACAATTAAGCGCAGACATGCCACAAAGTGGCGAATTACTCCTGCCTTCTTTGCCCGTAATACAGCAACCCAGCATTAACCCTGTTATCAAAGCCACGCTGCAAGGCACATTGTCAGAGATCATCAATGTATTACAATTTTTAACGCTGATGCTTGATAGTGTTGAGGTTGTCGAGGATCAGCGCGTATTTGATTCGGTTGAGGTTTTAGGGCTTTACACGATTATCACAGGCATCAAAACTGCCGCTGAATATTGTTTTAGCCAATGTTCAGATCAATAACGCAACTTTATGTGGCCGATTACTATCAGACCAAAGGTGCAAGGGATTTGTGTCACGGCATAAAGGAAGGGGATGAAGCGGCAACTACCGCTATCGCTAAGCGTATGGTAGTTTGTGTGTCCATCTTGCCGCCTAACGGTATCCTAATCCCCATCCCGTCACATACAGGGTGTGCAACTGCAACACTATCATTGGTCGAACGCCTATCAAAGCTATCTGGTTTACCAGTGGCAAATATCATCAAAGGCCGAAACCGAGAACCGCTTTATAGCGTAAAGTTAAAATCCCAAACGGTTCCGCCGAATTTCTTTGGATTTTACAGCACGGCAACAATAACCAATAAAATCCCAATTCTTATTGATACTGTCTATGATACAGGGCAAACAGCACGCAGCGCAGCAAAACTATTCAAGAATATGTCACCCTTTATATTGACGTTTTCGGGTGTAAAGAAAATCAATAAAACAAAGTTCTTTTAAAAAGGGGAAAGCCTGCCCTGTCTCCAACCGCTCCACGTTTTTAGCCACCCTTTCAAGCGGGGAGGCGCAACAAAGCGCAGAAAATTACAGTGACGCGTTGAATGATGCATTAAACGCTATCATCAATTTAGACGGGCTGGAAATTGAAATTTGTGGTGCTTGGGTGTGGGTGTCCGGTAATACCTTTGCACACAAAGCAGCCTTAAAAGGTGCTGTGTTTCATTATGCAGGCAAAAAGAAAAAATGGTATTTTCGGCCAGAAGACTGGGCAAGCTCTAGCCGTGGTTCTTTGGATATGGAGCAGATACGCGATAAATACGGCAGCGCCACACCAAAACGCCAAACCCATACAGCGCTTGCGTAGTGATTGGCGTATCAGCCTTGGGGTTTGTAGCCTCAAGGCTTTGTCTATACCGCCTACCAACACCCCCCAATCGCTGCCCCAGCTGCCTTAATCGGCAGGAGCTAAGGTCATGTTCTTATTATTTGGGTAATAAAAACTATTTGCATAGTTGTTTTGGTTACTATATACCAATAATATCAATTATAGGGAAGTAAAGTATTATGCTGAGATCTGGAACAAGGCGCCGCCGTCATGCGCAACTCATGAGTAAACAATTTTTTGTGGCTACTGATGGCCTAATTGAGGTATCTAACGGCACAGATGCCATTACTCGGCAGGCCGCACTCAAGTTTACAAAGTCCGTTGCTTCAATGTTTTTGCGTGATTTTAATATTGATTTAAAAAATAAGAGTGTTGAAGATGCTACATATGCGCTGTTTGAGTATCTTCAAAACCAAACTCTAAATGACTATATAGATCCTGAATTGGGGCTTGCGTACGGACGATCTTTGGCTCTGTCGGTTGTGGAGTTGGGGTATCACAAAGATCTCCCGTCAAATGGAGGGAATCTTATCCTCAAGAGGATAGCCCCTATTCTTTGCTGAGCCTTCAAGTGTAGGTCTTTCCTTGCTTGAAATCTGGGCTTAGGCGCTTTTATTCAATCAATACAAGCCAACGCTGTGCTAACTCATACTTTCTTGATTTATTGGCTGTGCCATGTTGAATAATAAATTCATCTTTCACCCATTGGTGACAATTATTGAGTACGGTTCTTTGGTGTAAGCTCAAAATACCAGCAATATCTTTTGTTGTCACAAAACGGCTTTCTTTAAAGAGCGGCAAGAGTTGTTTTTGTCGTGTGTCCAGTTCTCTTAATAATGAGGTGTGATCAACGCCTTTATTGCTGCTTTGTTGTGCCTTTACGCGGACATGGGCAAAAGCATCCGCCATGCCAGAACAAAAATAATAAATCCATTTGGTTACATCTGCCTCCGCTCGCCCCATATAGTAATTGTGAGATGCGCCAACGGTTAAAGCGTCATAGTATGACTGTAAGTCTTGAGCATAATATTCTTCTAACGAGTAAATGCCCTTTAACCCATAACCTGACATATGCAGTACAAGATTTGTGAATAAACGGGCTGTCCGACCGTTGCCGTCATAGTAGGGGTGAATTGTAGCGAATTGATAATGTGCAATAGCTGCAATTATTGGCACGGGA
>CALKGI010000197.1 GCA_938085045.1 uncultured Alteromonadaceae bacterium
GAAGCGCTCTCCCAGCTGAGCTATAGCCCCGAATTCCTTATCGAGTTTTCAACTTGCTTTGCCTTTTGAACATTGCTCGTTGAGAACGGGGCGTATAATATGCATCCGGACAAAGTAAGTCAACACTTAATTTTGCACAAATTGTTTGTTTGATAACTTTTTAACCGAACCGGGTTTGTTTGTCATAAAAGCCGCCAGCAGACGTGCTTTTTTTCGACATTAAAGCCCAAAGCGCTCTATTAAAACGCTTTGTTTATAGGTTGAATTTGAGTCTTGAGCTTTGTCTGGGTTTTTGGGTTGGTACTTATCTTATTACTAGAGCTGCGCAGTATAGCCAAAGAGTTGTTTGACTAATTCGGTGGCGGTTTTATTTTCTCTGGCCTTAGATTCAATTTCACCGGCTATTCGGGTGGCATCATCAAAACCAAAGTTACCTGCGGTGCCTTTAATGATATGGCTAATGCGGGCGATTTGTTTATAGTTTTTTTGTTCGGTGTATTTTATCAACTGCTCTACTTCGTATTGCAGGTTCTCAACATAATTGTTTTTCATTTGTTCAAAGGCGCTATTATCAAAAGGGTCTTCGTCTTCTGCCATAGCCACTTTTGAATCTTGTCCCAAATAAAATGCAACAGTTTTGATAAACTGACTACGTTTAATAGGTTTTGCTAGATAATCATCAAAACCTACTTCTTTATAATGATCGACTTCGTGTTTCATTGCGTTGGCAGTCAAGGCAATAATCGGTGCCGCTACGCCTATCTGGTCCATCATCTCACGCGCTTGGAGGCCATCCATCACCGGCATTTGAATATCGAGTAAAATCAGGTCAAAGTCATTTAACATCGCCTGCTCGACTGCTTTCTCGCCGTTATAGGCTTCGACCACAGTCAAACCCATTTTAGTTAGCATCATAACAATCAGTTTACGGTTATCTTCGTGATCCTCAGCAAGCAATACCGTGCCGCTTAACATTGGCGATTCAACCACCTTGCTTTCGATTATGGTACTTTCTTGTGGGATCTCCGAAACAAACTTGCATTCTTCAGGCAATTTCATTTCGATAGTGAGGGTAAAACAACTACCGATATGATGTTCACTGGTAAAAGAAATATCGCCACCCATTAGTTGAGCTAGGCTACGAGATATATTCAGGCCAAGGCCAGTACCGCCATAGACTCTTGAGGTCGATGAATCAGCTTGCGAAAACGGTTCGAACAATTTTTTCTGTTGTTCTTCAGACATGCCAATGCCTGTATCAACCACCGAGAAATAAAGTTTTTTAAGCGCAGTATCGTTACTAACCCAAATCTGAATATAACCTTTGTCGGTAAACTTAATGGCATTATTACATAGGTTAATCAAAATCTGACGCAACCGGGTATCATCACACAATATACGGTTGGGCAGTGGGATTTGATATTCAAAAAAGAATTCTAGTCCTTTATCGGTGGCGGTTTTAGACACCACAGATTCAACATCTTTAAGCAACCGGAAAAAATCAATATCGAGCATTTCGACATCAAGTTTGCGCGCTTCGATTTTTGACAGGTCAAGAATATCATTGATGACACTCAGCAGGTGTTTACCGTTTCGAATGATAGTGTCTATGCCGCTGGTGTCGACATCGCCATCTTGAATAGCTTCTGCATAGCCGATAATAGAAGTAATAGGTGTTCTTATCTCATGACTCATATTGGCCAAGAAGCGAGATTTGGCTTCATTTTCACCAAGCAGGCTTTGTGCTAGCTCTTCAAGTTCTCGTTCAACCTTGCGGCGTTTATCAACCGCATCTTCGAGTTCATTATATTTTTCTTGCAAAGAGCTGAGTAGTTTTTGCTGCTCGGTTCTCAGTTCTTCTAAAATGCGTTCTTTTTCTTTTTGAATACTGATATCAGTCGAGATAACTGCCACAGCGTAAATCACGTTATTGCGGTTCATCAATGGAATTTTATTGGTCAGATAAGCATGGTGAATACCATCGACATGAGGTAAATAACCTTCGTAGGTTCGCCCTTCTCCGCTTTCAATGATTTGACGATCGATTTCATGCAGCCGAGAGGCAAGCGTTTCATCAAAAAAGTCGAAATCGGTGTAACCAAGGATATTTTCCTCAGTACGCCCAAGGGCTTTAGCAAAATACTCATTGGTCAGTATGTACCGACCTTTAATATCTTTGATACAGATCACCGAATTAACGCCGTTAATCAGTGCTTTGAGTGTTTCTCTGGTGGAGGGGAAATAGCTGAAAACTTCATCGGTATCGTCTGCTGAATCGACGATAGACTGCGCAACCTCATTGCTGACATCATTGATATGAATGGCAATTCGGCCCTGTTCATCGTAACAAAGCTCTACCTCCTGCGCCGAATCAACATACTCGACCAGTTGATGAAATTGCAGTTTTTTCTTATTCAGTTTTTTATCGCTCATCGTTCCTTTAAAAGGGTACCTGAAATGTCTGCATAACTGATGATAATAATGGCAGGAAATTCATAAAACTCCAGTGGTGATACTCATATTGGCAGAAAATGCGAAAAAAAATGAGGAAATAACCCTCGCCACCAAATAACGGCGAGGGCTTTGATTGATTATTGAGCGGCTTCGCGTTTGGCGATAAATGTCAGCGCCGAATCAATACGGTTAAGGATAGTACTTTTGTCGATAAGTTCGAGCGTAACATCGAGACTAGGTGAATTTCCAGACCCAGTAGTTGCAACACGCAGTGGCATACCCACTTTGCCCATACCAACCTCAAGTTCATCAGCAGTGCCTTGAATCGCACCTTGAATCGCTTCAGCATTCCAATCAACAAGTGCAGCCAATTTATCCTTCACGGTTAGCAAAGGTTGCTTAGCGACAGGACGCAAATGTTTCTTGGCGGCTTTTTCGTCTAGCTCGTCAAAATGCTCATAAAAATAACGGCTAATTTGCACCATTTCTTTTAAGGTTTTCACTCTGTCACCTTGGATTGCAATCAGCTGTGCCATTGACGGCCCATTGCTCACGTCTACGCCTTGGTCGTCCATGTGCCATTGCAAATAACCAGCAACATGCTCAGCATCTAAAGATTTGATGTAGTGCTGATTCAACCAATTTAATTTTTCGGTGTTGAATGCTGAAGCCGACTTACTGACTTCTTCGAGCGTAAACAAAGACTTCATTTCATCAAGCGTAAATACTTCTTGGTCACCATGTGACCAGCCCAACCTAACCAAATAATTCAGTACAGCCTCAGGCAAATAACCATCATCACGGTATTGCATAACGCTTACGGCGCCGTGTCGTTTTGATAGCTTTTTACCATCATCACCCAAAATCATCGACACATGGCCGTATTCTGGGATTGGTGCATCCAGTGCACGTAATATATTGATTTGACGTGGGGTGTTGTTGATATGGTCTTCACCACGAACAACATGAGTCACGTTCATATCCCAATCGTCGATAACCACGCAAAAATTATACGTGGGCGTGCCGTCTGTACGGGCGATAATCAAATCATCTAACTCCGCGTTGGCCACTTCGATTGGACCACGAATGTTATCATTAAATACCACAGAGCCCTCTAGTGGGTTCTTAAAACGAATAACATGCGGTTGGCTTGCATCAATTTGCTCAGCACTTAAATTACGGCAGCAACCATCATAACGGCGTTTTTCACCGCGAGCTTCTTGACCGTCCCTTAATTCATCCAAACGTTCTTTTGAACAGAAACAACGATAGGCTTCGCCTTTTTCTAATAAAACCCCAACCAGTTCTTTATAACGGTCGAAACGCTTAGTTTGATAATAAGGGCCTTTGTCCCAATTCAGTCCTAGCCATTCCATGCCCTCTAAAATGGCATCAATAGCTGACTGGGTAGAGCGTTCAATATCGGTATCTTCTATACGCAGCACAAACTCGCCACCCATACGCTGAGCATAAAGCCATGAATAAAGGGCAGTACGGGCACCACCAACGTGAAGATAGCCAGTTGGGCTAGGAGCAAATCGAGTCACTACAGACATAATCAAAACCTGATAACAAAAAATTGGCGCTATTGTACAATAGCGTCACAAAATTGCACGAATCAGTTATCACCTGAGTGATAAAAAACCACAATGACGATAAAAACATCAGTTAGAAAAAATATCTAAATAATGGGTTGACTGTAATTACAATCGCCCTATAATACGGCTCCACAAATGCAGAGGATGATTAGCTCAGTTGGGAGAGCATCGCCCTTACAAGGCGAGGGTCACTGGTTCGAGCCCAGTATCATCCACCACTTGTTTAAGTCTCTGCAAATGTTATGAAATAAAAATGTAATATCCCGATGGATGATTAGCTCAGTTGGGAGAGCATCGCCCTTACAAGGCGAGGGTCACTGGTTCGAGCCCAGTATCATCCACCACTCCTTTTACACTCTATGTAGAAGTTAAAACTGTAATACCCCAATGGATGATTAGCTCAGTTGGGAGAGCATCGCCCTTACAAGGCGAGGGTCACTGGTTCGAGCCCAGTATCATCCACCACTTCTTTAGTTTTAAATTCCTTTATTAATTTCCTTCAAAAAGTCAATCCATCACAGCCTCACAGACTGATAATATCGCCGTAGGGTGCGCATTGCGCACGCGTAACCTATGATTCACCACCACCCCTAAATACATACATTTTAGAGTTTAATTTTTAACAACCACATAAGACCTGCGATAACCCGGCAGGTAACACGTGCGCAGTGCGCGCCCTACGCCCCTTCAAATCTTTCTCGAAACAACACAGTGGCAATGATCGATATCGAAATAAAAAAATATCTCTAGGGATAATCGCCCCCAGCGGTTAGATTGTACGAAAAGCAAGATTCATTGATAACCATATGATATTAAAAGATATTTGTTGCCATTTTGTCACATTCTGTGAAGCAACCCGCAAGCTCTCAGGTCATACCATTAGGGCTTACAAAAAAGATCTAGAAATATTCTGTGGCCATGTCGGTGAACAGACCAAACTCGATGCCATCGACCGCAAGGTGCTCAAACAATTTGTTAACCAGTTATGCGAAACCCCGGCAAGCATGTCGTCGAATAAACGCCGTATCGCCTGCGTCAAAGCCATGTTCAGATGGATGGAGCTGGAAGATCATATTGTGGTTAACCCATTTCATAAAATTGAAATCAAACTGAAAATACCCCGAAAACTCCCCCGCAATATTCCCAATTCAGAACTAACGATAATGATTAAAAAAGCACGTTCTGAACTAGGCCTTGAGGCAACACAACACTACAACAAAGCCGTTTTGTCTGCGCTGATTAATGCCAAAAGAGATCTCAACAAACTCACCACCATAGTCGTGCTCGAACTGTTGATTTCTACCGGCATCAGGGTTGGTGAATTGGTATCAATTAACGAAGAACAGATATACTGGCACGAAGGTAGAATAAGAATACTTGGTAAGGGTCAGCGTGAACGTTATGTTTTTTTGCCAGATTCAGAGTTAATTGAACTCATCAAAAGTTACTTATCAATAAAAAGTGTCACTAACCCTGATGACACTACCATGCTCGTCAACAGCCGTGGCAAACCAGCATCAACTCAGTTTATTCGCAAACTCATCAAAACACTGTCGAATAAAACCAATATCAATCGCAACATAACCCCGCATATGTACAGGCACTCTGCCGCTTGTCAGCTTTTAGAAGCGGATGTTGACATAAGATTTGTACAGCGCTTGCTTGGTCATCACAGTATATCGACAACCGAAATTTACACGCATGTAAATGATAGAGTCTTACAAGACAAAATTACTAGAGCGGGCGTTAGAGGGGCAATATCTTAAACCAATGCTTAAATAATAAATTTCTTAAAAACAACGGTTTCCCAGCCCCCGCCTCTTCATATAAAATACCGTCCATTAAATCAAATAGCCATTGCCATGAACTCAAAACAACAATTACTGAAAATCGTCGCAGCGCTCCCTAAATTTGGCTGCGGCATATGCCTACATCGCCAGTCATTGGCCATGGAGCAATTAATCCCCACAGATTATCTTGAGCAAACACCCACAATCGTTGTCACCGGCACCGATGGTAAGGGCAGTACTTCGATGTTGATCAACGGCATATTAATGGCCAATCAGGTTCAAACCGGAATGTTTACTTCTCCACACTTTTTAGAATTTAACGAGCGATTTCAACTGGGTAAAACCAAAGTAGATTACGATACGCTTTTACCCGCAATGCAAAACGTATTAAAAACCACTTCAAACATCGAACAGCAATTGAATGAAACCTTTGGTGTATTTGAAGTTTTGTTCTTGCTTGCGCTGGTTGTTTTTCATCAAAACAAAGCACAAGTGCTGATATTTGAAGCTGGCATCGGTGGCCGTTATGACCCGGTCAGGCTGCTAAAATCTAAAATAACGGCATTAACTTCTATAGCACTTGAACACACCGCATTGCTTGGCAACTCAACTGAACTTATCGCTTACGACAAGCTCGATGCTTGCTATCCCGGCGGTCAAACGGTTGTTGGTTGTATTGAGCCTGCTTTAATGGCAAAAATACATGCCTACAGTGCGCTTAAATCCACAGATATCATCAGTGCAGAAAAAGTGAATTTACAATTAACAAAAGACCGCTTAATGCTGAGCCTACCCGGCTCAAAAGCCATTGAGATTAATTCACCAAGCAAAGGGCCAGGCATGCTTTTCAACATGCAAACAGCCATACAGGCCTGCCAAACGTATTTTAACGAGAACTTTCTCGCAGGCATTCCAACAGGTTTTGCGCAAGCCTGCAAAATTGGCATAGAAGCTACCCGAATCCCCGGTCGCTTTGATAAAATAGGCGCATCACCCGAACTTTATGTCGATTGCGCCCATACGCCCAATGCCTATAAATTACTGTTTGATATCATCAAAAACGAATTTGAACACACCCAAGTGATATTTGTTGTTGGGGCCTCACAAGGCCGTGATACCGAACACTTAATTGAAGGGGTTTTGCGTCTGGGCAGCGGTATCATCGTCACCCAAGCCAGCTTTAAAGGGGCTGACAGCAAAGCGTTGTACAAACTAGTCAATAAAAAGCCAGCTGAAAAACCGATATATTGGCAAGCTGACTTAAAACAAGCGCTCCAACAAGCCAAAACAATGGCACAGTCAATAAACGGTTTAGTGTTTGTCGTTGGCGGCTTATTTTTGGCCGGAGAAGCAGCAGCTATTGAACAAGGTCTAGACACCAGCAGCTTATATTTGTACTGACATTATCGGCGCTTTATATTCAAGTCATAAACGGCTACTATTGACCAATACTCTACTTGTTTGCTTTTGCCTCAATGCAGCATAATTTTGCTCAAAAAACCAAAATCCTAATTGTCGAAGATCAACCGCTGGCACAAAACTACCTCAAGTATTCGCTCGAAAACTTGGGATTTAGCAGTATTGTTTTTGCCGAACGCGCCAAAGAAGCCATTGAACATTGCAAAGATGTAAAATTCGACTTGGTTTTGTGCTCATTCGATTTAAGCAAGGGCAAAGATGGCTATCAACTTTATGAAGAGCTCAAAGAGCGCAAACTCATTCGCTTGACCACAGGTTTTATCTTTATTAGCGCCGAAACCGAACCGGGTTTGGTTCACAGTGTTTTAGAACTGCAACCTGATGATTTTTTGGTTAAACCTTTTACCCTTAAAGATCTTGATCAACGCATTTCTAGAGTACTCAGTCGCAAAAACCGCTTTAAAGATATTTACCGCGCACTAGACAAAGACAATGTATCAAAAGCACTAGACTTGCTCGACACCTACTTAGCGGATAAAAAATACGCAAAATCTATCCCCCAATTGCTGCGCATTAAAGGTGAGTTACTGGTGCAGCTTGAAGAGTTTGTTCGTGGCCAGCGGTTTTTTGTCTCGGTGTTGAAAATTCAAAAGCTGACCTGGGCTAAAATTGGCCTAATTAAATGCTTCATCGCTTTAGGTCAAGAAGACAAAGCATTCACCCAACTCGAAATACTCGCCACCCAGCCGGCAACTCAACTAGAAGCCTTAGAATTGCTTGGCCAAATTCAATTTAAGCGTAATGATTACAACGATGCCCTAGAAAGTATTAAAAAAGCGACCAAATTGTCGCCACGCAATATCTCAAGACAAGACAAGTTAGTGAATATTGCCCGCATCAACCACGATTACGAAAGCCAATACAAAGCCTGTCGAGATATCGTCAAATACGCAAAAAATTCACTGCATGAAAACCCAGAAATGTATCTTAATGTCGTGCGTTCAGGCATCGATTATGCCCTAACCAACTATAACGAAGAACAAACTTACCGCACCTTAAAACAGGCTAATGAGTATATTTCGGAGCTTAAAACGACTTTCCCCAATGCCAATAAAGAAGAGCAAATTAATGTCATTAACGCCCGAATTCACTACCTCAAAGACGAAAAAGACAAAGCTAAACTGTTAATAGGTGAGCTAGACAAAGAAGACGAACCGATTGTCAGCGTTGAAGATGAACTTGATAAGGCCAAATCATTTCATGAACTGGGGTTTTACTCGCAATCTAAACATTTATTTGAAAAAATTGATCTGCATTGCCAACAACAAATGGACGACAATAACGGCATCAGTGCCTACATAAAACAAGAAAAACAACAAAGAGAAGAAATTAAAGAAGGACCTAAACAGCTCAACAACAATGCCGTTAGCTTTTACCAACGCGGTAATTATGCCGAGGCATTCAAGGCTTTTCGTCAGGCTTTCGCCCTTATCCCTGGCAATATAAGTATCGCGTTGAACTTGTTGCAAAGCATTAGTAACACACTTCATATGGATTTGGCAGACCCTGACATTCAGCATTTAATGGCCCAATGCCTAGAATGCATCGACAATGGTGCATTAGATAAAGAGCAGCTAGAGAGATTTAAACAGGTGAAGGACAAACTAAAGATATCTGAAGAAGCTTCGTAGCAACTACGGTTTTTCTGGCGGTTTATATCCTTTTAATACATCTTCTGGCCAATCGGCGAAAAAATCCCTTAAACGTGTGCTTCTAAACAAATAACCACCACAAGTCAATAATGCCAAGAACACACCAGCATGTTGAGGCTTAAAACCGTAATGAGCGTTTTTTATCACCCAAAATAACAGCAGCATATCTGCCACCAAAGACAACAGTAATAACCATTTGCTTAGCCGCCAGAAACGGGGTAACCAGTCATAAGCCTGATCTCGGCGCAGTGAAAAAAATATCCCCACCAACAAAGCCCCTACCCCAGTGACCAAACCGATAATAAAATCGTTTTTGTTGGGATACATAAACTCAATCAATACCGTGCCATTGGCGCGATTAGCGACCGACATAATCCAAATAATATAGGGGCGCAACAGGACGATAAGCAACAAATAAAACCCTACAGGGGCTTTTAAATAATGATGTTTGTCAAAATGGTCTGGGGTGTATTTCTTAAACATTATCTTTTTACAACAAAAGTGGTCACAATGCCCGAAACACCAGACACCTTATTAACCTTGACCAATGCTTTGTTCAAAATGTTTTTATCCAGCTCAGGACCTACATACACTTTGGTTAAGGTGCCAGAGTGGGTTTTAATTAAGCGGTTAAAGGTAACATAACCGGCATTATTGAGCCTTTTCTCAAGCGCTTTAGCATTGGCTTTGTTGCCAAACGAGCCAAGCTGAATCACCCAAGCAGATGACGTAAAAGGACTTTCTTTAGGCTGTGGCGCTACTTCTTTGACTGGTTTTTTAACTGGTTTTGTCACCGTTTTTTTAATTTGAGCTGGCGGCGTTGGATTGTCAAAATCGACGGGCTTAGTCATGGTCGTTACAGCAATTTTATCGGTATTGATGACTTCAGTGCCCGCAGGCGGTAAATTATCAGGCGATGTAGTATTTGCTTGTTGAACAAGTTCTTTGGCATCTAGGGCCACTTCATCATGAACCGTATCGTCAGCTTTAGGCAAATGCTTATCAAATTCGTTCTCAGGGAAAGTTTTACGAGTCTGCACCGAACGCACTTCAGGTTTTTCTGGCACATTTTTGAAATCATCTTTGTAAGAAATTTTCTCGCCGTCCAGTACCGAGGGAATGATGATGATGCCAGCAGCCATCAAAATAACGCTGCCGACCAGCCGATTACGAATTTTTGGTGTCACGTGCACTCCTGGTTGGTTTCGCTACTAGTTATTGATTAGTGATTGCTAGCGCATCAGCTACGGTATAAAACGAACCAAAAACAATAATTAACTGTTGTTGCCAATGCTGTTCTATTACCTTTTGACGTGCTTTTTCAAGCGCTTTAGCGACGCTATCGTAACATGAATATGGGCTGTTCTGATGTTTTTCAAGTGCTTGCGCCAAATCTGCGGCTTTTGCACCACGAGGCGTAGATAAATCAGCCAAATGCCAGCTAGATACCTCAGGGGCAACTTTAGACAACACACCTTCGATGTCTTTGTCTTTTAACATGCCAACCACGGCGATTATCTCTGTAACGCCCTGCGCGCGAAATATAGCCAATTGCCTTGCCAAATACCCAGCAGATTCAGGGTTGTGGGCAACATCGACAATAATTCGTGGTGAATCGCTAATTTGTTGCAACCGCCCTTCTACCACCAAAGTAGACAACACTTGGTTAATCACATCACGGTCTAAACTGACCTGTAATTGTTGTAACGTAGCCAGCGCGGTTGAAACGTTTTGCAGTGGAATGCTGGTTGGCACCAATGCTTCAATCTCAAGCTCCCCGCTTTGCCACCGCCAATCATGTTCAGATTCAGTGAATGAAAAATCTCGATTGGCGCACTGCATCGACGTGCCCAGTTCATTGGCGTAGGCATGAACGGTTTGCGGAATATCAAAATCACCGACGATAGCCGGAATGTCAGACCTAAAAATACCCGCCTTTTGATAGCCGATACTTTGTCTATCGTTGCCCAAAAAAGCTCGGTGGTCGATGTCTATTGTGGTGATCACGCTAATGCTCGGATTAACGATATTGGTTGAATCTTCTCGCCCGCCCATGCCCACTTCCATGATCACAAAATCTAGCGCTTGCAGTGAGAATATATGCAGCGCAGCAAGGGTCGAAAACTCAAACTCGGTCAGACTAATGCCCTCTCGGTGGCTTTCGATATGCGTGAAGGCGTTGACGTGTACGTCGTCTGACAGTACTTGTGCGTTAATGCGCACTCGTTCGTTGTAATGGCGTAATTGAGGTGAGTTAAACACCCCGACCGACAAACCAAGTTGAATTAAGTAGGCTTCTAAAAACCGTGAAGTGGTGCCCTTGCCGTTGGTACCGGCCAGCAGAATGATTTTTGCGGTGGAGTCTTTAAGGCCAAGTGTTTGGGCGACTTTACCAATTCGCTCTAACCCAAGGTCGATATCTTTGTTGTGCAGGTGGTTTAAATGATAAAGCCAATCATCTAGGCCTTTGGGTAAAGGCGCGGACGATTGGCTTTTAATTTGAACTGTCATGGTGTTTTACACGATTGCTCTATTTAGGCAATACGATGTTCAACTTCAGTTGATGGCAACTTTTGCATTTTGGCCAACAAGCGGCCAATGGTATCGCGCATATGGCGACGGTCAACAATCATGTCAATAGCGCCGTGTTCTAGCAAAAACTCAGGTCGTTGGAAACCGTCTGGCAATGTTTCGCGTACAGTTTGTTCGATAACCCTTGGGCCTGCAAAACCAATCAAAGCTTTAGGCTCGGCAATATTTACATCACCCAACATCGCCAAACTGGCCGATACACCACCCATGGTTGGATGCGTTAATACCGAAATATAAGGCAAGCCTTGCTCGCTCATTTTTGCCAATGCTGCACTGGTTTTAGCCATTTGCATTAATGACATTAAGGCTTCTTGCATTCTGGCGCCGCCACTGGCAGAGAAACAAACCAGCGGTAGATTGTCTTCAAGACAGGCGTTTACCGCAGCGATAAAGCGTGCGCCAACAACCGAAGCCATTGAACCACCCATAAAGGCGTATTCAAAAGAAACCGCAACACATGGTGCGCCTTTAAGACGGCCGCGCATGGCAATTAAAGCATCTTTTTCGTTTGTGTTTCTTTGTGCTTGAACAATTCGGTCTTTGTATTTTTTTGAATCAACGAATTTGAGGATATCTTTAGGTTCAAACTCAACACCAAATTCAACCAGCTCGCCTTCATCTAAAAATGACTTTAAACGCGCTCGGGCAGATATTTGCATGTGGTTATCACATTTGGGACAAACGCTTAACTGGCGTTCGAGTTCTTCTTTGTACAATACGGCATCACAGGAGTTACATTTAGTCCAAACGCCTTCAGGAATATTGCGACGACTGGTTGATTTTGGTTTTGACAGAATTTTTTCAAGCCAACTCATTTTATCTCTCTCTATGGCACACAAGGATTGTATCTGAACTTAATACTGTTGCATCTGAAGGTTTATCAAACAATTGACAAAACAGCAAAATTACAGCGGCATATTAGAACACAAATCTATAGTGTTTGCGTAGTTTTAACTGGTCAAACCACGAATAAAATATACTAGGTTTGGGCACGGAACTCAAATTAGAGCAAAAATAGCGGCCCTAGCGCTCTTTTTGGCAAGCCAAACTCATCAGGATAATCAACTGCAACCATATACAACCCACCAGCTTTGGCCGTAGCACCAGCGACTGTTCGGTCTTTGCCCTCTAATAGGGTTTTCATCCAGCTCACAGGTTGTTCACCAAGCCCAATGACAATTAGGCTACCGGCAATATTGCGAACCATGTGATGTAAAAAAGCGTTGGCCTTGATATCGATAATAATGTAATCGTTTTGACGAGTAACACTAACATGGTGAACATTACGATTTGGCGTATTCGCTTGACAGTGTACAGCCCTAAACGCAGAAAAATCATGCTCACCCAACAAACAGCTACTGGCTTGTTGCATTAAATCTTCGTCTATTGGCAAGGGGTAATGACTCAAACCGCTGTTGAGGATCGCCGGACGCATGTTGTTGTTGTAAATAATATAACGATAGCGCCGAGCAGTGGCACGATAGCGCGCATGGAAATCGTCAGGTACCCGTTTGACCCAACAAACGGCGATGTCATCTGGCAAGTTGCTGTTAACGCCAAGTGTCCACGCTTTATCGTCGCGGATGCTGTCTGAATCAAAATGAACAACTTGACCGGTGCCATGCACACCAGAGTCGGTGCGCCCAGCGCAAGAGACCACCACAGTGTGGTTGGCAATCTTGCTGATCGCCTGTTCCAACTCTTGTTGCACGCTATTGACATCTTTTTGGCGTTGCCAACCGTAATAATTCGCACCGTTATATTCGATGCCTAAGGCTATTCGCATGGTTTGTTTAACTGCTCTGTGGAAAATCCGAGGTATTATCGGTGATTTGGGGGGGAATGCCTATAGTTCGGCGTTTTTTTATTGCTTTTGCGTCTGCTGCTTTAAAGTTAAGAGCTTCACACGCAGACGCACAGACGCGAAGGTTCACAAAGGAAAAACAAAAATACTTAAAAGTAAAAAGCCACAAGATTGAATAACAGGTACAGATTAGAGCTTGTAAATTAATTCGCTGTTAATCTTAACTCCGTGAACCTCCGTGTCCCCGTGCCTGTGTGTGAAGCGCTAACTTTAGTAACCTAAGTTGACACTTAACCTTTTTTAATCTTGGCCATCAGTGCGTTGGCCTCGTCTTTAACACCATCAGGCCCATCCGCCAAGATAGCCTCAAGCGCCATTTTCGCATTTTCTTCGTCACCGATTTCTAAGTACGCTTTAGCCATATCTAAATCAGCGGCGAAGCCGTCGTCTTGGGCGTCAACATCAATCATTTCTTCGCCCTTGAGGCTATCAAACTCCCCCAAACCCACGTCCATCTTGGCCGCATCATAAGGTTCAACATCATCATCGACCTCATCGCCACTGTCTTCAAGCAACGAATCGATATCTACAAAATCCTCTGGTGGCTGTGGCTCAAGCGCTGGAGTTGCAGGGGATCCCTCAGAAATATCACCTGCAATATCAATATCCAGCGGCTCATCGTTTTCATTCTCTACAGAGTCGTCAGCATTCTTTTCTAGAGCAGAGAGCATATCGTCAAAGTCAGTATCATCAAGGTCGTCTAGCGCCTGCGCTTCTTTGATTTTTGCAACTTCTTCATCGGCCAACTGATCTGGCAAATCTTCATCTGCCGTATCAATATCTATATCATCCAACGTCAAGTCTTGCGGCTCACCGCCTAATTCAGACAAAGCCTCGTCAACCGTCATGCCACTGGTGATATC
Source organism: uncultured Alteromonadaceae bacterium (assembly GCA_938085045.1). Lineage (GTDB taxonomy): Bacteria > Pseudomonadota > Gammaproteobacteria > Enterobacterales > Alteromonadaceae > JABSOG01. The sequence continues at coordinate 14,293 of CALKGI010000197.1, forward strand.
AATATCGTCTAAATCATCTAGTTCGTCTAAATCATTTAAGTCATCAATATCATCTAGTTCTAAGTCAGTGCTCACTTCCTCGGTTTTATCAACCGGGTCAGCACTTATATCTAAGACCTCGTCCTCCAAGTCGATATCATCGAGGTCAAAATCGACATTGAGTTCATCGGCTTCATCATCGATGCTCAGTTCAGGGTATTTATCTAACGCCTGACTGGGTGATTCCACAGCTTCATCATCATCAGTGACCCCTCCCAAATCATTATCCGACACATCAAGGTCTGGCAACTCTTCCAGAGGATTCTGCTCATCTGGAAAATCAGTTTCTATATCGCTGATTTGAATGTCATCTGTATCACCATCTAGCAGTGAATCTAAATCGCCGATTTCAACATCATCGCCAGCACCGTCCAGCACATCATCTAAATCATCAAGATGAGGCTCTTCATGATTAGGTTCGTCTAACGATTCTTCGATATCAGACTCAACAATCGCTTCAAGCTCAGGCTCAGGGGATTCTTCAAGCAAGGCACCAATGTCTAAATCGTCGTCTGGTGTTGATTCAAGCTCTGGTTCAGCTGTCTCATCAAGCATTAAATCGATATCTAAATCATCTTCTTCTAATTCTGGCTCAAGTTCTGGTTCAGCTGTTTCATCAAGCAATGAATCGATGTCTAAATCATCTTCTTCTAGTTCTGGCTCAAGCTCTGGTTCGGCCGTTTCATCAAGCAATGAATCGATGTCTAAATCATCTTCTTCTAGTTCTGGCTCAAGCTCTGGTTCAGCTGTTTCATCAAGCAATGAATCAATGTCTAAATCATCTTCTTCTAGTTCTGACTCAAGCTCTGGTTCGGCCGTTTCATCAAGCAATGCATCGATGTCTAAATCGTCTTCTTCTGGTGCAGATTCAAGCTCTGGTTCAGCTGTTTCATCTAGCAATGAATCGATATCTAAATCATCTTCTTCTAATTCTGACTCAACTACTGGTTCAGCTGTTTCATCAAGCAATGAATCGATATCTAAATCATCTTCTTCTAGTGCAGGTTCAAGTGCTGATTCGAGGTCTGGTTCAGCTGTTTCATCAAGCAATGAATCAATGTCTAAATCATCTTCTTCTGGTGCTGGTTCAAGTCCAGATTCCAGCTCAGGAGCAGCTGTCTCATCCAACAAAGCATCAATATCTAGTTCATCTTCGCCGCCGGGTTCAGGCGTAGCAGCGCCATCCAATAATGCGTCAATATCTACGTCGTCTTCGACAGCAGGCTCTTCCACAGAAGCTTCATTAAGTAAGGCATCAATATCAATGTCTTCATCTATAGAACTGGGTGTATCATCCTCATCTTGTGCACCTACACTGTCTAGAATTGATTCTAAGTCTTCTTCAGGTCCATCAACAACCGATTCATCAAGCAAAGCGTCAATATCGACATCTTCATCATCAGAAGAATCTTCGTTAACAGTATCCAGCAGCGAATCGATGTCATCATCGGCAACGGGCGCATCGTCAGCTTGGGCATCAATAAGGGCATCAATATCAAAATCGTCATCATCAGCCGCTTCTTCACCTGCCGTGTCGGTGCCTGCCATATCTAACAACGCGTCTATATCGTCGTCATCCGAGACTGTTTCCGAGGCCGTGCCAGCCATATCTAACAACGCGTCTATATCGTCATCATCCGAGACTGTTTCCGAGGCTGTGCCAGCCATATCCAACAATGCATCTATATCATCGTCATCCGATACTGTATCAGAAGCCGTACCAGCCATATCCAGCAATGCATCTATATCGTCATCATCGGTGACCGTGCCCGGAACAGACAATTCATCCATCAGCGCATCAACATCGGCGGCAGCTAGGTTGCCCCCTGCTTTTTCGGCCGCGTTAGGTTCTTGATCTTCAGGGATGTCTAATTCTATTTCATCCAAATCATCGTCGCCGACATCATTTTGTGCTATTTGGGCAGCACTTGGCTCGCTGCCTTCTTCGTTTTGAACCTGAGCCAGAATGTCTTCAATATCATCCTCATCGGCAACAGCGGCGTTGTCGTCTAGTAATGAATCTATATCGTCGTCTGATGCGCTCATGTCGACGTCAAAAGCAGAATCTAGAATATCATCAACATCTAAGTCGTCAGTGACACTCGCATCGTCATCGTCGTCATCCATATTAAGCAAATCATCCATGTCTGAGCTGTCGAGCATCGACGCCATGTCATCACCGTCAAGCGAATCTCCAGACAAATCATCATCGTCGCCTAACAGGTCAAAATCTTCGTCACCCAGTAGGTCATCCAAGTCTGATTGGGCCAACATGCCGTCTAAGGAATCATCCTCTTCTAACGTGGGTTCATCTTCCTCATAGAGGGTGTCGTCTGACAAATCATCATCTAAGTGAATGGCATCATCTTCTTCTGGTGCCAACAAGTCGTCATCTAGTGTCGTCAGCGATTCATCAACATCATCCAGCGAGAAATTGTCGTCAGTAATGTCTTCTGGCAACATTGAATCATCCATAGCCGGTGGCGGCGCTGGTGCTCGGGCAGCAGGGGCAGGTGCTGGAGCTTCAAACAGCGAATCTTCATCTTTTGTCTCAGCTTTACGTTTTTTGCGGCGGATCATCAACCAAGCGAATAAAATAACAAATGTGGTGAGCGCAAATGACGGTAAGATAAGTTCAGTTGGGTTTTCAACCACTTTTTGCCACCAAGCGGCAAGATCAAACCCTTTATCTTCTTCTTCACGTTTCTTTGCTCTTTCGCGTTCTTCTTCGGCCAAAGCCTGCAATGCAGCCAGCATTTCAAGCTGGTCTTGTTGAGATTGCTTTGCCATTGCCTCAATGCTCATCACAATGCTATCTAGCCGTGCTTGCTGATTGAGGTTAATCTCTCGTTCAACCGACATCTCTTTGGTGCTTTGAGCCATCTTTTCTTTAAGCTCATCAAACAGTTTGGTTTGCTCGCTTTGCAAGTTAACAATATCGCTTTTTATCTCGGTTTTAGCTTGAACCAAGTCCGCTTGCTTGACGTTTTTAATTTGATCTTTGGCATTTTCAATTTTCGCAGGGGTCAGTTCACCGCGTTGTTTGGCGGCCCACAGCTTGTCATCTAGCTCAGCCTTGGTTCGAGCATCATTAAGGTTTACGCGTTTAATTTCTCTAAGCGAAGGGATCTTTAAATAGGTGCCATTAACAAGGCTATTGTAATTTTGATTGAGAAAGCTGCGAGGGTTTTTCTTGTATAGCGCATACATGACTTTATAAATACTAACACTGTCGTCGTCTCTTATTTTAGCGGCGATACGCCATAGCGTATCTGACGAGCGAAGTGGCCCATAACGATGGCCCAATGCGCCATGGTCGGTATTCTTGGGGCCTTTGATCCGCGTAAAGCCATTGGTCGTTGCATCAGCAAGCCCATTGAGGCCAAAAATCAGCACCAAAATCAGACTACAGTATGTCAAAATACGAGACATTTAAATTCCTTAAAGCGGGAGCGCGGTAATTATAAAACGAACAATTGGCTTTGCACTGACAAGCGAATACAGAGTCAATATAAAAACTTCGGGCAAAAGTAATGCAAACTATATTCCAATTGAGCAGAATTTTCCAACTGGAATCTACGGAGGTTTAGTAGGAAGGAGATAAATGGGGTCATTTGACCCCATTTATTTTTTTACAAGTGGTCTTTAATCAACAGTTCAGCTATTTGAATGCTGTTGGTTGCGGCACCTTTACGAATGTTGTCAGAAACTACCCACATGTTCAAACCATTAGGATGCGACAAATCTTGTCTTACCCGGCCAACATGAACCGCATCGTTGCCACTGGCAGAAGATACTTGGGTTGGATAATCGTGATTGTCTTCAGTTAATTCAATGCCTGGGGCATTGCGTAACAATTCTTTAGCACTTTCAACGTCAATCGGCATATTGGTTTCAATGTTAATTGCTTCGCCGTGACCATATAAAACAGGCACTCTTACCGCTGTTGCATTAACGCCAATGCTCTCGTCGCCCATAATCTTTTGGGTTTCCCACACCATTTTCATTTCTTCTTTGGTGTAGTCATTATCTAAAAAGACATCGATTTGCGGAATGCAGTTAAACGCCATTTGTTTGGCGAATACGCCGTCATCTTCGATTGAACGACCATTTAATACATGGCCAAACTGTGAAATTAGGGTTTCGAGTGCTTTTTTACCACCGCCACTAACCGACTGATAAGTCGAAACATTGACGCGTGAAATGCCCACAGCATCATGGATAGGTTTTAATGCCACAACCATTTGAATGGTCGAGCAGTTTGGGTTAGCAATGATGTTGCGATTACGAAAATCGGCCAATGCATGAGGGTTAACCTCTGGCACAACCAATGGAATGTCTGGTTCAGTACGAAATTCAGACGTATTATCAATGACAATACAACCTTCTTCGGCTGCTAAGGGAGCATACTTTTTCGAACGGTCGCCACCAGCAGAGAAAAAAGCGATTTGTGCGCTTGACCAATCGAAGGTATCTACGTCAATCACGTCAATATCTTCACCCTTAAACTCAACCGATTTACCCACCGAGCGGCTGCTAGCCAATGGATATAAATTCGCGATAGGGAAATCTCGTTGCGCCAGAATTTCAAGAATCTGTTGACCGACCAACCCCGTTGCACCTAATATGGCCACGTCAAACTGTTGCGACATTGCTACTCTCCTCTTTTAAACCCTAAATTAATTAATGTATTGAATGTGTGTTGTTGCTGACTGAAAACAGTTAAAGCACTGAATTCACGGCGAACAGGATAGGTTTTCCTGATCCAGTCGAAACCGTTATTGTGTATATGCTGGCGGAAAATTGCATCATCTCGCCGAACATCATAAATCAAATGAATGACGCGATTAATTGCGTCAAAGTCAGGCTGCTGTGCGATTATATTTTCTAACTGACTTTCTATCATACTTTGCCCAGCGTTGCCAAGCGATACACTGGTCACATCACTTGGCGGTAACAAACGCTCAAGCGTCTGTTCAGCTGTTTTATCGAGCAGTTGACATAAAGCCTGATACAACATAAACGAACCACGCGCTTTGCCTTCGAAACTATACCCGGCAATATGCGCCGTAGCGATATCAGCAAAAGGCACCAAATCGGTCAAAACTGCCGGTTCACCGGCCCAAACATCCAGCACTAACGGGTTGTTATTGCCGTTTTGTTTTGCCTTGAGCAACATTGGGTTATTTAAAACTTCGCCTCGGCAGGCATTGATGATTATTGCATTAGGTTTTATCTGCGCTAACTGAGCCTCGCCAAATAAATTACGGGTAGGATAATCTCCTTCACCTGTTAATGGTACATGAAAGCTCAAAATGTCGGCCTCTAACAAAACTTGTTGATACTCAACAAAAGTCCGATTATCGCCCGCAGCCTCCAACAATGGATCACACAACAAATAGTTAACGCCCAAAGCATCGAGTTTTTCGGACAATCGCGAACCCGTGTTACCTGCCCCAACGATACCCACTGTTTTGTCTTGTAGTGAAAACAAATAACGTTGCTCAAGCACCTTTATGGCGCTAAGCACATATTCGGCCACCGAAATAGCATTACAGCCCGGCGCGCTGGTAAAGCAAATACCTCGTTGTGCCAAATATTGTTGGTCGATATGAT
>CALKGI010000198.1 GCA_938085045.1 uncultured Alteromonadaceae bacterium
GACGAAGTATTCGCCGCTTTGACTGCACAGTAGGGTTTCTACCAGTCATCACCAGCTGAAGTTAGATCAAAGTCCAGCAGTCATCACCAGCTGGGGTTTTGTCCATGGATGGACTGTATGCCTTTTATGCAGGAGCAATAAAAAGTCAGTGCTAATTAAGGTTCGTGGACAGCTTGTCTGTCCCTGACCTTAATTTGCTTTGACCCCCTTGCGGAGCCTCCATACCTCCAGCCTCAAACAAAACCTCATACACTCCCCACTTCCCACAAACCAAAAAATTAAACCTCACAAACCAAAAATCAACCCCTCAAAAACCAACAATTCAAACACCGCAAAACAAAAATTCAAACGCCGTTTAAATAAAACCTTTCAATTATCACAACTTCTAACACTTAAGTTTATTTAGATTAAAATTCAATTAAAACATAGGTTTAATATTAAATTCAAACAAACGTAACACCCTCAATAATTCAAACACCTGAACAATAGTTCAAACGCCTTGTGATAAAAATTAAATCAGTGTATATTGGCCGCCGTTGAGACCATATAACAGAAAAAGGGTCTCGGATTTATTTTCTTTCCCTCTTTTTTGGCGTTTGGTTATTAAAGGAAGGCTAAGGTGCAGGATGCAATAATCAATAACATTGTAACTGAGACCTGATTTTTTATGCCCAAACAATGCGCCAAAGCATTTACCTATCACCACACTGAATTTTTAAGCCTTTTTCACCCGCTTAACCACAAAAACACTGTTGCCTGTCACGGTGTTTTTGTTGTTGGGCGCGAAAAAATGCACCCGAGAATTAACTAGAGAAACATAATGGCTAAAAACAAAGCAACCGCAGCGGTTACAGACGTTGATAACAAGCAATTCAACTCACAATTGCAGAAAACCCCAATCGCCATCGTTGGCATGGCTTCGGTATTCGCCGATGCCAAAAACATCGAACACTACTGGGATAACATTGTTGAGTCGGTAGACGCCATCATGGATGTGCCGCCAAGTCGCTGGGCCATCGATGATTATTACGATGCCGACCCTAAAGCCGCTGACAAAAGCTACTGTAAACGTGGTGGTTTCTTGCCTGAGCTAGATTTCGACCCGATGGAGTTTGGTCTGCCGCCTAACATCTTAGAATTAACCGATATCGCGCAGTTATTGTCTTTAGTGGTTGCACGCGAAGTGTTAAATGATGCTGGCATTGGTGAAGGCTCTGATTACGACCGTGACAAAATTGGTATTACGCTGGGTGTGGGTGGTGGTCAAAAACAAATTTCACCATTAACTTCTCGTTTGCAAGGTCCTGTGTTAGACAAAGTATTAAAAGCGTCTGGCGTAGATGAAGCCGACCGCGAAGTCATTATCGAAAAATTCAAAAAAGCCTACATCGGCTGGGAAGAAAACTCATTCCCTGGCATGTTGGGTAACGTTATTGCTGGTCGTATCGCTAACCGTTTTGACTTTGGCGGCACCAACTGTGTTGTCGACGCTGCATGTGCAGGCTCTTTAGCCGCAATCAAATTGGCTGTTTCAGACTTGTTAGAACATCGCTCAGAGGTGATGATCTCTGGTGGTGTATGCTGCGATAACTCGCCATTTATGTATATGTCATTCTCAAAAACACCGGCTTTTACCACCAACGAAGACATTCGCCCGTTCGACAACGATTCTAAAGGCATGATGATTGGCGAAGGTATCGGGATGATGGCGTTTAAACGCCTTGAAGATGCCGAGCGCGATGGCGACAAAGTTTATGCCGTACTGAAAGGTATTGGTACCTCAAGTGACGGACGTTTTAAATCTATTTATGCACCGCGCCCAGATGGTCAAGCAAAAGCATTAAAACGTGCTTACCTAGATGCTGGCTTTGCGCCAAATACTTGTGGTTTGATTGAAGCCCACGGTACTGGCACCAAAGCGGGTGATGCAGCCGAATTTGCTGGCCTCAACAAGCACTTTGCACAAGACAACGAACAAAAGCAGCACATTGCTTTGGGTTCGGTTAAATCGCAAATCGGTCACACCAAATCAGCCGCAGGCTCTGCGGGTATGATCAAAGCCGTGCTGGCCTTACATCACAAAGTGTTGCCGCCAACGATTAACATCGACCAACCCAATGTTTCGCTCGATATTCAAAACAGTCCGTTGTATCTCAACACCCAAACCCGTCCTTGGATGCCACGCGAAGATGGTGCGCCGCGCCGTGCAGGTGTTAGTTCATTTGGTTTTGGTGGCACCAACTACCACATGGTGCTTGAAGAATACCAGCCAACTCAACAAGGCCAGTATCGCCTCAATATGGTTGCTCAAACAGTATTGGTTAGTGCCAAAGACGAACAAGCGCTTGTTGCCCAGTTAAACGAATGGCGCACTAAATTAGACGTTGATATTGACGCTCAAGAATTTGCCTTCAATGCACTCATCACGCAATGTGTGTTAAAAACGCCAGCTGAGTCTTTGGCTCGCTGTGGTTTTGTTGCAAAAGATGCCCTTGAAGCCATCAGCATGATTGATTCTGCTTTAAAGCAGTTTAAATCAAAAGCTGGTGAGCAAGAATGGTCGGTACCAACGGGTATTTACTATCGTCAAAACGGCGTACAAGCGGGCAAAGTGGTTGCTTTGTTCTCGGGCCAAGGTTCGCAGTATGTCAACATGGGTCAAGACTTAGCTTGTAACTTCCCTACAGTATTAAACACTGCCGCACAAATGGATAAATCGTTCAGCGATGCCGGATTGGGTCACCTGTCAAACGTAACTTATCCAATTCCAGTTTTCACCAAAGAAGGTGTTGATGCACAAGAAGACAACCTACGTTTGACCCAACATGCACAACCGGCCATCGGCACGTTGAGCATGGGCTTATTCCGCACGTTTGAGCAAGCTGGTTTTAAA
>CALKGI010000199.1 GCA_938085045.1 uncultured Alteromonadaceae bacterium
GCCAAGCCATTCTTCATGTTTTTATCGTCTTCAACATAATCAACCAACGCATTTTTGGTTTCTGCGTCGATGTTCAGAATGTTTTTCAAAATCAACTCGCAGACTATTGCAGGCCCTAAGCTCTGTGCCGGACATTGTTTATTGTAAGACTCAGGTCTGACTTGCAAGCAATACCATTGCTTGTCGATATACATGCCCAAATGATTAGACTCGCTCGGTAAAAACGGCTCATCACAGGTGTTGATGACAAAGTCTTTGGTCAGTTTTAACTTAAATTGTTCGCAAGATAAGCCGTTGAGACTTTTGACTAAACGATGGAATGAATGCAATTTAAGCTGATCTTCTGGAAAATAGGCCGAGAGAAAATAGTTATATCCTTCATCACCCGAATGAGTTGGGTTCAACATTTCAGAGCCACTGGCCACTTTGGCCGCCGCTTCGCTGCGATGATGACCGTCAATTATGTAACAATCGGGTATTTGTGAAAATAACGATACCAACTGGTGAATGAGCGCTTGGTCACGAATGACCCATAACATGTGACGAACCGAATCAACACCATAAAACTCGTGTTCAGCGGGTCGCTCGATTTGAGCATTAACAATGTCATTGATTTGCTCGACCGCTTGATAGGAAAACAAAACGGGGCCTTTATTAAGGCCAGATTTGAGCAGCAGGTCTTTAAGATAATCGACCCGGCAATGTTGAGTCAATTCGTGGGGCTTGATGGTTTCGTTGACATAATCTTCTACCGCAGAGCAGCACATAATGCCGGTCTGAGTATGATCGTGCGTCACCATACGATAAACGTATAGGCATTCTTCTTGTTCCTTTAAAAATATTTGACCTTTGCTAGTCTCGGCTTCGAGCTTGCCCATATCTGCCAGCAGTGATACTGCACTACTTGGCTGAGTGCCGTTTTCTATATTCGGTCGTATTCCTTTAAACGCCTTAATTATCATAAAGTTGCCTCTATACCTTTTGGTGAATTACTGTGTTTCCTATGACGACTAGTTCGCTTTTTCAGCAACAAGCGCAGAACAATACTACAAATCAGGTCCTTTGACCAGCAATATTTGTTTCCCTCCCGGGGTCGTTTTTATTTTTAAAACTGTAAAAATGCGTTTACGTCAGTGTAAATAGCCTGTTACTGAACTGCATTTTCGCCTTCCTTGATATTTTGGTAAAGATGCGGGGATGAATCACCCGCCTACAATTTCTCTGGGTATCAGCCTTTTACGACGGCCTCCGTGGCTGTCATAAAGGTGAGGGGCTATTCATTTGAAATCTTGCTTCACCCTCATATTTTTTGCCGTTTTTACGACCAAGTGGCGGTAAAAACGACAACAGCGGGCCTAAACGTTACAAAACCTATCGAACTAACTGACCATCCATCAATTCGATTTTTCTTGTCGCACGATCGGCAAAACGATCGTCATGCGTTACCATGCAAATGGTAGTGCCTTCTTTGTTTAACTCATCTAGCAGCTCCATGATGGCCGCGCCGTTGGTTGAGTCGAGGTTACCTGTAGGCTCATCCGCCAACAAAATTGAAGGGTCAATGACAATGCCCCTAGCAACAGCAACACGTTGCTGTTGACCACCAGATAGCTGTGAAGGAAAGTGGCTAGCACGATGCGCCATGTTCACTCGCTCCAATTTCTCCATCGCTCTTTCGCGGCGCTCTTTTTTACTCACTTTTGAATAACTCAATGGCAATTCTACGTTTTCAACAACGCTTAAATCACCAATCAGGTTAAACGCTTGAAAGACAAAACCGATTTCACGGTTACGCAGTTGTGCGCGCTGATACACATCAAATTTACCCACCTGATGGCCATTCAATTGATAGTGGCCAGAAGTGGTTGTGTCGAGCAAACCCAATACCGACAACAAGGTTGATTTACCACAACCTGAAGGTCCAGATATTGAAATATACTCACCTTTGTTAATCGTCAGATTCAATTCGTGAATTGCTCGAGTTTCCATATTGTCGTTCTTAAAGTAGCGACACAAGCCATCCAATTTTATGAGTGGTGTTGGTTGATCCATGGTAATTCTCCTAAAAATTTAAAATTTGTCGTAACTAGTCGCTTCTAAGCGCATCTGACGGATTTAATTTGGTCGCCTGTTGCGCCGGTGCAGCCATGGCCAACAATGACACTATCAACAATATGAGCGAACATGCGCCATAAATAGTTGGGTCATATGGGTCGGTTTGATACAAGAAACTAGCAATAGCTGGAGTAATAAAGGTCATCGCAACTAAGCCAATCACCAAACCAATAGCGGTCAATTTGGAGCCTTGCGCCAATAACATGTTACGAATCAGGTCAGGCGTTGCGCCAACCGACATTCTTATACCGATTTCTCTCACACGTAAACTAACATTGTAAGCCACAACACCAAACACACCAGCGAGTGTAATAAGGAAAGCTAACAATCCAAACATGCCAATCAAAATCGCAATCAGTCGCGGAGAAGAAAGCCATTCTTCACGAACTTCTTGCATAGTCTTAGTGCTCGCAATAGCCTGTTGAGCATCTATTTTATGGATAATGTCATTTACTTGCTGCTTCAATTGCTCTGGGTTTATCGAGGTTTTAAGCATTAAACGAACCCGAGTGGTGGTTCTTTGGTTAAATGGCACATAAAACATGTCACCAGCGGTTTTATCCAAGCCTGCGGCTCTGACATCAGCAACAACACCGACAACCTCAAACCAATTTTCACCACTATCGATAGAAATTCGTTTACCAATGGCATTTGAACCACCAAAGTAGTTATCTGCCATGGTCTTATTGATAATCACAACCTTAACGCTATTCTCATCATCCAATTTAGTGAACAATCGGCCTTGTTGTAACCCAATATTCAGTACTTTGTGATAGTCACCAGAGGCGACTGACACAACGGCTTTTGGCCTAATATCACTGGCACCGAGTGCTTGTTCTTCGGTTTCGAATGCTACCGGACCGACGATGTTAGATTGCAAT
>CALKGI010000200.1 GCA_938085045.1 uncultured Alteromonadaceae bacterium
TCTTCATCACCAATCAATTTTTCTGGATCATATAATTTAATCGCCAAACCAAGCACGGTCGCAACAGGGGCCAAAGTGATGTAACGCTTGTCCCAAGTTAGCTTCATGCCGAGTACTTCTTCGCCTTCCCATTGACCTTTACACACAATGCCAAAGTCAGGAATCGAGCCTGCATCAGAACCCGCTTCTGGGCTGGTTAGGGCAAAACAAGGAATTTCTTCACCACGGGCTAAGCGCGGCAGATAGTGATCTTTTTGTGCTGTGGTGCCGTAATGCTGTAGCAATTCGCCCGGGCCTAAAGAATTTGGTACGCCAACGGTACTGGCTAGTACAGTGCTTTTGCCTGATAATTTTTGCAAAACACAACTTTGTGCATAAGCCGAAAAATCTAAACCGCCGTATTCTTTTTTGATGATCATCGCAAAGAATTGATTGTCTTTAAGGTATTGCCAAACCTCAGGAGATAAGTCGGCATCTTCGTGGGTGGTTGCCCAGTCGCTGGTCATTTTACAAACTTCGCTAACAGGGCCATCCATAAAGGCTTGTTCTTCGGCGCTTAAACGCGGCTGTGGGTAATTGTGCAGTTTTTGCCAGTCTGGCGTGCCGCAAAATAAGTCTGCTTCCCACCAGGTGGTGCCAGCTTCTATTGCTTCTTCTTCGGTGCGAGACATTTCAGGCATGATTTTCTTGAAGGCTTTTAACCCCGGTGCGCTGATATATTGCTGACGGACACCACTGATGTTAAGCGGAATGGCGATGAGTAAAAATACCAACCAAGTTAGGGCCGAAATAGCGCCACTGAAGCTGCCGACCAACAGTATTATCGTTGCGCCGATTGTAAAGGTTGTCATACTCGCGCGATGATAGGCCAATGCCCACATCACACCAATAAGCAAAACTAACCAAAGTGAAAATTCCATGATAACTCCTTATATGGAAGTGTAAAAATTAAGACACTGTTATTTTTTCAACAGGTCGGACCATTGCAAAACAGATTAAACTGGATTGAGGTCAACTTCAAGTATAGACAACAGATATTTTCGCTCTAGAATTACAGGTATACAGAAAGTGGAAGAAAAACAACAATGTGTGAATTATTAGCATTAACTGCCAATACCCCAACCGATATCTGTTTTAGTTTTGCTGGACTGATAGAGCGTGGTGGCAATACTGGCCCCCATCAAGATGGCTGGGGCATCACTTTTTATGAGGGCATAGGTTGTCGTTCATTCAAAGACAGCGCGCCCAGTTGCGACAGCAAAATTGCCCGCTTTGTCGCTGATTACCCTATAAAAAGTAACGCGGTGATTAGCCATATCCGCCAGGGTAACCGGGGTAAAACTTGTCTAGAGAACACCCACCCATTCACTCGTGAATTATGGGGTCGCAACATCACCTACGCCCATAATGGCCAGCTGAGCAAATACAGTGAATTGAAAAACGACAATTATGTCGCAGTAGGCAGCACAGACAGTGAATTGGCGTTTTGCTGGATTTTAAATGAGTTAAAAAAGAAATATCCCAAACGCCCTCGCAACATGGCAACGGCTTGGCGTTATGTTGTTAAACTGTGTAACCACCTTAAAACGTTCGGCGTATTTAACATGTTAATGACCGATGGCGAGTATATGCTGGCGTATTGCACTAACAATTTGCATTACATCACCCGTAAGGCGCCATTTGGCAAAGCAGAGCTTATCGATCAGGATATGACGGTGAATTTTAAAGATGTGACCACAGAAAATGACATAGTCACCATAGTGGCCACTAAGCCATTAACCGAAAATGAGCAATGGACACAGATTATGCCCGGTACCTACCGATTGTTTAAATTTGGGGTTTGCGTGACGCCACAGCAGAGGTAGATTATTGTTTTAAAAAAACAAGGTCAAAAGCATTTAACCACAGAGCACACAAAGGACACAGAGAAAAGCAAAGAGCAAAATAAACCAAGGTTATTCCCTAAAGAATACTGTATTACGCTTTGCGTTTGTCCTTCTCTGTGTTCTCTGCGCCCTCTGTGGTATAAGTATTTTTGTTTTTTTTGCCAACTCAAGTGGGTTTATATTGGGTACCTTATGGTGAGTTATTGGTATCATTAATAATGTCGGGCTTCGCTGCTTCGCAATCTCAATCACGACCTACGATTTTGTGATTAAATCAACGTAACCCACAACCAATTGTTCTAACTTCGAATCATCCATTGCATCACTAAAATCGCCATAAAGCATGCCTTTATAGTCCATACCCAAATAATCGAAGGTGAGCTTAAACACCGTTTCAAAACACTCTGGTGCGTTTGGCGTTTCAGACGTTGAGATAACCGAACAGGTTTTGCCGCGTAATCGCCGGCCTAAATCTTTGCGGATTGTTAATAAATCCGACAGGCGGTCGACGAAGGTTTTCATTTGTGCGCTCATGCAATACCAGTAAACCGGAGAGGCAAAAGCCCAGTGGTCGTATTCAAGCAGCTGCTCTATTAGGGGAATGAAGTCGTCGTCGTGGTATTTGTGATCGTAATCAAAAGGATTGATATCGCGGCTGTGTAATGTAAATACATCAACAGCCATGATTGACGCCACCTTATTTACAAGCTGGCGGGTGTTGCCATTGGGCCTTGACGTGCCCAAAATTATGGCTGTTTTACGCTCTGAGTTTGGCGAGCACATCGAATTTCAAAAACGATTGTAAATGGGCTTTGATAAAAGGCATATAACCGTTGTCGTAAAATACCTGACGTTCTTCAGCGGGTAGGGCGTTAAGCTTATCAATATCTACCCGGTAAATGCCGGTGATAGTTTCTTTTTTGCCTTTGTTGTCAAATGAATAACCAACCTCAACAATGAGGTTTTTGTCGTGCAAGGTTTTAACGAAAGTATCGTTGGCTGTTATATCTTGCTGGTATTGGGTCATGCTTAGGCGATAGCTCTCAAGCGTAGGGCTTTCTTTGCCTGCATCGTCAAATAACGCGTCACCTTCGGTTTCATTCAGTCTTGGGCAGTCTTCATCAAGGAAAAACCCAAGGTCGTTAGAGCCGGGTAATACGCCTATTTTGAATGGGTGAAGGCCAACGCTACCGGGCATATACTGGGCTTGCCACGCATTGTCTTTAACAAACAAGTTTTCACCGCGAACTAAACCGGTGATCGCCACTGCTTGAAATATGCCTGACTGGGGATGTTTGATGAAAATAACTGGCATGTCGTTGCCGATGCTTGAAAATTCTTGCATCAACACCGCCACATTATTGAGTGCTTCGAAATACTCAAAGGTCATTTGAGGTTTGATTTTGGTGTTTTTGTGTCGCTTGTTGCTGACCACTTGATAATTCATGAAGATTTCCTTGGCGCGCCGGTTTTGACGCGTTTTTCGATGGCGAACATGGTATTTGTCAGTGATGATGAAGTCAATAGAAGCTTGTCTGAGGGCTTGCCTTATTTGGGCTTATTGATAATTAACAAAAGTCCGTAAAGTCAGTCGACCTTTATCCATATCGTTAGACAAAAGCTCTGGCACTATTAAGCTCGAATGTAACGATTGACTGGGATAGATAACCAAACGATTAAAAGCAAGACCTAGCGTTTGAATGCGTTCAAAATCTTCGTTTCCTTCATTAACATACTCATCAGGGTAGTCACCTGCGGCTAATTTGGGGTCTATCGCGGCCAAAAATTGCTCGGCCCGTGCTGGTTGAATAGATTCAAAACCCGTTGGTTTGTGTCGATATAAAGCGGTGCCCTGATGTGGCGGATGACAAAGATATAATAAAAATGCCAATTGCCCGGGACCTTGTGAGTCGTAATGAGGAATTCTTTGGCTTTGAGCCAGTGCCTGCGGGGCAAAGTCAACCATGGCGTAATTTGAATCAATCCAGCTGGGGTAACCTACAGGCAAACGATACACTTTTTTGATAATGGGTTTTAGCGCCGCATACATATTGTCGGTATATTGCTTGGATGCGGCTGCAGAAATGGCACCAGGATAATAGTTGGTGTCAACCTTGGTGGGTATTAGCGGACAATGCTTTTTGGCATATTCAACTAAGTCCTCGGGCGCCTCGGCAAAATCATCAATGATGATGACAGGCGTTTTCTCGTTACCAACACGTAACACAGTCTCGGCAAAGTTAGGGTTGATGTTAAAGTTGGTTTGTTCCATTGGTCAACTACTTAGCGTTTCTTGGCCAAAATATCTAACTGATTAAACGAAGTTAAATGCGCATAAATAGCCGGTAAATAACCTTTTTCGCGCAGCTTTAAAAACGCTGCATTGGGTAAGGCTCTGAGCTTTTGTTCATCAACAGCATAAATGCCTGTGATTTGCGAATTCAAACCGTCATTGTCAAAAGAATAAGCACATTCGGTCAACAGCTCACCATCTACCAGCGCTTCGACAAACGCATTGGTCACTCTCATGTCTTCATGATACTTGGTAATGTTAATACGGTAGGTCGCCAAAGCGCGTGTTTCTTTGCCATCGGCGTCAAACAATGCATCGCCATCGGTTTGGGAAATTCTGTCGCAGTCTTCATCAACAAAAAAACCAAAGTTGTCAGATGAGGGTAATTTGCCGATTTTAAATGGATAAAGCCCGACACTGCCCGGTACGTACAAGCCCTGCCAAACGCCGTCTTTAACAAATAAGTTTTCGTTTAATACCAAACCCGTAACCGCCACCGATTGGAAAACACCCAGTTCAGGATGCTTGATGAAAATGATTGGCATTTCGACGGCAGCGCGAGTAAATTCCTGCATCAATAGCACAATGTTATTGAGCTTTTCGACGTGATTGAAAGTCATCTTGGGGTTGATTTTGGTGTTTTTGTGACGTGTGTCACTTAAGACTTGATAATTCATAGAAATTACTCTGTAGAGCCCGCAACGGGGTTTATTTATGGCGGTTATCTTATTTCTCGCCCTTGATTAAGTCAACAGTTATCAACCGCTGGTATTAGCTCGCTTTACGGGCAATAACGCTTAAATATTTCAATTTTCCGGTTCTATACAGCGCTTCTTTTTCCGCCGAAAGTTCACTAATGAAAGCGTGCTTTTCATCAGGAAATAAGCTTTTGAATGTTACTTTGTCAATGGCGCACGCTTCAACGACATTATCGGTCATATCAAAGGCATATAATATTTCCATACCGGGAAGCTCATTGCTGTTGAGCGCCAAAAATTGCAAGTAGAGCGGATCATCAGGGTGAAATACATCGGTATATAAGAAGAAACCACCGGGTTTGAGGGTTCGGCTAACCTCATGATAAAAGCGGTAGATGTTTGAATAACAATGTGAAGACTCAACATTTAGTATTGCATCAAAGCTTTGATTGGCAAAAGCAAGCGCGCAACTATCACCTTGTTGATAGCTCAAACCTTGAGTTTGGGGTGTTACATGAGTCTTGTTGCAAAAATTCACCTGATTGATGTTCAAATCTAAACCAATCGCTTGCTTGGGCTGATAATGGCGGTTGATAAATGCCAACCCGCCGCCGCGACCACTGCCAATTTCTAATATTGACATCTGTTGCATCTGTTGTGACATACCGACTTTTTGCGCCTGCAAAACCAAATTGTTATATAAGGATATTTGATGTTGCCACTTTTGCTCATCTTCACTCAGTTGTGCGTTGCACGGCGCATACCCATGATTCATGAAAATGAACCAAGACTGGTCTTTCATGTCACGCAAAATGGCATCATAGTTTTGGATAATTTCGTTGTTGTGTTTGTCTACAGGATTAACGGGCGTTAAGGCCATGGTGGGGGAGTCCAAAGTACGGGGTTATTGCGGTGAAGGTATCATGTGTCTGTACTCTAGGCAAGTTAGGGCAAGTTCAGGCAAGTTCAGTCAAACCAGATTTTATATGATCTAAATCAAATACTCACAGGCCAATACCCGCTAAAACACATCAAAAGCTTTATATCGACGGTTTAAAGTGGTATATATAAAGCATGTTTAAAAAGAGTGCATCTATCAACGCTCTATCGATTGGAAATTGACTATGCAAATAACCGATTTGAAAAAAGAACAGCAGATCATGCCCTTGTTTCGTCTGGGCTTCAGACCGCTTTTTTTGTTTGGCAGTGCCTTTGGTTTAGTGGCCATGGCCTTGTGGGGCCTGTCGTTGCAAGGTGTTATCGAATTTAATCCTTATGGTGGTAGCTATTGGTGGCACGGCCACGAAATGTTGTTTGGTTTTGTCAGTGCCATCATTGCGGGTTTTTTGTTAACAGCAGTGCAAAATTGGACTGGCTTGCCCGGGCTTAGGGGGCGCAACTTGGTCGGCTTGTTTTTGTTATGGCTGGTGGCCCGAGTCGGTTTGTTGATACCCCAATTTTCTGGCAGTGTCGTGATTGCCGCGCTCGATATCGCTTTTATGCCCGTTGCTGCTTTTTTGTTGTCAAAACCTTTGATCGCGGTCAAACAAATGCGCAATTTGTTTTTTGTGCCAGTGCTGGCCTTTTTCGCGATAGCTAATGCATTAACGCATGTTGCGGTTTACACCTCAGACATGAGCTATTACAGCTACGGCATTAGTGCGGTGATCTTTTTGGTGACCTTGGTCATGACCGTTGTGGGCGGCAGAGTGATGCCGATGTTTACCGCCAATGGCACGCAAACCGCCAAAGTTGCACCTATTGCTTGGTTAGATAAAGTCGCAATTGGCAGTGTTGTTATTTTGGTAGTGACCCATCTATTTACTCTTCAACAGTATTTTGCTAGCGAAGTTTTAGCTGGATTATTTACGTTGGCTGGGGTCTCTAACTTTGTGCGATGTGCCCGCTGGCGAATTTGGGTTACGCTAAGAGTACCTTTGGTTTGGTCGTTGCATATGGCATATTTTTGCATGGCGATAGGGTTGATGTTAATTGGATTGTCGCATTATAACCAAGCCATCAGCTATCCAACCGCTTTACATTTGCTCACCGTTGGCGGTATGGGTGGGCTGATTTTGGCCATGACCTCTCGCGTATCTTTAGGTCACACTGGCCGAATGCTGACACTCAAACCATTAATGCCGCTGGCTTTTGCGTGTTTATTTGGTGCCGCAGTCATTCGCGTGCTTGGTATATTTTTATTGCCGGCTCAAACGTCACTATTATTGTCGGTGAGTGTGTTGTTATGGGTTGTCGCTTTTGCGCTGTTTTTGTGGGTCTACGTGCCGGTATTAACTCAGCCAAGAATCGATGGCCGACCGGGTTAGGTTTTCGAATATGTTACAAATAAACACTTTATTTACAGTTAGATACATATGATTACAACACTTCGTTGACATAAAACCATGGTTCTTTATGATGGCTGCTGTACCGTCATAATATTTTTACAATATTGTAGGGTTTTATGTACGTACATGAGAACGTAACAATCACAGCGATAAATACCAAATCCATTAAATAACGGGTCATTTTGCAGCGCAAGATTAGACCCGTGATTTCATCTCATTGGTATAAGTGTTTGAAAGGAAGCCGTGATAATAATTAACTATTAAGAGGAAAGTCAGTAATGAAAAACATTTCAATGAAAAGCGTATTTTTGATCATGGGTCTAGGCATGAGTTTATCGGGTGCGGTTAACGCCAAATCTGAAGGCGACGGTCCTAACTGCGTACGTTTATACGATCAATGTGCAGCAGGTCACACTGTATCTTGCAACCGTTTCGAGCGCTATTGTGTAAACTAATTATCGTCTTGAAACTCACGAGATTGATTCAAATTTACTGAATTAATCTTCGTGAGAATATAGTCCTCCCCTTTTTTTCTTCACTGATATACAATGCCCCGCCTGTATCCGAGCTGGCATTCTTTTTTTATGAACACGACAAATTTTTGTGGCATCGACTTTGGCACATCTAACTCCACCATCGGTGTTTTTAACGACTCAACCCCCACCTTAATTGCGCTTGAAGACGGCAAACTAGATATGCCCTCAACCATTTTTTTTGATGAGCACGAACCAGCCCCCTTGTTTGGCCGTGAAGCGATAGAGCATTATGTTGACGGCAACCATGGCCGTTTTATGCGTTCAATGAAAAGTGTATTAGGCTCGTCACTGATGAGCACCAATGTCGGTGGCAACTCGCTGAAGTTCGAACGGATGATTGCGGTTTATATCAAAGCCCTACGAGAGCGGGCTGAGCAACAATATGGTGGTTCATTATCTAAAGTGGTGATGGGTAGGCCGGTTCGCTTTGTTGATGACAATGACAGTAAAGATGCTCAAGCTCAGGTATCACTCGAAAAAGCCGCTAAATTGGCGGGTTTCAAAGAGGTTGAGTTTCAATACGAACCGATTGCGGCGGCACTGGCCTATGAGTCTACATTAGATAGTGAAGAACTCGCTTTAATTATCGATATTGGCGGTGGTACTTCTGACTTTACATTGATTCGTTTATCGCCTGAATTGGGTAAAAAAGTTGACAGAAGCGCTGATATTTTGGCAACCAGCGGTGTACACGTTGGCGGCACCGATTTAGATAAACAACTGAGCTTAACGCGGGTGATGCCGCATTTTGGCTACAAAGCGATAAACATTCGCAAGCCGACTATGGAATTGCCATACCCGCCATTTTTTAATTTTGCTAGCTGGCACCTGATTAATACCTTATATGAGAAAGCATCAATACTCGAAATAAAATCAATGCGCTTAGATGTTGAAGACAAACACCTAATTGACCGTTTTATTAAAGTGGTTGAACGCCGAGAAGCCCATTTGGTGGCACTTGAGGTTGAAGCGGCCAAAGTAGGATTGTCTGACGCAGAGCAAGCGGTGATGAATCTTGGATTTGTCGACCCTGATTTTTTGGTCAGCGTAGACAAAGCTGATTTTAATGACACCATTATGGCCAATGTTGATGAAGTGGTTAAGGCAATGAACGATTGCCTGAACAAGGCTGGTATTAGTGCGGCGCAGGTAGGGTCGGTATTTTTAACTGGCGGCACCACGGCGGTTGAGTTGATGCGCTCAAGGCTGGTGGCTGATTTTGCTGGCGCTAAAATTGTAGATGGTGATAAGTTTGGCAGTGTGGGTTTGGGGTTAACTTTGCATGCTCAGAAGGTTTTTGGCTCTTAATTTTTTTTGCGCTATGCGCGGTCGTGCTTCGATGGGTAGGGTGCTTTCGCGTAGCGAAATGCGAGGCACGAGCAGCTCTGCGCACCATAAAGCTATTCACTATCAATCAGCCCCATTCAAGTGGGTCTATAACGATTTGTTCAAAGGTGCGCGTAGCTCTTTGTAACTCCTTGTAATTTCGGACCGTACTACGCACGAGCACCCTACGGTTTTTAAATCAATTCCTAGGGTATAAAAAGTCGACGCTTCTTCCCATCAACTCAAGAAAACACCCGCAATAAAACCATCGCAATCGACACCAATACTGCAAACTCTATTGTTGCAATACCCACATTATCTTGGTGAGAAATCTCGACATTACTGTTGATTTTTGCCAGTACAATTTTCGATGCCAAACCGCTGAATATTATTGTTACGACCATGATTGCGGTGCTGACCAAAATAAAACTGGCTACGTTTGAAGTGATTTGTGAGGGCAGGTAGTAGCTGATATGAGAGGTGGTTCGTATCGCTAGTGCACCGGCTATCAGGTAGCCTGCATGTTGAATGCTCAGCGACATATTCTCGTAAGACAAGGTGCGCTGCATCGATTCACCTTGATTGATTTTGGCATAACGATACTCTCGCCAGCGGGTTAGCATCAACAATTGCACCTGACAAATCAAATACATCAGAATAATGATTGGTAGGTCGTCAAGCGTATTGGCGCCAGTCCAGTGATAAATTGCGACCACGCAAATGGCGTTGGCAATAACGCTGGCACCGTCAATAAAGGCACCGGCAACATTCTTTTGGTTAATGGCTTGGTTTTCGTCAAAGCTAAACAAAATGTGGCGGTCGTGAATGTAACGGCCCAACTCTAAAAAAACCAACGCAAGCAGCGCATAAACAACAGCATGAACGGTGTCGGCTAATGGGTCGGTAAACGACACCCCGTGAAACACGTCAGAGGCCATCAACACAAAGGCAAAAATAGAACCCGCATAACTTAGGCCATAGGCAAAGTTATCGTGTTGAGCCAGTTCTTTGGTCAGCCGGCGTTTAGTGCGGTACTGGGTGATACGTCGATTCAATATAAAATAGATAAACACGATGATAAGTGTGATCAAGGTGGTTTTTATTTGTGCCAGTGTGACAAGTGATAAATCTTCAAAGCCTAAAGCCATAATTTTCGGTGTTTATTTTTTTTGATGGCGCTATGATACAGTTTTTGACCCGCTTGAGAAATGGATTATTGACTATGACAGTTTCGTTTGAACAACAATTTGGCCAACTGCCTGCGCTGTTGCGTCAATGTGGCAACGAACATTGGCAGCAATTTTTAGACCATGCCCAGAATCAAACCCAAGACAATGCCCATGTACTTGGACAGTCAGTCACAGACCAGCAATGCAACAAAGCAAAATATTGTTTCGCTTTGAGTGATTTTGTTGCCCAGGCATGCACTTATCAAAGCGATATTTTTGAGCATGTGTTTGTCGAAAATAGTCCAGAATTTCGAGCACTTGACCAATATGCAGGGCTTATTAATGCATTGGATGAAGTTGAAGACGAAAAAGACTTTATGCGCCAAATTCGTCGTTTAAGAAAGTCATTAATGGTCAATATTGCTGTTACTGACTTAACAAAGTGTCAAACGGTGGCGCAAAGTTTCACGCTTATCTCGCAATTGTCTGATTTGTTAATTCAGGCGGCTTACACAAAAGCTTATCAACAAGTCAGTCAATCTTTTGGCAAACCGCTAACCGATACTGGTGAAGCTATGCCCATGATCATTTTGGGCATGGGCAAGCTGGGTGGGCAAGAACTGAACTTTTCTTCTGACATCGATTTGATTTTGTGTTTTCCTTATTCAGGGCAAACCGTTGGCGGTCGCAAATCGATAGATACTCAACTGTTTTTTACCAAAGTAGCGCAAAAGCTGATTCATTATCTGCATCACAACAGCGCCGATGGATTTGTATTTCGGGTAGATATGCGGCTTCGACCTTTTGGTGACAGCGGACCTTTGGTATTGAGTTTTTCAGCGATGGAAGACTATTACCAAGAGCAGGGCAGAGATTGGGAGCGTTATGCGATGCTTAAATCTCGGGTGATTGGTCAGGCAGAGCAAACGCATGGCCAAACGTTGAGTGAATTGTTGCGGCCTTTTGTTTACCGGCGCTATATCGATTTTAGTGTTATCGAAAGTTTGCGAAAAATGAAGCAGTTAATCTCTCAAGAAGCTCGGCGCAAAGAAGCCAGAGTGAACATTAAGCTGGGTTTTGGCGGCATTCGTGAAGTTGAATTTGTCGCTCAAGCTTTGCAACTTATTCGTGGAGGGCGAGAAAAACAATTGCAAGTTAGACCTTTATTGCTGGCGTTACAACGACTCAATGAAATTAAAGATATTGATGATGCGCAATATCATCAACTTCGCGATAACTACCTGACTTTACGGTTGTGTGAACATTACTTGCAACAGTTTAACGACCAGCAAACTCAGTGGTTACCCGATGATGAACTTAATCGTTTACGCTTGGCCTTTTTGTTTGAACAATCAAATTGGGATGATTGTGTGGCGTATATCACTGGGGTGATGGATAACATTCATGGTGAGTTTGTACATATTATTGATGAGGGCGACGAAGATAAATCTGAGCAACTCAATCCGTTTGAAGTGTTCTGGCAATGCCTTGATAGCCCACAAAGAGAACAAAGCGATACCCTGGGGTTGTTTGATTGGTTAGATGAGTCGCAACCGGAATTTATTCAACGGCTTACTTTGTTCAAACAAGATAGTCAAAAGCGTTCTATGGGTGGGCGAGGGCGAGAAGTGCTCGACAGGCTTATTCCGCAACTACTAAATGACTTTCAAAAGACCAAAGAACAATTGACCACGCTTGATAGAGTGTTAAACGTGATTGGCAAGATAGCCTCACGTACGGCTTATTTAGAACTGTTGCACGAAAATACCGGCGCGCTGAAACAACTGGTCAAGCTGTGTTCACAAAGCTGCTGGATTGCAGAGCAGTTATCTTATCAGCCTATTTTACTTGATGAATTGATAGACCCAAGAGTTTTGTACAACCCTACCGCGTTGCACTTATACCATACAGAGTTGAATGAGCACATGATGCGGGTGCCCGAAGATGATATGGAGCAACAATTAGAATACCTGCGTCATTTCAAATTGTCGCAACAGCTACATATTGCAGCGGCCGATATCTCGCGAGTGTTAACCGTTGGTAAAGTTAGTGCTCACTTAACCGCATTGTCTGAAGCGGTGGTGCATCGTGTAGTCAACATTGCTTGGAAACAAATGGCTGAACGCTATGGTCAGCCACAGGGGCGAGACTTTGAAAACAAAGGTTTTGCGGTTATTGCTTATGGCAAGATGGGCGGTGACGAATTGGGATATGATTCAGATTTAGACGTAGTGTTTGTGCATGACTGTGACACGCTAAAACCGACTAATGGCAAAAAGGCCATTGATTCTAGGCAGTTTTATCTCAAATTGTCACAACGTATCATACATATTTTTAATGCCCGTACGGCATCGGGCATTCTTTATGAAATTGACAATCGTTTGCGCCCACAGGGCAATTCGGGTTTGCTGGCGTGTAATATCGAAACCTATCAAGCCTATTTGTCTGAAGAGGCTTGGACATGGGAGCATCAGGCGTTGGTGCGCACCCGTATGGTGTATGGTAGTGCATCGTTACAGCAACGATTTAGCTGTATTCGCGAACAAATTTTAACAAAACCACGAGACTTACCAAAGCTTAAAGGCGAAGTGGTCGATATGCGGGGTAAAATGCGCGATTCTCTGGCCCGCAATATCGACTTTTTATTTGATTTGAAACAAGGGCTGGGCGGCATTGCCGACATTGAGTTTATTACCCAGTATTTGGTGTTAGCCTATTCGTCACAATACCCCCAATTGACCTATCGCAGTGCAAATGTCGATTTATTTGAGTTGTTTGCCAAGTATGAGATTTTGACTGAAAAACAAGTGCAAACATTAACGCACGCTTATCGCCAGCTACGTAATGTTTACCATCGTTTGACGCTACAAAAGCAAGACAAGTTAACCGACAACGAGTATGCACAAGCGTTGAGTGTTGAGATTCAGGAGATTTGGAAGGCTGTTTTCTAACGCTAGGCCGATAAGCTTAGCGTCAAAAAAGAGTAGAGAAAAATCAGGGTTTGGTGGTAGCCAAGCGGCAGTTAGAATTGACGAAATCTGACTTTTCGTGAGCAATAATAACGGCACGTTGCTTATAACAGTAAAAAGCAAAAACGTCTTTTTCAAAATCGCTGTCAAGCGCTGATGCGACTGTGCCAAGGGCGCTGATGAGATCGGAATCGACTTCAAAGTAGTGTTTGATGATGTAATCTCTGTCGAGTTGCCAAATTAGTGCGATGCCTTCTACTTCGGCTGCGGCAGCCAATTGTTCGCGGATGGTTTCGCCAATTCTGAAGCGGCGGCTGATGCGCTCTCCGGTAAATTTAGGACTGCCGGGGTTGACCATTTCGCCGCGTCTTTGCAGTTGTTCGTCGAGGGTATAAATAGAAGGCTCGACACTAATGACAAATCCGTCACCCATTGTTTTGCTATTGCCTAGTAGTTCTGCTCTGACTTTGCCGTAAAAATTAGATAGCCCTTTGGCCGCGCCAGAGGAACTCATTGAAAAAGCTTCCTTTTTCTCATCGGGCTGTTTTTCATTTTTGAGTTGGCCAGTTGATGGCTCAATTGCCTGCCTAACTGGCTGGGCGGCTTGATTTGGTTTTTCTTTGGATGGTGTGCCTGTAAATTTGAAGTCTTCGCCCAATAATAAAAATAGCGCAGCGGCAAGTAGAATGAGTGTTATTAATCCGTTTTTTATCCAAAACCACATAAAGGTGCCAACGACGAAAATTGATTAGATTACAAAATACTAACGACTTTGCGGTTAAAGATCCAGTTCGTTGTTTTTATGTAAGCTAATACCTCGAAGGCGCCTCTGGGTCTGGTTGAGTTTTGAAACGGCGATGAACCCACATATACTGGTCTAATTCTATCATAGCGGCCTGTTCAACCCACTGGTTTACTCGGGTTACATCGGCAGCATCGTCACCACTTGGAAAATTTTCAAAAGCGGGTTGTACTATCATCTCGTAACCTTGGGTGCCGGGCAAACGGCGGGTGATCAGCGGAATGACCTCGCAATTGGCCTGGCTGGCAAAGAGTAACGTGCCAGTTGTTGTTGCGGTTTCTTTTACTGCAAAAAATGGCACGAACTCACAGCGGTTGCGGCCATAATCTTGATCTGGCAGGTAAAAACACACCTCGCCTTGATTTAAGGCCTCTATTAAACCGCGAACATTGCGTTTGCCAATCATGTCTTTATTGGCTTTGCAGCGGCCTCTGAATTGAAAATATTCCATTATAGGGTTGTCGTGTGGACGGTAAAAACCAACGCCCTCTTGAACCATGGTGCCAAAGACCCTGCCATCGACTTCTAAATGCAGCGTATGGGCTAATAGTAATAAAACCCCTTTACCGTTTGCTTGGGCCTTTTCGATATGTTCAGCACCCTTTAGATGGCATAAACGATTAAAACGCCATGAGGGTGACCACCATGCAAGGGAAGTTTCAAGTAAGGCCATGCCGGTATTTTCGATGTTTCGTTTGACGATTTGTTGCTGTTCTTGGGCAGATTTTTCTGGAAAACACAACTCGATGTTGCGCTGGGCAATTTTGCGCCGAGATTTGACGGTGGCATACAATAACCTGCCTAGCGATTTACCCAGAAAAAGTTGCACTGCAAAAGGCAAGAAAGTAATTAACCACAATAATAAGACTGTCAGCCAGGTTAGCCAGTATTTTGGTTTGAGAAAAGAGGGTTCAAAAGTGGGCGCTTGGATTTTTTTCACAAGGAGTCAAACAGGTAGTGGAAATTGTCGCTATTGTAACGTATGCAAGGGTGTCGGTGTAGAGGGGGATTGGATTTTCTACTAGTGAAGCCAATAGATTTGCTTTGAGACCTTATTTTCATAATAAGCGTCCGTAGAGTAGAAACTTTTCCTTAAAGATTTGTTACGATAAGTTTGATCGTAAGAAATTGATATCCTTATGATTTTAATCCTATGTCTGTTCGGCATAGTAAATGACGTAAGTAATTTATAGGAAGATATAATGAACAACACTAAATTAAAGACTTCACTGGTTGCATTAACACTTGGTCTTGGTATGAGTTTGAGTGGCAGCGTTTTTGCCGGTTACAACCCAAGCGTTGCAGAATGTATTGCTTTGGAAGAAGCATGTGAAGAAAATGGAAATGACTGTCGTGCATGGCACTCTGTTGCCTATTACTGTCAAGGTATCATGCACTAATAGCTAAAACCATTATACCCCGGGCGTGCTTGCGCACGCGGGGTCATTCCCTCTTTACTCTGCTTGAACTCCCTTCGATTTATAACTGTCTATTAGTCCAAAATACCGCGCTGAAATTATGTCAAACGGTTAAGCCAAAATCTTGTTGTAGAAGAAAATGGGCGCACACAGGTTTTTAACCAATAAAAAAGGCAGTCAATTGGCTGCCTTTTATCAATGTATACAGGGTATACGCTATAGACTAAAACTAATTCTTCAATCCGCTGTTGATGCCTTGAACGTCTGAATCATTAACAGTACCGGCCGCTAATTTGAGGTTCAGTACGGCAAGAATGTAGTCATAACGTGAGCTAGATAATTGACGTTTGGCGTTAAACAACTTCTGCGTGCTGTCTAGTACATCAACGATAGTTCGTGTGCCAACTTCAAAACCTGCTTCGGTTGCGCCCAATGCACTTTCAGCTGAAACCAGCGCTTGCTCTTGTGCTTTGATGGTAGAGTTTAAAGTCTGCACGTTAGCGTAAGACGTTCTAATGGTTCTAACTATGCGACGATAGGCCAATTCACGGTCTTCGGCAGCAATGACATAACTGGCCTGAGCTTGTTTAACACTTGAGTCTGTGGCGAAACCGCTAAAAATTGGCACCGATACTGACAGGGTTAACGACTTTGAGTCACCCGGAGGCGAGTTTGAATAAGTCGTTGGTCTGCCATCAACAGTGATTTCACTGGCGTTGGTGTTGCTTCGACCTTTATTCGCCGACAAGCTGACTGTTGGTAAATGACCAGAAAATGCAATATCAATGTTGGTCTTAGCCATGTCCATGTTGATGGTTTGAATTTGCAGTTCTTGGTTATTCGATTGCGCTGTGTCGACCCACTCACTGGCTGAACGTTCCATTTTTGATGTGCTGAAACGTTCGGTATTCAAAACACTTAAATTCTGATGGTATTGACCGGTGATCTCGCGTAGCAGTTCTTTTTGAATTTCTACGGCATTTTCTGAACGAATAACGGTAGCAACTGAATTATCGAACTGAGCCTGAGCTTCGTGCACATCGGTGATGGCAGTTAAGCCAACTTTAAAGCGCTGGTTGGTTTGTTCAAGTTGACGCTCGATAGATTTTTTCTCGGCCTGTGCAAATTCAAGGCTATCTTTGGCTTTGAGAATATCAAAGTAGACTTGGGTGACACGACTGATTAGGTTTTGTTTGGCCAGTTTGTAACTGACTTCACTTTGCAAAGATGATTTTTCACTCTGCTCCAGGTTTTGCCAAGTTTTCATGTTGAACACTTCTTGGCTCAACGAAAACTGATAACGTGAGGTAATGCTTTCACTATCTACCCCAACGAATTCACCGTCACCTGTTGTGGTGAGATTGGTAAAACCCGAGCTAATGCTTTTGCCAACACTGGTGTTAAATGATAACTGCGGGTATAGCTTGGCTTTGGCTTGTACTATGCCTTCTTTGTCACGAGTGATGACGGCAGCCGACTTCAAGACAGCGGGGTCTTTGGTCAAGGCCAGTTGATAGACTTCTGAAAGATTGTCTGCATTTGCCCCAGTACTGAGTGTTCCTAGTGTTACGCTGATAATAAATGGTATGAGTTTTTTATTCATTGCTAATCATCTTCCTTAGCTGCATTATCTGTAATATTGCTATCGTTTGGCCGTGTCTTCCCGGCAGGTTAGACATTGTACGGCGTGTGACTGTTATAAGTAACTTATTTGAAGTAAATCAAAGTGAGTAAGTGTAACAGAATATGAGTGGAGCGATAGCTAATATATGTTCTTAACTTAAAAGTATGAAGTGACACTTATAATTGGCCAAATTCGCCAATCGAAACTGATAAGGTATCAATGTGAATACAATCAAAAACAACCAGACACCGGGTTTTAATGATGTTGATTTAAAAGCTAAAACAATGGTTTTTGATGGTTTTTTTAAGATTAACAAGTATACGGTACAGCATCGATTGTTCAATGGCGAAATGGGCGGCGATGTTGAGCGAGAATTGTTTGAGCGTGGTGACGCGGCTGTGGTGTTACCTTATGACTCGGTGACTGATGAAGTGGTGCTGATAGAACAGTTTCGTATCGGGGCCTATAGCTGTACGCTGCGCTTAAATGAAGAGCGAAATGAAGAGAAAAGCGCAGAACAAAAGAGCATTAAAAATGACTCCCCATGGTTGATTGAATGTATCGCTGGTATGATTGATAAAGGTCAATCGGCTGAGCAGGTGGCTGTGCGTGAAGCGGTTGAAGAGGCCGATATTGTATTGACCGATTTGAAATTTGTGATGAAATTTTTTCCCAGCCCCGGCGGCATGTCTGAATTGATGCATCTGTATGTTGCTAAAGTCGACAGCACCACCGCTCAAGGAATTCATGGATTAGAGGGCGAAAATGAAGATATTCGCGTACTTAGAGTCAAGCGCGAAGAGGCCTTCGAATGGCTCAATAAAGGGCTGATAACAAATGGGCCTACTGTTATCGCATTACAATGGTTACAATTAAATTTACAGCAGTGGCTGGCAGAGTCAGTAGCTGGCCAAAAATGAACAAATCCAGTAGGTGATTGATGTGAATGCTCCAATAAAAAAATCAAAATATGTGCCGGATTTAACAGGCTTTATGGTTTTGTGTGAGCAAAATTACGTTCGTCTATATAAGTTACTGCCAAAAATAGAACCTGCCGGCGCTTATTTTGATTATTGCATTAACGACACACTCATTTATCGGTTGACCATTAAAGAGGCCTGCAAATACACTACCATCATTACTGTTAATCAGTTATCTCCCAAGCTCGACGACTTTTTGACCCCAACCATGGAAGTACGCTTGTACCATGATGCTAACATGGCTGAGGTTACGTCTAGTCAAAATATCAATCGTATTAAAGGCAGTTATCAATACCCTAATGCCACTATGATGCAAAAAGATGAAAAACACCAAATCAATCGCTTTTTGCGCGATTGGTTGAAGCTGTGCCACGACTTTGGTCAGGTCAGCGTTGACCTGTCTTCTTATTGATGGACTGGTTTACTGGCGCTTTGACCGCCACTTTCACTACGACAAAAGTGGCAACTCAACATAAACCGTTAAAAATCGCACAAATCACCGACTGTCATCTGCTAATTAACGGCGGAACCTATGAAGGTGTCGATTCTAAAGCAAGTTTACGTTCGGTGATGGTTAAATTGGCTGAACAAAAATGGGATTGTGTTGTGATAACCGGTGATGTGACTCAAGATCATACCCCGGGTTCTTACGAGATTCTGGCGGATTATTGTCGTTCATACCTCAAAGATACGCTGGTGGCTTGGTTGCCGGGTAATCATGATGAAATCGATTGTCTTAACCGCCATTTTTGTCAGCCACCGTTTACCACCGCTAAGCATCTTAAACTCGGCCATTGGCATGTGTTGATGCTCAATACCAAAGGGCCTACACCTTCGGGTTATATTAGCGCTGAGCATTTTGGTGAAATTACTCAGGTACTAAACACTATAAAAGCGGATGAATCGGTTTTGGTGTTTTGTCATCATCATTTATTGCCAGTTAACGGTTACATAGACAAGCATATTGCCAGTAACGGCGAGTCACTGCTGAACTTGTTAAAAGCGTACGAGCAGGTAAAATGCATTGCCCATGGTCATGTTCATCAGCAAAGGCATACTTTATTGGAGCGCTCTGGTTTTGATGATATCCACTTGTGGGCAACGCCTTCTACTTCTGCGCAATTTGCCCTCAACAGTATGGTTCGGGGCAATGATGAGCGTTTAGGACCAGCTTTTCGTTGTTTTGAATTAGGTGCTGGTGCGCAAGTGCTTAGTAATGTTGATTGGTTAGATTTGATATAAGGCAGTATTAATGATTTTGTATATTCATGGTTTTAACAGTTCCCCGCAATCGACTAAAGCACAACAAACATTGTCATTTTTGCAACAGAATTTCCCCCAAATTGACGTGATCATTCCGCAGATCCCCTGTTATCCGCAGCCTGCGATCAAATTATTAGAAGATATTGTTGTTAAAAATCAAAAGGTTATAAAGGGCGTGATCGGAAGTTCACTCGGTGGATACCTTGCCTCTTATTTTGTGGAGAAATATAGCGTAAAATCAGTCATCGTTAATCCTGCGGTTCGACCTTATGAGCTACTTGGTGATATTCGAGGAGTTCAAACCAATCCTTACACCAAAGAGCAATTTGAACTGACCACAGCGCACATGGAAGCGCTTAAAAGTATAGATACGCCTTTAATTACCCGGCATGACAATTACTGGTTGCTGCAACAAGAAGGCGACGAAGTGCTTGATTTCACGCAGGCTGTGACTAAGTACGCAGGTTGCAAACAAACGGTTGAACCCGGTGGAGATCATGGTTTTGTGGGGTTTGAGCGCTTTTTACCCGGCATCGCCGAATTCTTTCAATTGGCCCAAACAATAAAGTAACTTAATTTATGACCGACCAGAGCTATAATTCGGAGTCGATTGAAGTCCTTAGTGGCTTAGATCCAGTACGCCGCCGCCCGGGTATGTATACCGATACTGCCAGACCCAATCACCTTGCCCAAGAAGTTATCGATAACTCGGTAGATGAAGCATTGGCCGATTTTGCCACTAGCTTGCAAGTGATCCTGCACGAAGATCAATCGATTGAAGTCATTGATGATGGTCGCGGGATGCCGGTTGATATTCATCCTGAGCAAGGCGTGTCGGGTGTTGAACTCATCATGACCAAATTGCACGCCGGCGGTAAATTTACCAACGACAATTACCAGTTTTCAGGGGGCTTACACGGGGTTGGTATTTCTGTGGTGAATGCCTTGTCAAACCGGGTAGAGGTTAACATTCGCCGTGACAGCCAGGTTTGGGAAATGGCTTTTGAACATGGTGAAAAGGTTACTGAGTTGGCTGTTACCGGTACCTGTGGCAAACGTAATACCGGCACTAAAGTGCACTTTTGGCCTGATGCCAGTTACTTCGACTCACCTAAATTCTCTGTTTCACGTCTCATTCATAACTTAAAGGCCAAGGCGGTATTGTGTCCGGGCCTGAAAATCAAGTTTGTCGATAAGGTCAATAAAAAAACCTATGAGTGGTGTTTTCTCAATGGCCTAGAAGACTACTTAATTGATACCGTAAAAGAATTTGTCACCTTGCCCGAAACCCCATTTGTTGGAGAGTTTAGAGGCAATAATGAAGCGGTTGATTGGGCTTTGTTGTGGTTGCCTGAAGGTGGTGATTTGACATGCGAAAGTTACGTTAACCTTATTCCGACTGCACAGGGCGGTACTCATGTAAACGGTTTGCGTCAGGGGTTGCTTGAGTCGTTGCGAGAATTTTGTGAATTTCGCAACCTGATGCCCAGAGGGGTGAAATTAACCCCAGATGATATCTGGGATCGTTGCGCCTACATTCTATCGGTTAAAATTCAAGACCCTCAGTTTGCAGGTCAAACCAAAGAGCGATTGTCGTCTCGTCAATGTTCGGCATTTGTGTCGGGTGTGGTTAAAGATGCCTTTAGCTTGTGGCTTAACGAGCACACCGAAACCGCCGAAGCACTGGCTGAATTTTGTATTAACTCGGCGCAAAGGCGGTTGCGTGCCAGTAAAAAAGTGGTGCGTAAAAAAGTCACCTCAGGCCCTGCATTACCGGGTAAATTGACCGATTGTACTAGCCAAGATAACGCCCGCACCGAATTGTTTTTGGTCGAAGGTGACTCGGCGGGTGGCTCTGCTAAGCAAGCACGTGACCGTTATTTTCAGGCGATCATGCCTTTGAGGGGTAAAATACTCAATACTTGGGAAGTCGATTCGGGTCAAATTTTAGCATCTGCTGAGATCCACGATATCTCGGTGGCCATTGGTATTGATCCCAACGCGCACGACTTGTCTGAACTGCGTTACGGCAAAATCTGCATACTGGCCGACGCCGACTCCGATGGTCTGCACATTGCGACTTTGCTTTGCGCTTTGTTTATTCAACATTTTAAAACGCTGGTGGCCGAAGGTCATGTTTATGTAGCGATGCCGCCGCTTTATCGTATAGACATTGGTAAAGAAGTGTTTTATGCACTGGACGAAGAAGAAAAAGACGGCATTCTTGACCGTATTGCCGCCGAGAAAAAGCGCGGCAAAGTCAACGTACAGCGCTTTAAAGGTTTGGGCGAAATGAATCCGTTGCAATTACGCGAGACGACAATGGATCCTAATACCCGCCGTCTGGTTCAATTGACCATAGACGATGAAGAGCAAACCCGAGAAATGATGGACATGTTGTTGGGTAAAAAACGCGCGCCAGATCGCAAAGTTTGGCTCGAAAGTAAAGGAGATGAAGCGGATATTGCTTAATTCTAATGTTTAAGTTTAATGCTTAAAGTTTGAGGTTTAAGTCGACCAAAATAAATCTAAAATCGCGACACATAATACTATAATAAAATATCATCTACAGGTTGAACCAATAATAATGAGAAAGTTATTTACAGCGAAAATTTCTACCAACGCAGGGTTTATGGGGTTAATACTACTCTTATTAATGCATGTTGGTTTGGTCAGGGCCGATGATGCCAATGCCGTATCTGATTTGCCACTGGCTGATCAATTGGTGGCCAAGGCCCGAGCAATGGAAAGTGACGACATCAACAAAGCCATCACTATGTTGGAAAACCGCGAACAAGAGGTCAAAAGAGTCGCCACAACTATTGAACTCGCCCGCTTCTACAATAAATTATCTGAACTGAATGCCACATTGAGGCATCTGGCCGAGCAACGCGAATACGCCGTAAAAGGGCTGGATTTAATCGCGGGTGAAACTGTCCCCATTGGTGCAGATTTGAACTACAACCTAGGCATGGTTTATGAGATGAATGCCGATTATGAAACAGCCTTTAAACATTACAGCAAAGGGTTGAAAATCGCTCAGTTGACAAACCATTTGTTGTATCAAAGTAGAGGCAAGGCGTTTGTCTCTGCTATTCATTCATTTAACGGAAATTATGAACGTGCACTTGAAGACATGACCGAAGCTTATAGTATTGCCCAGCAAGTCAATAGTGATGATTTGAGTTGGGAAGTACTTAATGGATTACAAGTTTTGTATGGTGAGTTGGGGGATGAAAAAAAATCGCTGGAGATTGGTTTGTTGGCACTTGAAACCAGTCGAAGGCTCAATATAAAGTCGCTGATTATTATGGCTTTGCATAATATTGCTTTTAGCCATATTGAACTCAAAGATTATGACAGTGCGCTTAGAGCTTTCGATGCTATGTTACTTGAGAGCAAAACGTCAACTGAGTTGGCCGATATGTACAATGCGTATAAAGGCTTTGCGCTTGTTGCGGTTGAAATGAAACAATTCGAACATGCGATGAGCTATTTGGAAACCGCAGAGCAATATTTGAAAGATGTTCGCTCCGTAGTGGCCCGGGTCGATTTCTATTTCATTAAAGCCAACATTTTAAGCAAGCAAGAGCAACCCAATAAAGCCCTTGAGATTTTGGCGATTGCTGAAAAAACACTACCGATAGAGCATCGTAAAAACGACAATTATTGGGGGTTGAACTTACGCGCTTTAAAGTCTCGCTTTC
This sequence comes from uncultured Alteromonadaceae bacterium, assembly GCA_938085045.1. Taxonomy (GTDB): domain Bacteria; phylum Pseudomonadota; class Gammaproteobacteria; order Enterobacterales; family Alteromonadaceae; genus JABSOG01. Next base: position 23,020 of record CALKGI010000200.1, read on the forward strand.
ATGGTGAACTTGGACAATTCAAACTGGCGTATACCTTTTTAAGAGAGCACTCTAAAGGTATAGATAAACTCAGGGACGAACGCGATGATGCCGCGATCACCAAATTACGTGTCTCATTTGACGTTGAACGCAACGAAACTCGAACCAATTTGTTAGAAAAAGACAACGAAATTAAAGCATTACAATTAAAGCAAGCCTCTAGCGAACAACAAATTCAGTTCTTTTTTCTGGTTGCCCTTGGGATGTTGTCGGTGGGCCTAATTTTTGTCATGTACCGTCAACTGCACTCTCGCCGTCAGCTCAAAACCATTGCCGAAACCGACAGCCTGACCGAATTGTTTAACCGGCGTTATGCGTTTGCCACGGGTGAGCAATTGGTCAAAGAAGGTAATGAAGACGATATTCCCATAAGCGTGATCATGTTTGATTTGGATCATTTCAAAAACGTCAATGATACGTATGGTCACCCGGCAGGGGACTTAGTGCTTAAAACTATTGGCGAGGTCAGCAAAGGTTGTTTACGTGGTTCTGACGTATTGGCTCGTATTGGTGGCGAAGAGTTTGTCGCGATTTTACCCGGGGTTAAGTTAGAAATGGCTGAATTTATTGCCGGGCGACTCAAAGATAAGCTTGAATCGTTTCAACAATGCCATGAACAGAACAAGTTTTTTGTTACAGCCAGTTTTGGCGTGGCGCAGAATAAAAACAAAGATGATTTTGAACATTTGATTCAACGGGTCGACAAGGCGTTGTATCAAGCCAAGGAAAATGGGCGCAACTGCGTGGCTTTGGCTGAGTAAAGACAAGGTCAAGGTGGTGATTGTTTTTGACTTTGATTCTCTAGAGATTTCATAACAGGGCATAGAAAGACTGATGAATGATGTAACCGATTACACGATGGATAACGTCGAGCAAGTGCCACTAAGGCGCTTTACAGAAGAAGCTTATCTAAACTACTCCATGTACGTCATCATGGACAGAGCGTTGCCGCATATTGGTGACGGCCTCAAGCCAGTACAAAGGCGTATTATCTATGCCATGAGTGAACTCCACTTGCATGCCACTGCCAAGTATAAAAAGTCGGCCAGAACCGTTGGTGACGTACTGGGTAAATTTCATCCCCATGGTGATTCAGCTTGTTACGAAGCTATGGTGTTGATGGCCCAGCCATTTTCTTATCGTCATCCATTGGTCGATGGACAGGGTAACTGGGGAGCGGCGGACGACCCAAAATCTTTTGCTGCAATGCGTTACACCGAATCTCGTTTGGCTAAGTTCAGTGAAGTGTTACTGTCAGAAGTAGGGCAGGGTAACGTTGAATGGGTGCCAAACTTTGATGGCACCATGAAAGAGCCCAAAGTTTTGCCTGCTCGCTTACCCCACATTATGCTTAACGGCGTGACGGGTATAGCCGTTGGTATGGCCACCGATATTCCGCCTCACAATGTTTTTGAAGTCGCAGACGCCTGTATTCATTTACTCAGTAACCCCAAAGCCACCGTCGAAGATTTGATGGAATTTGTTATCGCACCGGATTATCCCACCGAAGCTGAGATTATCACGCCGATAAAAGACATTCGAAAAATGTACGAAACCGGTCGTGGTAGCATCAAAATGCGCGCGGTTTATATTGAAGAAAACGGCGATGTTGTGGTTACTGCATTGCCACACCAAACCTCGGGTGGCAAGGTGCTTGAGCAAATTGCTGCGCAAATGAATGCCAAAAAATTGCCGATGGTCGCTGATTTACGAGATGAATCTGACCATGAAAACCCAACTCGTATTGTTATCGTACCGCGTTCAAACCGGGTCAACGTAGAACAGTTGATGGCCCATATTTTTGCCACCACCGATTTAGAGAAAAACTACCGGGTTAACGTTAATGTTCTGGGACTAGACAATCGCCCTAGAGTGAAAAATCTCGTTGATATTCTCAGCGAATGGTTGGTTTTTCGTCGCAACATCGTTGCCCAGCGTTTACGCCACCGACTCGAAAAAGTACTGGCACGTTTGCACATATTAGAAGGTTTGTTGATTGCGTTTTTGAATATCGACGAAGTCATCGCCATCATTCGTGCTCACGACCATCCCAAGCCGGTATTGATGGAACGTTTTGGCCTGACTGATATACAAGCCGATGCCATTCTCGATTTGAAATTACGTCATTTAGCCAAACTCGAAGAAATGAAAATCACTGGCGAGCAAAACGAATTGGCCAAAGAGCGTGACAAACTTGAAGGTATTCTTGCCTCAAAAGCGAAAATGACCAACCTGCTTAAAAGAGAAATTAAAGAAGCCGCTGAAATGTATGGCGACCCACGCCGCTCACCTGTAATACAACGAGGCGAAGCCAAAGCACTGACTGAAAAAGAACTCATTCCAAGCGAAGCGGTTACTGTGGTTATCTCTGACAAAGGCTGGGCACGTTGTGCCAAAGGGCATGACATAGACCCTCGTTCGCTTAACTACAAAGCAGGAGATGAATACAAAGCTTCGGCAAAAGGCCGTAGCAACCTGCCTGTGGTGTTTATGGATTCCAGCGGCAAGGCGTTTTCAACCGATGCGCACACACTGCCCACGGCTCGTAGTCAGGGTGAGCCACTATCAGGACGCTTTGCCATTAATGTCGGTGAATCATTCGAACAAGTGGTGATGGCCGATGAGTCTCAGCACTTTTTATTAGCCTCTGATGCTGGTTATGGGTTTGTCGCTACCTATGGTTCATTGGTGAGTAAAAACAAAAATGGTAAAGCGGTGGTCACATTACCTAAAGCGGCTTTGTTGATGACGCCATGTCCAATAAACGATGTCGATAGTGACTTGTGTTTGGCCATCACCAACGAAGGCCGAATGCTAGTTTTCCCACTAAGTGACCTGCCAAGATTGTCTAAAGGCAAGGGGAATAAAATAATCTCGATTCCGTCTGCAAGGTCGGCGGCAAGGGAAGAGCTCATTAATATATTAGCGGCTATTCCGGTTGATACGTCGGTCACGATTGTGGCGGGTAAGCGCAAGCTGACGCTAAAACCTGATGACTTGGCGCATTATAAAGGCGAGCGTGGTCGCAGAGGGAATAAATTACCGCGTGGGTTGCAGCGGGTTGATGATTTGATTGTGGGCGATGAAGGGGAGTAATTTACCCTAGCATCGCGAATTGTACACCACTGTACATTGTGACTTCTTATATGCCGCTTTGCGGCGGCGTATACACCTCAACCTTTACTTCGCATTCAGCATTGCCATCGTCATTTTACTACTCTTTACACTACCACCTGAAAGTTGCAATAACTGCCGCAGTTATTAAAGCTGATATACCCGTCAATTGGCTTTGATACGATTGGCGCATTGCACTCTAATGGTTAATAATCAAAAATGAATCTGTAAGTCATGGATTCTCTGACCAAAAATACAACCGAGGTGGCGACCATTAACTCTCTAGCTGATGCTCATAAAATAACAACTGTGAAGCGAAAAATGCGCCGTAGTAAACAGCGTATGAAAAGAAATAACCCGGTAAAGCAATTGTTAAGAATCTTCTATCGGTGCCTGATCCTTAGTATCGTTGCTGTTGTCGTTATGATGCTATGGGAAATATTTACGACTTATTATGAAGGCTCACGTGAGCAAGAACATAAACAGCGCCAAAGTGCAATTGTCAGCGAGTCCACCGTCAGATTGGGTTAGATACACTTTGCCGGTTTGGGCAACCCGGCTATGCGAGTTGCTTGTTTTGCAGGGCCCTTAGGGAAGAGTTTGTATAGATAGATACTGTTGCCCTTGTCTGCCCCTAATTGCTTTGCCATCGCTTTGACTAGCATTCTAATGGCGGGACTGGTTTTGTACTCTCGATAAAAATTCCGTACAAAATGCACTACTTCCCAGTGATTGTCGCTCATAGTAATGTTTTCTAGCTCGGCTATGTGCTCGGCCACCGCTTCACTCCAATCATCAAGATTCAACAAATACCCGTGTTTGTCGGTGTCGTAAATTTTTGAGTTAAATTCAATCATGAGTCAGTCCTTTATATGCTTACCAGCTAATGGTCTTATGATGCGAAAGGGTTAAATCGACAAAAGCGTCATAATCGATGATGTCGAACGCTAGGGCGTTTTGCCGACTTACCGCTCTGGCATTCAAGTCTAATTCGATGGCATAGGCCTTGACTACGCTAGTATTCAATACTGAGGTGACTTGGTGGTTAAGTAAAGTGTAACAGCCATCTTGAATAAAAATGACGGCATCACTGCTGTCAAAACGTTGCAACAGTAAACTCAAATCTGATTTAGACTGTGGTGCGTTAATGATATGTAAAGTGCTCATTGGTCTCTCGTAGGTTTATAGGCGAGCAGGAGGTCACATGGTTATGACATGATCAAAAGTGTTAAGTAGTTCACCAATTTGCGAATTTGGCACAGCCTCTATGGCCATAGACAATTTGTCTACCGGAACCCCTCGGCTATTCATGTCATCTAACCCACAAACAATATGCTCGATGTCATATAGTTCAAAGGCCTTCATTGTAGATAGATAATCTTTGGTGCCCAGTGCTTCCGGGTTTTGGTCATCAAGCAGCTGATAAACGCCGTCGCCTAGAAAAATAACCGTTATCGGTTGTTCAAAGGCGCCAAAAATCAGCGCCAAATCGAGTGAATCACGTCCGGTGGGTGAGTTAAAAGGCGATTGAGTATTAATGATTGCTATCTTTTTCATGCTCATATGTCCTACTTAAACTGTACCAAACGGTCAGTTTCGGCGGCGATGGTGACCATTTCAGCAAGGCCAGCAACTGTGAATGCTGGGTCTACGTTGCCGTGGGGCAGGGCTTGTTCTTGCTCATGATGTTCGTTAACAATGCCACGTTTGTCTGCTGCTGTGACGCACAATAGCAAAGGCGTACCATGATCTGCGTTAAGTTGTTTGAATCCTGTTGAGGTATCAAGTTCATCACTTGGAATATTGGTCAGAGAATTGGCATGATAAACGCCTTCTTGATAGAAGAATATGGCTTTGAGGTCGTGACCGTTATTGATAACCGACTCGGCGTAATTGAGCGCGCTGGCAGAGGACTGGCTGGCGTAGTTTGAACTGTGCACCAAAATTAAAAAACTGGCCATGAAGGTTCCAAACAATTGTTAGTTACTGACATAAAAAAGCCCCTGATAACAGGGGCTTTTAATAAAACAGAGTTAATCTTTAACGATTAATCTTCACCCATGAAAGCACCTAACAGGCGCAGTAGGCTGACGAAAATATTGTAAATATTCAAATACAAACTCACGGTAGCGCGGATGTAGTTAGTTTCGCCGCCGTTAATGATACGGCTTGTATCATACAGGATGAAACCTGACATGATCATGATAACCGCAGAGCTGATAGCCAAACTTAATGCAGGAATTTGCAAGAAGATATTGGCAACCATTGCAACAACAGCAACAATCAAACCAACCATCAAGAAACCACCCCTGTAAGAGAAATCTTTTTTGGTGGTTAACGCATAACCTGAAAGGGTAAAGAAAATAAGGCCAGTGCCGCCAAGTGCCATCATAATGATATCACCGCCGTTGGAAAATGCTGACATGTAATGATTAAGAATAGGTCCCAGT
>CALKGI010000201.1 GCA_938085045.1 uncultured Alteromonadaceae bacterium
GCCATCAACGCTAATGCGCACCTCACCCCGCACCCCCTTGGGGGCATTGCCTTTGTAGAAATTAACGAAGATTTGCAGCGCCCGTAAATCAATGGGTGTGGTGTAGGCGATGGTTTCATACCCATTTTTGGCATCTGGGGACTTCTGATAGTCTTTAAAGTAAATCCCTAAAGGTGATTTTGTATGCCCAAACCACAGCACTTGCGCATCTGGTCTTGCTTTTGCGTACAAATCTAAATCACAGCGCTGGCACTGCCAAGCAATACCCACCTGTACGTTTTTAGCCTTTTGCAATTGCTTAGCTTTTAGCGCTGACGTACTCACAGGGCGGTTATAAATGGATTGCGATTGCAGCTTTTGCGGTGCAAGTCGGATCATTTGTAGTTTGTTGCTATCACCCTGTTTGTAGTTGTTCTGTGGTGGCTCAACGTTGTTTTTTAGGCGATTATACAACGTTGGCAAATCCTTGGTAAAAGTCACGAGTTGTGCGCCCTGAGCCTGCGCATAAAGCGTCCAGAAGCGTTCAATAAAGTGAAGTTTACGGTCAGATAACCCCGCATCATAAAAGCCCAGATGAATGCGCAGGCCAGACAGTTGCGCCGGATGCGTCACACCAAAAGGCGTTATATCTCGGCCATGCTTCAAATGTCCGTCACTTGGAAAAACGCCGTCTTTCATCGTAAAGGCTGGTGTAGCAGGGGCATCATAAAGCGCTGACCCCAACACAATAACATCAATTTCAGGGGCGGTTCTGTTCGCCGCAATATGGCGTAACAGTTGCGGCAATCGCACCGCGCCAGCAATGCGGGTGCTTGAGGCTTTGGCCGCCTTGGCAAACTTCGCCATATTGCCTACAGTTGACTTGTTGTAGCTTACCCGCGCTTTTATACTGGCATAGATCGGGTTTTTAGGGATTGTGAACCGCCCCAATGTGGCGAGGCTATCCCCATCAATCACGAACGCGTTGTCACCCGCTTGCATATTGACCAAAAAACTAACCGCTTTGCTGTAGTGTAGTTTCGCTTGAGTAACGCTCACGTTTGGGCTGATGGCAATGGCATATTCTTTTGCCGCCGCATCACTGGCATTCAAACCAAAGCCTAACAGCGCTAATTGTAATAGTGTTTTTGTGTTCATAATCGTTCTCCAATGTTTCTGATTATTAATTGAATTGAGCCGCGCGGCGGGATTTCATCGCCACGAACTCAGCTACTTTTTCGTTAGTGTATTTTTGGTTTTCAGCGTATAGCGTCACCAACCGCCCGTGCTTGCCTGCATAGTTTTCTTCAATCTTTTTATGTGCTGCCAGCGCAGCTTCATAAGCTTTTTTCGCTTTGATATGCGCTATATTCGGCAGGAAGGATTCAGGCGCATATTTGTTGGCGATTTCCTCAATCGTTAGGAATAATGCCGACCCCATTAACAGCTCAAGCATCAGCTGCGACCACACCAATGCACTGCCACTATTACTGCTACTTTCCTCTAAAAGCGCATTTACATCGAAGCCACCGGATATACCGCTAAAGCTTTGGGCAAATAGTACTGACCACACCACTAATGAAGCTAAGGTCACCCCATAGATACCCAGACCGTACCATCTTCGGTATAGTGGGTTGTGAATATAGTGGGACAAATTTTTAACCGCTATCGCCGCTATCGGTAACAACAACGAAATGGCAATTGCCAAGTAAGGTTTAGTTAAGAAAATACCTTCCCCAGAAGCGATAAGGTTGGCATATACGTTGGCCGCGCCCATGCACATGGCAGCGATTAATGCCAATGTTGTTACCAACATCATGGTTTTGTCCTTAAATTCCCAATCCCAAAATACTTTCTTGTACTGTCCTCCATCCCCATCAGCTGGCGTTGGCACGAATGGTTCAGTATCATCCAGCGTCTTCTTACGCGCCTTAACAGCCTTATCGGATGTTTTGTAATCATCATCTAAACTGGATAACGTTCGGTTTAAAGTCTCTATTTCATAGCCATTCTTGATATCATTTTCATGCTCGGCCTGTTCCGCAATGATAAGTGTCGCTTCCTTAATGTCAGGATGCGCCAACATGTTGATCATGAAAGCCTCAATACCTGTCGACGCTTTCGCGGCTGGCTTTCTCTTGGCCTCCTGCGGTGCAATACGTGCCGCCAGTGGTTGTTTTTTGTTGCTCATAGGTTCACCTCTTTAAAATAATCGCTTATATTGCTTAGCGCGTGTACGCGCGGTCTTTCCCGCAAAACACATTAGTTGTATCTCTTTTTATGTGTAGGGCTATTTTTTTCAGTAAAGTCATTACCTCTTATCTAAGTATCTTTCTCACGTTGGAATAAATTTGGACTGGGTATATGCTAAACTTTATAGAAACGAACTAGATACACCCTAAACACGAACAAAGTGCGAACAAAAATAATGGGTAAGATAATTAATCAGCGGCAAGCGAAGGCTCAAATTAAGGACTATTTGAGTGTTACAGGTAGGAAAGGTGTTACGGCGTTCGTATCCGAGCTGGAGATGTTCTCCCAAGTGGATTATCTCATCAGCATCAGAGGGTTTGAAAAGTGGTTAGCTAATCCACAAGCTAATTTGCAGCAAAGAAATTGGCAGGTATTACAAACGTTTCTAGAATCAAAACAATTTCAAAGTGTGCTTCCTTACTCTCAAGATAATCAGGCTCGTGAAGAAACAGTCGCCGAAGGGCTTTTATCTCTATATGGAGGGGTGAATTTATCTTGCTATGTTAGCCCTGTTAGGGACTCCTCTGCTAAACAAACGCTCACCGCTTTTGCGCGCTTTGCCGCTTGTTCGGGATCATGGTATTCTTTCAAAGAGTCATGCACAGACACAAGGCCAGAGCAATACATGAAGATAGTCCCTGCTTCTTCAAAGTCATATGCCAAATTTGCTAGACTCGTCATTAAAGATCCTGTTGTTGGTCCTAATGTTTTTTCAACGGGGTTCGTTTTTTATGTTTCTAGTGGTATCTCAAGTAATGGCAGTAAAGCTCACGCATATATTTTACATAGCTGGCACAAGAGGTGTGTACTGCATAGTGATGTATTACCTTGTAAAGCGAATCAGAGTAACTTCAAAGATACAGAAAATGGAGACATTGTTGTTTACGAAAATCAAGGAGACGGCTTAAGAATCCAAATTGATGGAATGCTCACCTTTAATAGCAACAGGAATTCAAAGTCAGATGCTCGTCCAGTTTCATTTATGAATAAACAGCAGGAATATGAAAAAAATCTTGACTTATTGATTGAAGAGGTGCTACCTCATGTTCTACCTTAGGCAGCCTACGAATTTAAGAAAGAATAAAGCAATTAAAATGAGCAAGCATTTGCCAACAATATTTTCTATGGCTGAACAGGGGGACATCGCTGGGCTAGAGGCAGCATTAAGGGATGCTGATGTGAATGCTAAAGATGAATTTGGGATGACTCCATTGCATTATGCAGCAGCCTCGTTGAACATGGAGGCGGTCGAGCTTCTTCTTGCGCAAAGAGACGTAGATGCAACAGTATCAGACAAATTTGGACGAACAGCGGCAAGCATTGCAGTGGAAGGCTGGGATGAATTATCCGATGAGATAGTTAATAAGCTTAACCCACATTGTTATCCGTGGTTATTTACTACTAAAGATATTTAGGCTAGTTTGGCTATATTGTTCTACTAGCCTCGCTACAAAATATTATGAGTACTCAGGGGGAGTGTGATTTAACCCTGGCTGCGTAGCTTTATCCTTTTCAATTTCTGCTTGCCATTGCAGTTTATAGCTTTATTCATAAGGCAAAGCAGTTTCAAATTGAGTGTGTATTGCCTACGTTAATGAGTATCCAACGACGAGGTATTTTTGAACAAGGCAAGTAAAAATCACTGAAAGTTCAGTTTTGATAATATTAATAGACCAAATCACTCATTTACTAACGCTGGCTTTAGGTATTGCTCTGGAATTTTTGGCTTTCCAAACTTTTCATCAACCTCACTCATAAATTGGTCAAGCTCTTTCCTTGCGACTTTTAGAGACTCGTCAACTTGAGCTAAGGCATATTCCGGCGAAAACGGAAGCGACATCTTAGCGGCCCCTTGAAAATTATCTTTTTCACTCATTTATTCAAGCCTTTCTTTTTTGCTAATACTTCTCTTAGTAATAGCAGATCTGAGGCAATATGCAATAGAGGTGAACAGAAATGATATAAAAGTGTAACACTCTTTACACCGCCGACCTCATGACGATACAAATTAATCGTGCCTACTGATGGTAACTCTGAGTGCAATGGGTTGTTAATTTTTAGCTGGCGGCATAAACCCATAGGGATGGGTAATGGTAACGAAATTATAGAGCCAAAATCGCCTCGTTTAGCAAAGCTTTTTATCATATCCACTTTTTGTTTATTGCTGAATGTCTTTAACCCGTCGGCAAACTTTGAGATGTCAGCAATCATTGTAGGCTTATTGGTCTCACATGCTTCTGGTGCTCCGGGGATTGTTTCTACATCTTCTTCTTCTAACACTATTTTGTTGAGTGGAAGTACTTTAGGCTCTACGTTGAAATTGTTTTCTCGGGTGTGATTGCATAATAGCGTTTCTACTTTGAGAAAGCCGACATAGGAGTTTGCAGCATTTTCGTGAAAAAATGCTTGACCATTCTCGAAAGCTTCTTCAGCCTGTTTTTTTCCATCCTCAGATATTATTTCTTCCATTGATTTAAGGGACATTATATTTGATTCAAAGTATTGTGCAGGATTCTTTGTCCAAGATCTTGCTATACCACAAATGGCCTCCAAAATATAAATCAATCCTGTATCACAGTTATCTTTCATTGCTGAATAGAGGCCAGGACTGATATCATCGTTACACTGCAATACTGGAAGAGTGTATTGGTATTGAGCTGCAATTATTGAGCGAATGCTTGCATAGCTCCTTGATGATTGCTCAAAAGCCTCTTCTTTTGGCATCGTATCTAAAACAGTCATTAATCTTTCAACATTTCTATCAAGAGTATTTGTTGAATCCTTAATCACGGCAACAGAATCCTTGAGGTCGCTATTAAATCGCTGTTTTGCCTTGGTTTCCTTATACCATGTCCAAAACCCTACATGCCCCAAGGTTAGTCCGAAAGCAACTAGAAAAGGCGTATACTCTTTACTTGTAAACGCGGCGACAACAACAGAACCAAAGATAGAAAAACTCAAAATTGACCAATAGCCCCAATATTGTTGTATATCGCCTTTGCTGTCATTCGACCATATTTTCACACACATAGACACAAGCCAGCCGCAAACAAAAATTGATAAAGTCTCAGAAGCATACTGTACGTTGAAAAATATTTTAAGCTTATCAACAAAATCGGGATGTAGTATATGAGTGCCATATAAAGTACTAAACCCAAAGTACAATATGAATATTGTGATTAAACTCAGCTGGACGATGTCATTAGGTGAAGCTCTGAAGGTTTCTTTGGTTTGTTCTTGATTGGTTTTTTTGCTCATCAGGTGAATCTCCAATATAGCTAACCACGTACTTGATGTAGGGATTTTTAGAGCGTAGTCTATGATTCTATTTTGTCGACTAGATATAGTAAGATCGGCTGATCACTGCATTGATTTTGAGATATTGCCCACCAATTTGAAAATAGTCGTATTGCATTTACGCCACAGTGGTGGTTTGTAGGAAATAACAAAGGAAGCTGATATTATTAGCATTTACTTATTTAGGGCTATATTTTACGAATCTTAGCCTTTTTTAGAGATTCCCATTTAACGCAAGATGTGCGTTGTATTACATTCGTGCCTCATTACATACAACGCCTATCTTGCCAAGGGCGTGCCGCCCGTTGGATCCCTGCTTAATTTCTTAACATCATCCACGCAACAAGTTGCTAATTCTGTAATGAAATTTGTGGCGCTAAAAACGCGCAAGCGCTGCACCAAAAACGGATGCCCGTTTTATCACCAGTCAAAGGGCGAATTCGCCGCCCCTTAACAATCCCACGATTCAGGGACATTTCATTATCCCCGAAACCCCATAGACCAACCGTACGCCGATTGTTCCGTGAATATTTCGCAATTCAATTTTCGACCACTGTATCCGCCAGTGGCAACGGCCAAATTGCATTTGGATGGCATTAGTGTTTTTGCCTGTGCATGTAAAAGATTATTTGAGTAACCATTGGTAGGTTTTTGGTAAGCCCTTGCAATTTAAGGTATTTGGGACTAGGCTACCGTCTTCAGGTATCTTATGTATACCATGTCCACAGAACGGACATTATAAGATTTAATCTATTGACTGTTTTTACTGTAAAATAAAAAGGAATATTCATGACTTCTTATGACCAAGAGCTAAGTCATAGGCTGAAAATTAAGTTCGGCACCGCCCCTAATGAGCCAAACGCTAGACAATTAGAGCTTATAAAAAGTGACATAAGGGCTATACATGCAAAAGGGGCGACGCCGACTGAAAAGCAATGGGCTGAGATAGTAAAGAGACATTGCCCTAATGCTGGCGGATACGGCTATGCTGGAGCAGATAACTCCGATCTAATTACACTGCTACGATTAGCAACAAAGAATTAGGAGCAGTAAATGAGTTTGGATATATTAAAAAAAGAACTTGAAGCTGAGTTGCTAATCACGAATTGGTCACCATCAAGGGCTGAGCTAAGAGAGATAGCGAAGCGGCTTAAAGAATTTGATGGAACACCCAGTAAGTCTAATGTCGAGCTAATAGTCCATGACGTAATCGGTGCCTATGAAGCGATGACGTTAGAAGGGGTTGATAATTCGGACTTAACAACATTACTACTACTTGCGACAAGAACGGCTTCAAGTGATGACTAACGAACAGGCAGTGTTTAATGTCGAATCTGAAATCGAAGTGTTAAAACAAGAATATATCGCTTTTCTTAACTCCGTCGTTCTTCGCTATAGAACCGAGTCCAAAGAACCAACACTCAAGGAGCTGCTAACTTGCCAGCAGCTTGGAGCAAAATATTTCAACTTGATTGAAAATTTCGTCGGTAATAGTGGTTTGCTCGGGGCTCATGCTAATGGAAAGTGGGTCACAGGTTTTGCTGAAACATGCCACAGTACTTTAAATGCCTTTGTTGTACATATTAATTTTTTGCGTAGTCATTCCAACATACTTCAAGATGCTGTAGTAGAACCCGATGGCAGCGCATATGCAAACATGCAGAGAATGGTTAAGGAATACTTGCCTAAGGATACATGGCAACAACTAGAGCGCTCTTTTAAAGACAATGAATTGCCTGTAAAAGGTTTCGAGTATTCGGGGGTAAATGATTTGAAAGAAACACCTAAGTGGCAGCTAATTACTGGACTGGTAGTAGGCGTATTGTTCGCGTTAGTTATTCTTTGTGCCACTATCTTTATTCCAAGCCCGACACCAACGCAGTTTTTTATTTTTAGAGGTGTGTTTGCAATCGCTATGGCTTCGATTGCGGCAATTATACCTGGCTTGTTAAATGTCGAGTCTCGATTTCAAAAACTATCGATAAAAGCAACAGGCGCGATTGCCGTATTTATCGTTGTATTCCTTATAAATCCACCAGCATTGATTGGTAGTTGAATGTCAAAACGAAAAGCAATTCCAGCCGCAACTAAATTGCGCTTGTTTTCTAGCTCAGCAGGTTACTGTCAAAGACCTGAATGCCTTGAACCTCTTTATCCTATGGAGTTAGGGGGGGTAACGCATATCGCTGAGATGGCACATGTTCTCCCTCATGGTTGTGATGGTCCCCGAGCTAATGAAAGAAGTGATGAAGATATTGATACTGATTCATACGCAAACCTGATACTGCTATGTCCTAAATGTCATACAATTATTGACAAGAACCCATCGGCTTTCCCTCGTCAAATTCTGCTCACTTGGAAGCGAGAGCATTTAACAAAACTGTTTTTAAAGCAAGGCATTCAGTCCTATCAGGAGCGGAGCGAAGTTAGAGCGGCTTTAGCTGAGCGCCTTGCAGAAAATAAATCAATCTGGAGAAAATTTGCTCCTGTTGATGGGAGTGATTTTGAATTCGACCCTGAAAGTGAATCCGCCAAGCTATGGAGCCTAAGGATGGTGAGTGTTATTTTGCCAAATCATTATCAAATTCAATCTATTGTAAAGACAAATTTACATCTTGCGAGTGAAGCTGAAAACGAAACTTTTGCTGAATATAAGGAACATGTGCGAGGGCTAACGAATAGGCATCTTAATGGTGTATCTGGGCAAGCGATACGCTTTCCTGTGAATATGGAGGACATTTTTGTATGAAGTGGCAAGTTAGATATGCTCTTAAAAATTTGAATGAGGAAATAGGCCGAATTAAGGCAGAATGCATTGGCGACGAAATCATCCGACTTTCAACGGCAAACCAACCTGAAGTCGTCGCTGTTATATCAGAAGCAATGACGATAACGAAAGACTTAGCACAAGGATATATTGTTGAAAATCAAGAAATTGATTTTATTTGTGGCTATAGGACGCAATGCGTGTGGGAAGGTGATGCAATAAGGCTTCTACAATCTAAGGGCATAGGCTGGGGGAATTTTGGTACACTAAGTGCAGCAGTGCTGGGAGGAAATGCTAACATAGCTGAACATAAAGTTTTTGCTTTTGCCAATAGGCTGATTCACCAATATGGCATAGTAGAAAACGTAATTCGTGAGTATGACCGAATATATCAAGTTAGGCTTAAGAGCGGGCGCGATATCAGAATCGGCATGGTTGTGGATTATGAGCCAACCGCTGATAGTGTGCGAAGTCTATGGGAGCGGTTTGGCCCAATGGACATTATGTGGAATATCAACCCGAATGGCAGACCAACTGAAAGTGCAACATCTGTTGGGAGGGAACTTGGATGCGTGGTAATAACAACGGAGAGCCTGAAGAGCTATCTGCATTCTCTGTAATGAATGCAAATGAAGTCGCTGTATACCTTTTGCAAGAGTGCCCTTCACTTAAACACTTTTACTCATATATGTTTGGCTCGACTTTGTATGGCGTTGGCAGTGATATAGATATTCTAATTGTTGGTCAACTTGGCAAGCTGTTATCGATTTTAAAACGAGAACTCGGTATTGCAGGTCGTGAATTACCTTTGGATATACTCTATATGAACACCTCCGAAGCGATTGAAACAGATTTTGTTAATAAAGAAAAATGTATTGAATTATCTGTCTTGGCTCTTGGTACCGCTAAAGAATGTAAGTATATATAAAACTGTCTTGTTTGGATTTTTGTTCTTTTCTAACGTCCGCTTAATGCCTAAAACTTGCTACTGATATTCTTCGTAGGCAGGCCAGTTTTTTATTCCACAAACCTGCTGCCAGCTTTCTTATGTAGGGAAAGGCTTTTCCCTGCCTTCAACCGCTCCGCGTTTTCCGCCACCCCTTCAAGCGGGGACACCCCGCAACGCCCCGACTCTTTATAAAATCAAAAGCAGCGGTCTTGGCCGCTCAAAATCAAGAATAATGACGGTTTCTACCCTGATTCCGCGCAAGCGCGGGGGCAGACACTCCGCAATTTTTCTGGATTTTTTCACCTCCGCCTAGTCGCCCTAGTCGGCAAGGGAAATACGCAGCGCAAAAAACGCGCTCGAATTACCCAACCGCCAATTAAAGACAGGAGCCGACACCATGACACCATCAGACGCCGCAAAAATCCTTTGCCTTAGCGGAGCAATTACAAGCAAAGACGTTAAAAAAGCCTACCGTGCACAAGCTCTGAAATTTCACCCTGATAAAAACCCCGCAGGGGCTGAAATGATGAAGCTGATCAATGAAGCTTTTGAAGTCCTGAAAGACTTTGACGGTGAACTTGAAGCGCAGCAAAGCGATGAAAACTATAGTGAAGCGCTCAACGAGGCATTAAACAGCATCATAGATTTAGACGGGTTAATTATAGAAGTCTGTGGCGCTTGGGTGTGGGTGTCTGGCAATACTTTTGCACACAAAGCAGCCCTTAAAGCTGCTGGTTTTCGTTATGCCAGCAAAAAGAAGCGTTGGAATTTTAGACCGGAAGATTGGGCAAGTTCTAGCCGTGGCTCTTTAGATATGGAGCAGATTCGCGACAAATACGGCAGCGCATCACCAAAACGCAAAAACAGAACCGCACTTACCGCTTAAGTAACTTGCCAGCCTTGAGGCTACGGCCTCAAGGCTCACACCTTATGGCCACCAGCCCACACATCAAAATCCAAAAGATGCCCGCTGACTTTGATGAATACGAATTTGACAAAGATTGGCAATAAATGCCATAGTGAAGATAGGACACAATGAAAGGGGGCTACTATGCCAACGATGAATATTTCCTTGCCAGAGCCGATGCGGGCATGGGTGCAAGCGCAAATTGATGACGGTAAGTATGCGGGCAATAGCGACTATGTTCGCGATTTAATCCGCAAAGACCAAGAGCAAAAAAACAAAATCCAAGCCATGCAAGCAGCAATTACCAAGGGATTGGAAAGCGGCACGCCACAAGATTTTGATAAGGAAGCCTTTAAAAAACGAATGTTAGACAGCTTGGAAAATGACGGCTTATAAATTACAGCCAGAGGCTGAAAAAGACCTTGAGGATATTTGGCACTACACCGCCAAAAAATGGGGTGTTGAACAGGCCATGCAATATGTTGATGCTTTGGACGAAGCATTTCAGTTTTTGGCTGATAATCCTCTTGCTGCGCGGGAGCGCTTTGAATTTTCGCCAGCCGTGCGAATACACCCATTTAAAAAGCACCTGATCATTTATATCGGCAATGAAAACGCCGTGACCATTATTAGGCTGCTACATGCTCAAATGGATATTGACGAACATCTAAACCAATAGTTTCCACACCCACCGACACAGCCACCCCAAAAGCAAAAATATCCGCGTAATCGACCTGCGCTAAAACCCCAAAAACAAACTATGTCATGCGCGGGGAAGTGACAGGCAGCATGGCTATCGCCCACTATTTAACCGCGCTTTTGCGAGGAGAACCCCGCGCCCCCTTTAAAAGCAAAGCCAAAATCACAAAAGAACACACCGCCAAAAATCCCGTAAAGCCTTATACATAAAGGCTTTCAACACGTCAAAAGGGAACCCTTTTGCAACAGTATTACGGAAATATATTTCCGACCTATTTTGCGGATCATCGCCGCACAATCGCTACTTTTCGCTTGTACTTTCCATCCTGAGCGGGTACGTCAAAAGGGTTCCCTTTTGATTAATCTAGACACATGGAAAGTTGATCCCAAAACAGCATGAAAAAACTGGGTTATATACGCACTTCGACCGACAAGCAGGTGGTAGATCGCCAGATTGACCAGTTACGCAAAGTTTGTGATCAAGTTTTCGTTGAGGACGGGGTGTCCGCCGTTGGAAAACAGCGGCCAGTGTATGACTCGGTTATGACGGCGTTAAGCGAAGGTGATGTATTTGTGGTGGTGGCGCTCGATAGGGCTTACCGCTCCGTCATTGATGCGCTGATGGAGTTAGACAAAATCCATCAACGCGGTATCGCCTTTTGCTCGTTAAGCCAGAATTTCGACACACGCACACCCGAAGGCAAGCTGTTATATACGGTGAGCGCCGCTTTGGCAGAGTGGGAACGCGCGATTTTACGACAGCGCACCCGTGAAGGCATGGCAGCGGCAAAGCTTAGGGGTAGTAAAATCGGTCGCCCTAAAAAGCTGTCATCAAAAGATATTGCCTGGGCACAATCCTGCCTCACCAAAGCGCCTTACCCATCTATTGCAGATTTATCGACGCAACTCAAAGTCAGTTCTTCAACATTGAGGCGGGCTTTGAAAATAGGCGCTGGCCAAAATGCTGATAGTTAGCAGGTCAGTTTTTGCTACTTTTAATCAGAGTGAGTACATGACCATGGATAATAACATTCCAGTTGCAAAAGATACCGTAAAGGACTGCCTTTCGGTGATGGATAATTCCCTTCAATTTGTCATTATGTCGTTGAGCAATTTTGACACCGATGATGATGAAAAAAAATTCCTCAATGCCTCCGAGTGGTCGGGGCTGCGTCAGTCGTTGCACTGTACGCGGGTTGTCGCAGAAGAATGCTTTAATTTGCATCTGCGCGATGTTCAGCAACGGCAAGAACAGGCAGGCGATCAAAACGATTTACAGCCTTGTGATGTGCCGGAGTCAATGCCTGTTAGCCAAAATCCGGTGATAGACAGCGGAATGCAAGGCACGTTGGGTGGCATCATTAATACGTTGCAGTTCCTATCAACCGTGTTTGAGCATGTCACATTGGCCGATGATGAAAAGCTGTTATCACCTGTTGAGGTGTTGGGCTTCATCAACATGCTCAATTGCATTAAGGTTGCGGCTGTTGACTGCTTGGAGCAATTTGATATCGAGCCGCCTTTACTGTGAAAATCATTGCAACGGCAAACTATTACAAAACGATTGGGGTGCGGGATTTATGTCACGGCCTAAAGGAAGGGGATAGCGCAGCAATTGCCATCATCGCCGATAGAATGGCGCAGTATATAGCTGTGTTACCGCCTGACAGTGTCCTAATCCCAATCCCCTCACACACAGGCCAAGCAACCGCTACGCTGTCACTGGCCGAACAATTAGTAAAACTATCCGGTTTGCCAATTGCCAACATCATAAAAGGCAATAACCGCGAACCACTTTACGCCATCAAACAAAACGCCCAATCAATCCTACCGGAATTTTTTGGTTTTTTCACGACAGCGACATTAACCGACAAGACACCTGTACTCATAGATTCCGTCTATGACACAGGCCAAACCGCGCACGGAGCAGCAGAGCTATTTAAAAATACATCACCCATTATTTTTACATTTGCGCGAGCAAATCAAGCAGGAGAATTGAACCATGACTGAACGAAGCTTTAAAGTACCCACGCAAGTGCAGCTATGCTGCACTGTTGATCTAGAAGTGATAGCAAATTCAAAAAAGGGGGCATTTAAGGCCGTAAAAAAAATGGATGCTTTCGACATCGCCACGGAGTACGCGCGGCGCAATGATTGGCTATTGGTTATCCTTGACGAAAAAATCAAAGTAACAAAGAAAGTATTGGATAAATGGGAACCTAAAATAGAAATCCACATATACAACATTTTGAATGAACTCATTGACGCAGGATTTGACCTAACCTATGACTTTGAATGTGGAGTGGGGACGGCTTCGACGAGCTTTGTCGAGTGTCATTTTTCTATTGGTCAGGAAAATTTCTACTTCTCATTTTCTGCTCATACCAAAGAGGCAGGAATAGAAACGGTGAAAGCACTCAACGAACTGGCAACATTTATTGAGCGCTATCGTTAAATCGTCAGCGAAGTTCAAAAGCGATACGCCCCAACCATTTTTGCTTTTGCTCCAACGATGCGCCTGTGCCATAGCGTGGGCGATGGAATTTATGCCCCATAAGCTCGGCCTGAATTCTGTCCGGCGCTTCTACACTGATTAAGCGGTCTTGAAAGCAATGACGTAGTGAATACAAAGAATGATTGCTTGATGGCAAAATGTCATTGTCTCTAAACCATTTGTTGATAGCGGATGATAAGCTATCGGGGCGGCTGGCATAGTCAATAAACCCCTGTGGTTGTTGTTCAAAAGCATAAAGCGATGCGCCAACAAGCGGTATTATGCGCTCACTGCTTGGGGTTTTCAGTTGTCGGTTTTGGTTCGGGCGAATATGAATATAAGGGATATCTTCATCTAAACAGATATCACCCGCGCTTGCATCCAGTCCGGCCAGCTCATTAATGCGCGCCCCAGTATCGGCCATAGCACACATGAAAACCCAAAGTTGTTCAGTCATGCCAGCCATGGCTCCTGTGCGCGTTAAAAGCGAGTCCTGCACAAACGCAGGTTCAAAAGACAGGCGGCTTGTGCGCCCAACATCTTTAATCGTCAACCGTTCAAATATCTTGTGCATTGGTAAATCAAGCCGCAAATTATCATTAATGCTCAGTAACACCCCGCGCAAATGGATAAAATCCTTATTGGCGCTATTGGGGGTCATGTTTTCCTCTTGCAGCCGTTCAACCCACCAATCTTTAAAATTTAAGGCATCATCGCGGGTTAGGTCTGTTAAGTTTTTATCGCCAACAATATCAATGAAATTCTTGACGGCTTTAATGCGTGGATTTTTCCATTTTTGAATTTGCCCAGCTGACTTGTTAAGCTGCTTGTCTTTGCTCAGCTCCCAAAACTTTGCCAGTGCTGATGATAGTTTTATTGCTGGGCGCTCTACAGCGCCGAGTAGGGCTTCTTTCGTATCTTGGGTGGTGTTATGGCTTGTTGCAGCAATAACGCGCTCTATGATCTGCTCAACGGGTTCATGCGCTATTTCTGCGGCACTTTTATAGCCAAAGCCATGGAGACGGGCTAAGTGTACGGCCTGTTTATAACGTTCTTCCTTATTGCTGGGGTCAATAATCAGGCTTTCCCAATAGGCGTTGATGTGCTGATTCAAAATTGTTGCGCGGTGTTGGGCGAGGCTGGCCGAGTCGGTTTTAAGTGATACTTGAATAAATTCCCTGTCATCAATTGCGCGGATGTCCTTAGGCACTCGCCGCACAAAATGATAATTTGCTCCGCGCTTCTTAACATATTTCATCATCCCTGAACCTGTTTGTTGTGCATTTAGTGGGCAAAATGTAGTACAAAACCACTCTTTCTTTATCGCATGGGCAGCAAAATGCGTCAACAAAAAACCGATAGGGGCTTTGATATCAGTGGGTTACAACGACTTTTACGGGATGAAAAATATGAGGAAATGGCGGAAGCGCAGGGATTGGAATAGGAAAATAGAAACAGCCTATCTGTTTGTTTTTGTTTTATAAATCGAATTGCCATATATTTCATGTTGTGCAATTTGTAGCCAAAATGTTGTGCAGCGACTAGGAATATTTACCTGTTCAGTTCGCACTCCGCCAACACCAATTTGCCGACAATTAACCCTACACTGGGCAGGTGAATTAGTGAAGCGATTCGACATGCGTTAATGAATTTTGCGCACCTTTGGCAACCAAATTCATCGCCAAATCTTTCAATTCAGTGTTGTGTTCAAGCTGGGTTAATTCGGTTTTAATGCGCTCAAATATTGGTAAGTAGATATCATCACCTGCATGTATCAGATATGCCAACACAACAAGGCAATGTGACAAGGTGGCATGATCAACCGTGATAATGGCATCTTGCAAAAGCCCGCTTAACGGCTGCAATCTTTTGGCCAGCATTACATTGCCCATGGCCTGCTTTATGAACTCATCCTGAGTATTATCAATCATTCTCTATAACCATTAGTTGAATCTCTATTACACCATAGTATTCCTAAAATCCCGTTAACAATGGCGCTACAAGACGCACCGACATTGAAGTTCAGCGGTTACTTGGTTGATGGTGATTAGGATTTGTTGTTTTTCGTGGGCGGTCAGATAGGGGGCGCAAAGTTTGTTGAATAGTCTGCAATATAGCCCTTTAAGTTCTGCTGTGCTTTTAGTGGCGGTGTTAAAGTGTGTTGTGATGGTTGTCATGGGCTTGCTCCTTGTGTCTCGAAGGCTCCAACGGCGAAGCCTTTTTTATCCGAAACCCGAAAGGCGCTCGAAGGTAGGAGACTGAAAACAAGGGCAAAGCCCAACCATCACGGCAAAGCACAAGGCTTGCCGCTGCATTGCTGCAAACGACAAAACTTAAATTTTTCAATAGAGGTAATTCGGCAGCTAAAGCCCATTCAGATGTTGGCTATGTTGTTTAACCTGAAACTCAAGGAATTGCTTTTTCCTTATGAATCAATGGTTAAGCCTTTATCAGTAGACAGGAAATAACGGGGGTGGCGAGTGCCCGCAGTTTTATGTATCCCACGAGGTGGAGGCTGGATGCCGACAGGACCATAGATTAGGGATTCGTTCACCACACTCAATTAAACCAAAACGACACCAACCTTCGCAGGGTTATACTGCACTTCGTTGTCCTATGGTGTTAATCGGTTTTATTGATGTTTATTAGGCATTTAGCCAAATTTTCAAACTTGCCGAAAATCACTTTAACACCGATTAAAACTGATTGTTGTCTAATTAAACTGTCCAGAATCTGGATGGTTATGACTTCTGCTTTAGATTTGTCCGGTCACGGTAGTAATGGCCATTCCTAGCGCGACCTGTAAACCTATTTTACTGTAACTCTCAAAGGAGTGGTGGCACAATTGATTTCCAGTGACCTTTTTCGCAGTATCAATTACGCTAAGTGCTCACAAGGTTGGATAACTATACTAAGAAAAATTACTTTCCTGAGCTGCCGAATGTCGATCAACTGGAACGAACTACCGATATTGGTCGTTCGACTTGTTACAAGCTTTTTCTTTATAGTCATGAAACTTTAAATCAAGCTATTACACTTATTGTTCCTTTGCGAATAACTGCTCTTTTAACTTAGCAGGAGCAAAATATGTATATTTGTTTCCAACAGATTTATATTTAAGTAGAAGACCTAGCTTGTACAGTTTATCTAGATAGCCCCTTGCAGCTGTTGCACTTACATTATTATCTTGTTCTATTTCTTTGACTGAAAACTCCCTACCCGGGTTTTTTAAAGCTTTAGAAATAATATCTATATGTTGACGTTGAAAGTGTTTGTAAAAAGGAGATTCTGAAAGTTTTTCAACCATGTGCCTATTTTCATCGATTCTCTTTTGGATATATGCAGAAAAGTCACTCAATGCATCTATTATTATTTCTAGATTGAACTGAAGAAAGTACGTTAAATCGAGTCCATCAGTTTCGGTTTTTATATATGCACGCCCGTAATCATTTGCTTTCTTTTTAAGGAGTGCTGAAATGGATATATATTGAAAGTTTTCATATCCATGTTTAATCGCATACCAATAAAAAAGTGCCCTTGCAGTTCTTCCATTTCCATCCAGAAAAGGATGAATATAGCCAATCATAAAATGTATAACGATTGCTTTGAATACAGGATGAATATAATCAACATTTTCGTGATTGGTATTTGCATACTCACAAAGATCTTGGAGTAACTTTTCAACCTTCTTAGCATCAGGAGCTGTATGAGTTACTTCTCCTTCAGCATTATTCTTTGCTACTTCAATCTTTTTGTTTCTCAACATTCCTGGGATATGTTCATTCTCGCAAATTTTTTCGGTTGCAATGTGGTTAAGTTCTTGAATAAATTCAATATCTAATTCCCTTTCGAGGTTATCAAGTGCCAATTGCATTAAGTTCCAGTTACTCAATATCATATTTTCGGAGTCATCAACAGGTGCACGACCGGAAGAAAGCATTTCCTTTGCAACAGCTCTAGTAGTGGCAGCCCCTTCAAGTTGTGCACTTGTAATGGCTTCCTCCATAATCAAGCTCTTTACTAACATGTGCCTTTTCTGATCCCCGGTTAATCCTACATGCTCAAACCGGTAAGCTTTTTCAATCATCGGAGGGTAGTGGTTTAAAGCTATAGGGCTCCAAAAAAAATTTGAGCCATATTCCGAAACCAAAGAACCGTGTTCATCTAAAGCTCTATTAAATTTTAAAGCATGCCATGCCCATACTTTTTTATCTTTAAAGTCACTATCGAATCTATGGTGAAAATCATGCCAATGTAGATACAGTCCTTTACTACTAAAACCAAATTTTTTAGCATTAACTGTTTTTACAAACTCATATGGTATATCTCCATAACTTTCACACTCGGTATATGTAGGAGGAACTTGAATACCATCTATTCTTTGTCTCCTAAATTTTGGAGTTTGGATAGCATCAGGTTCTTTATTTTCACTTGAACTCATAGTAAACCAACTTTATTAAAAACTTTGTATACAAGTACTATATACTAACAAATGGAGGGTTTAAAAGTACTATCGAAACTTAATTGGTATATGAGCAATTGAGGTTCCTACTTAGTGTTATCTGTCATAGGGGAGAATAATGCTAAAGGTTTTAGGGGGACTTAGACTTATAACTGAAGTGATCAAGTGAATCTTGACATCGCAGTTAAGTTAAGCTGCCTTTTTCAATTCTGCTGTTTGCTGCTCATATTGAATAGTGGTAAGTAATCCATATATTCAATTGATATTTTGAGAGGGCAATGTCACTATCAACAAAACCCAATTCAGAAACTCGCCAAAATTTGTCTAAGATTTGTTTAAAACTCAAAGTGAAAAATTAAAATTTTACTGTAACTCATTGTTTTAGAGTTAAATAATGTTAAATAGGTGATTTTTGACACCAACCTTCGCAGGGCGAGTGTCGGCAATTAAACACCGCACTGACCCAATAATTGATTACCCACTTTCCCCCACCAAAAACAACCTTCTATTTGCAACTTCAACCATATCCAGAACATCTTCATTTTGATGATTTAACATTCAATTACCATTCAACATAATTGCATATTTATTTATTGATGCGATTGTATTTTAATCGTTACGATTTGAGCCTTTTTTATACCCGTCATTTCCACTGCCTGAAAACCATCCCCACATCCCCATAATTCGCTGTTTTTAACAACGTTAATGAGCTTCACTGGTGGTATAGACAAGCTACAAGTAAAGAAAACCGTACAATGATTACGTAATTGTTAATATGAGATATGCCTTAGGTTTATTGTTATCGGCTTGTAAATTAAATTACTGATTGATATCGTTTTTGGACCGAGCGAGGAATATACCTTTGCGGTGGTAAAATAAATACTGAATAAGTATTAAAAATTTGATACTGACTTAGTACTTAAAAAAATCTAACGATTAACAAAAACGAACGCTTAACAAAAACAAATTCGGGATAATAATTATGAAAACCTTAAGCCCTTTGGCTGCTGCGATTGCAGTTGTACTGGCATCTTCATCGATGAGCACTCTTGCTGCGAATACTTTTGAAGTCAAAAACCAAACCGCGAACGGCACACCTTCTTATGTAGTTGGTCAGTTAGGTCAAACCACCAGCGAAGACACCGTTGCCTCACTTAAACGCCTGTTGAATAACCAATCGGTTTACGCCACCAATGGCAACGAAGGCTTTGCCGTCACGCAGCAGTGGACAGACGAATTGGGCAAGCAGCATACTCGTGTAAGCCAAACCATTAATGGTTT
This sequence comes from uncultured Alteromonadaceae bacterium, assembly GCA_938085045.1. GTDB lineage: Bacteria > Pseudomonadota > Gammaproteobacteria > Enterobacterales > Alteromonadaceae > JABSOG01. The sequence goes on from CALKGI010000201.1 coordinate 19,089, forward strand.
GAATGTTTACGGTACTGCAATGGTCGTACATGCTGATGTTGTACAAAACGACAGTGCTTTGGTTGTAAATGACAGCGCTAACATTTACGCTGTTTCAGGTTCATTGGCGCTTAATGACCAGCCAGTACAAAACCTTTCTTTGTTGCAATCAAAAGCCAAAGGCAACGAGCACGCTGTCAGTTTAGGCAAAGAGTTGGGCGAAGTAACTGATTCTCCAGAGTTGGCTTACGTTTACTTGCCTTTATCTGGCGACACCAAACTGGCTTGGAAAATGGAAGTAACTTGGCACAACTCCAATACCGATTTCGGTCGAGATGTTGTTTTCTTTGACGCATACAACAACGACTTGTTGACTCGTCACGCTCAAGTGCATTCAGCCAAAAACTGGAAAACTTACACACTCAACGGTGGCTCTGCTCAAAATGCACCAGGCACGTTATTGTGTACTAACGACCAAAGCTGTGGTGGCAACGCTGCTGCACAACGCGCCCACGATGGCTCATCGAAAGTTTACGACTACTACAAAAGCAAGTTTAACCGCGACAGTCTCGACAACCGTGGTATGACGCTAATTTCAAGTGTCGACATGGGTGAAGCAAACGCCTACTGGACTGGCAGCCAAATGATTTATGGTTCAGCCATGAATGGCATGAACGATTTCACCAGTGACTTTGACGTTATCGGTCACGAGTTGACTCATGGTGTCACGCAGCACACCGCCAATCTTGTTTACGCCAACGCCTCAGGCGCATTGAATGAAGCTTGGTCTGACATTATGGGTGTAACAGCCGAATCTTACAAAAACGGAACAATCTCTTCAACTTGGTTGCTGGGCGATGGTTTGTACAACACACCGGGCAAAGCGTTCCGTTACATGAGCAATCCCACAAAAGATAACTACTCAAAAGACTGGTGGCCAGAGCGTATTCCATACGCAAGCAACCCTAATGGTCAAAATGACCAAGGCGGCGTACACGGTAACTCAGGCATAGCCAACCTCGCATACACTTTGTTGGTTGACGGCGGCACGCACCCACGCGGCAAATCTTCTGCTGTTGTACCAAACCTTGGCATGGCCAAAGCAGAGCAAATCTTTTACCGTGCATTGAGCACTTATATGACATCGAGCACTAACTTTGCCGGTGCACGTACTGCAACCGCTCAAGCGGCGCAAGATTTGTATGGCGCAACTGAAAAAGCCGCTGTAGAAAAAGCTTGGTGTGCCGTAGGTGTTGGCAGCTGTGGCACGCCTCCACCGCCACCACCTTCAGGTTCACTGAATAACAATGTGCCAGTATCAGTACCATCAGTCAGCAAAGATCAAGACGTGGTTTACACCATGAACGTACCAACTGGCTCAACGGCCATCAACTTCACCGCCTCAGGTGGTTCTGGTGATGCAGACTTGTACGTCAAATTTGGTTCAGCACCAACAGACAGCAGTTACGACTGTCGTCCGTACCTCGACGGTAATAACGAAAGCTGTACTGGCACTCAATCTGGTGGCACTTATCATGTTCGCCTAAAAGCGTACTCTGCATTCTCTGGTGTTAGCCTGACAGGTAGCTACGTTGCCAATGGTGATGGAGACGGTGATGGTGATGGTGGCAACTGTACCGCTACTGCTTGGGATGCTTCAACAGTCTATCTGAACGGCGACCGTGCCAGTGCAGGTGGAAAAGTCTACGAAGCACGTTGGTGGACACAGAACGAAAGTCCAACAGCGGGCCAAGACGAATGGTATGTTTGGCATGTCCCTGCGGCTTGTAAATAAGTCAATATACGTTTGAAAAAAGCCGACTTTATGTCGGCTTTTTTGATGTTAATCGAAGCTCTCAGCCCCCACCAGATTTTAGCGAAGCCTCCCAAACCCCTCATTTATAGACATTAACGCAAAAGGTGCTTATTATATGCGCCCCTGCCAGCATTGTTGACCCGACAATCGCATTTATTGGCAGCAAACTTAACACTCAACAGGCAAGACACAGGTGAATAGCAGTGAAATTAAACAAGGATAAAGTCATGATGCTGGTGTTGTCGGCTTACAAGCACGACCCCAGACCAAGACGTCAGGCCGAGGCCCTTGTAGAAGACGGTAAACACGTCGATGTTATCTGCATTGATTTAGACAAGAGTCCTGTTCATGAAGTCGTTGGAGGCGTCAATATATTCCGCATGCGCCCGTGGTGCTTTAATTCCAAGAATAAGCTCGCTTACCTGTTTAATTACGTGGTGTTATTTTTTGCCAGCTTCTTCACTTTAACCACTAAATTTTTACGTGAAAAACCCGCTAAACTGGTCATTCACAACATGCCTAATCATTTGGTTTTCACTGCAATCATAGCCAAAATATGTGGTGCCAGAATCGTGTTAGACCTACACGACCCCACACCCGAATTATACGCAACCATGTTTAATTCAAATAAAGGCCTGTTATACCGTTTATTGCTGATTGAAGAAAAAATCAGTTGCCGCTTTGCCCACCACTTAATCACCGTTAACGAAGTATTCGCCCAAAGGGTAAAAGGCCGTGTGAATCGTGATTTGTTTGTGGTACTCAACGCACCCGATGTGCAATGGCTAAAAGGCGATAACAGACCAAGAAACGAAAACGGAAAAGTAACGCTTTATCATCATGGTAATATTCACCACCGCTGTGGCATCGACCGTATTTTACCGGCATTAAAAACTCTGCTTGATGAAAATTTACCCGTTGAAGTGGAAGTTCACGGTGGCGGACCATTTTTAGCCGAAGTTGAACGTATCGCCAGCGAACTCAATGTCAGTGACCATTGTACATTTGGTGGTAGGTACCCCTCTGAAGAGCTGGCCAAGCGCATGGAAAATGCCGATATTGGTTTGGTAACTAACCGCACAAGCCCTTTTGCCACCTTGTGTATGCCCATTAAACTGCTTGAGTATGTTGAGTGCAGACTGCCGGTTATCTGCACCCGTATGCAAACGGCCAATTACTACTTCGATGAATCTATGGTTTACTTTTTTGACGATGAAAGTGAAATTCCAGCGCTGGTCAAACGCATTATAGACAACCCTGAAGAAGCGAAAAGTAAAACCGAAAAAGCCTATGCCAAGTATCAAGAGATCACTTGGGCAGCGCAAAAGCCCAAATATCAAGAATTTATTCAACACGCTTAAGTCTCATTATTGTCTTGAAGTTGACCAATACAAGCGGCGCGATCTTTGATCACGCCATCGCTTTTGTGCAAATCTTTTGAACTGAATCCCACGGTAATGTGCGGGTAAAAATGGTTTGGCTCAAAAGCCTCTGCCTGCCCGCCCTGTTTAACAAACAATGCGTGCACTTTGCGCCGGATATTGAGCAAATCGTCGCTGTTTATCACCACAAAGTAAGTCGATTCGACTTTTGTTTTACCTTTGTCCTTACTCTTTTTCTGCCCCCTGCCAAGACAAACCGCCGTAAACGTTGACGCTTGAATTTGCTGTTGCAATGCAATCTGATTAATTTGCGCAATGGTAACTTTGCTACGTAACACCTGATAAAACTCAACAGGAGTTATCACTGTCACATGCGCTTCACCGCGGTTTTTAAGCAAGCCGGGCAATTGTTCAAACAAGGTTTTCACCGGCGTGTAATTTACAGTCATAGTCAGATACGAACCAAATTGCCCGGGCTTATGATGAGGAACAAACGGCTGCGCCTGATTGTTATGCACCTGATTTGGCAAATAATAACTCGGTTGTGCCGCCAAACATAGCAATGGGACCAAACCCAATAAACCGATAATCAGCTTTTTCATTTATCCTCCAATATTGTTTTTCTCAACCCAACGCATTTAATACCATTAACCTCAGTTGTGAACTAAAATTTGAATATGAATCAACGTTTGATAGTCTATCCGGTCCACTTGAGTCGTTACAACCCCTTCAACCTAAGCATGTATAACCTGATGTGCATAATCACTGTAGTATTGATGATGTATACCGTTGCTACCAGCGCAGCTGAATCATTTGATGCCACAACCAAAGCCACCCAAAATAACACTCAAACGCTCCCGCAATTATGGCAACAACTCACCGGCCGCGAAAAGCTCTTCCTCAAGCAACATCCATTTATTTCGGTTCAAAGTGAAAGCGATTATCCTCCTTTTAATTACCGTGATAAGAATCAACCTTTGGGTTTCAGTGTCGATTACATGCGACTGCTCGGTCAAACCCTAGGTATAAAAATTAAGTTTATACCCGGCCACAACTGGACCGAATACACACAGATGATGCACGATGGAAAGCTTGACGTACTAGTCAATAGCCTAATATCTGAAGAACGTAAAAAAAACAGCTTATTTTCAAATCCTTATGCCCATTCAGATGTCGTCATTGTCACCCTAAAAGACCGCAAAAAACAATTGGCTAGCCTGACCAAATTGCAAGGGTATACCGTCTCGGTTGTTAAAGATTATTGGTCACAACAAATACTCGCCAAAAACTATCCAGGTATAAAACAACGAGTGGTGGCCAACTCACTAGAAGCGATTATGTTGGTGGCCAAAGGTGAAGTTCAGGGCACCTTTTTAGATAATGCACCAGCCAATTACATCATTGAACAAAACCTGCTATCTAACCTAACCACTACGCTAGTCACAGGTGAGCCTCTATTTGAAGGTGGCGAACTGTACATTGCCACCAACAAAAACAACTCGATATTGATTTCTCTAATCAACAAAGCCATGAGCATGCTCACAGAGCAACAGTTAATGGCCATCAGAAGCAAGTGGTTTTCTAATCAAGTTCAACAAGCACAAACGTCACTTATTTCACCGACATTAACACTCAAATTAGATAATGCACAACGACATTATCTAGCACAACACCCAGTGCTCAAAGTGCAAAACGAACGAGACTACGCACCGTTTAATTTTCAAGATAAAGGCAGGCCTGCCGGTTACAGCGTTGATGTGATAAAAGTGATAGCTCAAAGGTTAGGGCTCAAGGTCGAGTTTGTTCAAAACAAAAACTGGCAGACCTACGTAGAGATGCTTAAAAGCGGCCAGCTTGATGTCATGATGAACATAGTGCAGACCGAGCAACGTGACAAGTTTGCCACTTTTACCACGCCCTATATCAATCTCACCCGCAATGTTATCACCCGCGCGGATGAAGCCGATATCATCACAACGCGTCAGTCAATTACCAACAAGCGCATTGTTATTATTGAAGGGTTTGCCGACAACAGTGTCCTGCGCACCCTGTTGCCTAATGTAGACTTTGTGGTTGTTCAAAGCACCGAACAAGCGCTCAAAAAGGTATCATCCAGCCAGGCTGATATCTTTTTTGGTAACGGCATAATTGCCAACTATTATATCGACAAATCGTTTATTACCGGGCTAAAGATAAATCCAGAGCCTGAACACCTCAAGTTTCCTGAACGACCTTTTCGCATTGGCGTTAACAAAAACAACCCGCTGCTGGCAGAAATGCTACAACAATCGCTGGAATCTCTTGATGAACCCACCCTAATCAAACTGCGAAAAAAGTGGGCCATTAGCAATTATGATGGCTTGCCTGCGGTCAACCTAACCCAACAGGAGCGCAATTATTTGGTCCAGCATCGCGCGCTTCGGGTTAGTAGCGGCGTAGAATATCCACCCTACACTTTCACTGAAGACACGCAGGAGAAGGGTTTTACCATTGATTTGATCAATTACATGGCTCGAATGCTTGGGGTTGAACTTCACTATATTCACGATAGTTGGCCAAACCATATGAAAGGCATTGAAAACGACACCATCGACCTACTGCTTGATGCTGCTAACACTCCCCAGCGCAGAAAACGGTTTCGCTTTACCCGGCCTTATGTCAAAAATAACCTAGCCATAGTCATGCGCAACAACGAGCAAAAAATCCCACTGGATTATAGCCAATTACGCGACAGAAAAGTCGCAGTGATCAGTGGCTGGGCCAATGCCTACCATTTTGAGAAATATAGCAAAAACTTTCAATTGATCAGCGTAAACACCCCCCAAGCAGCCATTTTAGCCGTATCAAAAGGCACTGCCGATGCCTATATCGGCGCCACCATGTTGACCCAATTTTTAATTGAAAAACAAGGCATCAACAACCTTCAAGTCGTGTCATTAACCAACACGCCAATGGACAATCAAAGTGCGACTTCTTTTGCCATTGCCAAAGAAAACGTGTTATTGCAGTCGATTCTAGACAAGGCTTTGCTGAGTGTGCCCGAGGCCAAGTTTATCGAATTACGCCGGCGCTGGTTCGGCAAATTGTATCAAGAGAAAAAATCAATGATGCGCCTGTCAACTCAACAAGATCAGTGGTTAGCACAACACACTCAGGCCAGCGTTTACCTGCCTGATATCGGTTTACCACTGGGCCAGTACACTGGTCGTGGTTATGCAGGTATTATCGCTGATTTTATCCGTTATTTTGACGATATTCTCACCACCCGCTGGCTTGAACAAGACACCAACATCAGCCACATAAATGTGAACCACCAACTTGAGGCCGACATCACCATCGGTAATGTTCACAGTCAACATTTACAACAGCGGTTTAGTTTTTCTCAACCATTAATTAACATGCAAGTGGTGGTTTTAACGGGTAACAAGGCCCGTTTGTATATCGACGAACTGGCCGATTTAAAAGACATAAAAACCGGTATTATCCACCAGGCTAGTTACCTTAAACAAGTCAAGAGCAACTACCCAAACCTTGCTTTACAGCAGTTTAAAACCATGGACGAGGCCATTTTGGCGGTCAACAGTGGCGATGTCGAATTGTTGTTGTGTCCATTGGCCCATTGTTCGTTTTTGACCAATGAATTGGGGGCCAATAATGTCAAGATTGTTGGCCAAACTTCGCTTTATCATTCACTGAGTCTGGCCATTCGCAAAGACTGGCCAATCTTGTTAACCATAGTCAACGAAGCGTTATCGTCGATAACCCCGCAACAAAGAAATAGAATTTATCAACAGTGGAATACCCGCAGCGAAGTGCTGGTAAAAACCGATTACAGTTTATTTCGTTACTTATTGATTGCTGCCCTATTGTTGGGTGTTGCGGTGGTTATCTGGAATCGTAATATCGCCAAATACGCCGCAGCAACGCAAAAATACGCTGCCGAAACCCAAGCCTATGCAGACTCGGTGAACGTTGCTCATGAAGAGCTTAAAAAGACGCAATCGAAGCTGGTACAATCTGAAAAAATGGCCTCGCTCGGTACGCTAACAGCAGGCGTTGCCCATGAAATCAATAACCCCACCAACTTCGTTCACGTAGGCGTGCACAACCTCGAAACCGACCTGCGCGAGGCTTGTCAGTTTATTCATGACTTGGCAGGAGAAAATGCAGAGCCTGCGGTGCTAGACAGTTTTAAACGGCACTTTGATCCGCTATTTGCACATATTGATACCATAAAAAGCGGCACAGAACGAATCAAAACCATCGTACAAGACCTACGCTCTTTCAGCCGCATGGACGACAACGATAAAAAAGCGGTCGATATTCGTGAATGTATCCGCTCAACCGTTAATTTGGTGCGAACCAAGTCACTGCATGTCACCGACATCATCACTAACTTTGAAGCCATTCCAGCGGTTTATTGCCATCCTGCCCAGCTCAATCAGGTGTTTATGAATCTGATTGTTAACTCCTGCGATGCCATCGAAGAAAAGCAATGCCAGCAGGACAACAAATCGTTGGGCAAAATTATCATCAGTTGTAAAATGCTCGACACCGATGTAGAGATATCGGTGCAAGACAATGGTATCGGCATGAGCGAAGCCACCATCAACAAAATGTTCGAGCCGTTTTTCACCACCAAGGAGGTTGGCGAAGGCACCGGCCTTGGCATGGCCATTTCGTTTGGCATCATTGAAGAGCACGGCGGATTAATTTCAGTCGAATCTAACGAAGGTAACGGCAGTTTAATCACTGTCCGGCTACCCGTTTTACCTGAAATCAACTTAAATTGACCGATATCAAATCCATATTAAATCAATGCCCCCGAGTCCCTTTTTTATCTAGAATTACCAGAAGGAATTGAGTTTATGCGCTAAAATTAGGCCAGACTCTTTATTTCGTCGCCACCCCTATTAAGGACGCTTAATGCATATCACTGACAATAAAAGGTTGATGTTAATCTTGCTCTTGTTGCTATTGTTTGTTGTTTGCATACCCACTTTGGCCGTCGCGAAGCCAGAACAACCATTGCAACTACAGCTTAACAAACAAGAAAAAGACTACCTCAAACAACACCGCGTCATTCGCGTGCAAGGTGAAGCCAACTTCCCACCGTTCAATTATGTTGTTAATGGCAAACCCACCGGTTACAGCATTGATTTAATTGAGCGTATCGCTCAAAAATTGGCGATTGAGGTCGAATTTGTCCAAGATAAACAATGGCATGAATATGTCGACATGCTCAAAGACCATTCTCTCGACGCCATACTCAACATGGTGAAAACCCCGCAAAGAACCGAGTTTGCGACGTTTACCACCGCCTTTACCGATTTACTTAGTGTGGCAATCACCCGTGAACAAGACGCGAAACTTGCCACCAGCATCGAAACTTTCGCCACCAAACGCATTGCCATCATTAAAGATTATGTTGAAACACAAAAACTCCGCCACGTACTGCCCAACGCCAATTTCGTCATATTTAACACCACTAAAGAAGCAATAAAGGGCATATCTAACCGTCAGGCCGATATCTTTTTCACCAGCAATATCGTCTCTCACTATTTTATCAAAAAGGATTTTATCACTGGTTTAACCTTCAATCCCATTCCAACAAAGCTAGAAATTGGCGCCTTGCCTTTGAGTATTGCCACTCACAAAGACAATCCTGTTTTATTAGGTATTTTACAAAAAGCTTTAGATGCTGTGCCCGAGCATGAACTGATGGTGCTGAGAAACAAATGGTTTTCGACCAGTGAGCAAGATTCTAAGAAAATCAATTTAACCCAAAAAGAACGTCAATACCTAAAGACCAAGAGCACCTTGTTGGTCAGCAGCGGGCTCGACTATCCACCCATACGTTACATTGAGAACGGAGCAAATAAAGGGTTTTCTATTGACCTGATTGAATATATTGCCGGCAGACTTAACATCAAATTGCAATATGTCGTAGGTGGTTGGGGTGAACACATTGACAATTTACGTGACAACAAACTCGATTTAATGCTGGATATTGCTGACACCCCCCAGCGCCGACAATTTTTAAGCTTTAGTCAGCCTTATTACGACACTCATTACGTTGTTGTCACCCGAAGCACAAGGCAACCACAAGAATTGTCCTTTGATGATCTTAAAGATAGCGACTTGGTGATGATAAAAGACTGGTCAATTACCTTACATTTACAGCAAAACTATCCAGAGATTAAAATACAATATGCTGACACCTCCAGCGAAGCGCTGACTAGGGTATCCCAAGGAAAAGCTGACACCAATATTATCAGCGCAGAAGTCGCCAATTACTGGATTCGTAAACACCATTTAGACAACCTCTATTTAGCCCCCATACCGGCCTCTTCCCAACAAATACAAGAGTCTCACACATTAGCGGTCAATAAACATAATCCTGTGCTGCTCGGTATTTTAAATAAAGCACTAATGGCGATACCCCAAGAAAAATTATTGGCACTACGAAGTAAATGGTTTAGTGAAACAGACGTTGATACATTGCTAGTGACCCAACTCAGTACGGCTCAACAGCAATGGTTGCTCAGTCATCAAAAAATAAACTTTCATCTGCCTACGCTCGGGCTACCACTGTCACAACCCTCGCCACAAGGTTACAAAGGTATGCTGGCTGATTTTGTTTATTATGTAGAAGACAGACTATCAGCCCAGTGGTTGGGTCCTACAGCTCAAACCACGGGCACAATCAAACAAAACCCAATGCACGCAGATTTAACCCTAGGCAACAATCACGATGAACAACTTAAATCTCGTTTTAACTTTTCTCAGCCAGTGATAAAAATGCCCATCATCATCTTGACCAGCGATCCGGCATTGGTCTATGTTGACAACCTAACCCAACTGGACAATGCCAAAACAGGCATTATCGCCAAAGCCAGTTACCTAAGCCAAGTGTCACAGATTAACCCAACACTACAACTCCAAGAATACGATTCAATGACACAAGCGGTGATGGCGGTCAACAGTGGTGATGTCGAGGTGCTGCTATGCCCATTGGCCCATTGCTCATATTTAATGAATGAATTGGGCGCCAATAATATTCGCATTGTCGGTCAAACTTCATTACACGAAACCTTAGCTTTTGCGGTTCGCAAAGACTGGCCTGAATTACTGTCAATCATCAACACGGTAATCTCAGGCATGTCGCCCCAGCGTAAAAACTTCATCTACCAGCGCTGGAATACCCGTGAAAGTGTGTTGATAAAAGTCGATAATCGATATATATGGTTTCTCATCGCCATTGTGGTGTTGGGTATGATTGGCTTTGTTATCATCCACAACCGCAACGTCACCAAACGTGCAGCCGTAGCCGAACGTTATGCCCAAACCGTTGAACAAGCCCATGAAGCGCTCAAAAACACTCAAACCAAACTTGTACAGTCCGAGAAAATGGCCTCGTTAGGCACCCTAACCGCAGGTGTGGCACATGAAATTAACAACCCCACCAACTTTGTTCATGTTGGGGTGCAAAACCTTGAGGCTGACTTGGGTAAAGTTCAGCAATTTATCATTGATTTGGCGGGCGATGATGCTGATGAAGAAATTCTCGACACGTTCAAGCAACAATTTGCCCCTTTGTTCGAACATCTTGCCACCATTCAAGATGGTACTGAACGAATCAAAACCATAGTGCAAGATTTACGGTCTTTTAGCCGGCTTGATAGTGGTGAAAAAAGGAGCGTGAAAATCACCGATTGTGTACAGTCAACGGTTAACTTGGTGCGCACTAAGTATGTCGAAGTAACTGAAATTATAACCGACTTTACTGATGCCCCAATCATCCCCTGTCATCCAGCACAGCTCAATCAGGTGTTTATGAACCTCATCGTCAACGCCTGTGATGCCATCACCGACAAACAGCGTCAGCAGCACTCTCAACAACACCAACAACACCAACGACAAAACCAACACCACGACGACCAAAACCTAAAACACACAAAACAACGCGGCAAAATCACCATAGGTTGTCGACAAATTGACTCAATGGTCGAAATCTCACTCCAAGACAACGGCAGCGGCATGAGTGAAGAAACCAAAAACAAATTGTTTGAGCCCTTTTACACCACCAAAGGTGTGGGCGAAGGTACCGGGCTTGGCATGGCGATTTCATTTGGCATTATTGAAGAGCATGGCGGGACGATTGCGGTGCAATCGACCGAAGGGGTTGGGAGTGTGATAACAGTCAAACTGCCAACGATATGAGATCGTTATAAAACCCAAAAAGAAGGGCAATCACGGGGGATTGCCCTTACGACAACCCTTCCACCACATCATAAATCGCCGCCGTCAAAAAGCTCAGCTGCTGGGGCGTCATAATATACGGGGGCATAATATAAATCAGCTTGCCAAATGGCCGCACCCACACGCCCGCTTGTACAAACTGTTTTTGAATTTGTGCGAGTACCACGGGCTCTTTGGTTTCTACCACGCCAATGGCGCCCAAACACCTAACATCCGCGACTTGAGGTAAATCCAAGCACT
>CALKGI010000202.1 GCA_938085045.1 uncultured Alteromonadaceae bacterium
GTTATCTGTTTTGGCGTAAGTGTTGTAAGGATGGTCGTCGGTGTCACCTAATCCATCTAACGGAACGATAGTGCCGCTGAAGTTGGCCAGTACTTTTTGTACTTTAGATTGGCATAAAACCACCTCTAACGCGGTATCTTCAATAAAATAATCTAAACGGTCTTGAGGATAAGCTGGGTCTAGCGGCACATAAGCACAGCCCGCTTTCATAATGGCTATTTTACCAATCAGCATTTCGAATGACCGTTCAACACATAAGCCAATAAAAGTGTCGGGTTTAAGCTGATGATGCTGCGTTAAATAATCGGCCAATTGATTGGCTTTTTCATTGAGCTGTCGAAAGTTCAGTGTGCTTTGGTTAAACACCACAGCCAAGTTATTTGGATGGGCCTGCGCTTGTTGCTCAAACAACCCGTGAGTAGTGTCACCAGTAGGATAGTTAACCGCAGTATTGTTCATCTCATAAAGCAAATGATGAATTTCATTGCTAGATAACATCTCTAAGGCGCCGGGTGACTGGCTGTGTGATTGATTGGGTGACTGACATATTTCTTCAAGCAATCGGCACATATGGTCATTTAGCTGGGTGATGTGTTGTTCATCGAACAAGCTAACATCATAAACCCAGCGCAGGCCAACACCTTGCTCAGAAATACTTAAATCAATATCTAAGTCTAGCTTTGAACTGATAGTGGTTGATTGGTATCCCATCATGCTAATGCCCGGCATGGCATAACCGTCCCTGTCGGCATCATCACTTAAGCCATAATCGGTGTTGGTCGATAACATCATTTGAAATATAGGACCGTGAGCTTCACTTCTTGGGACGTTGAGTTGCTCAATCAGTTGATCAAACGGCACATCTTGATTGGCCTGTGCGTCGAGGTGAGTTTGCCTGATATGAGCAAAATAGTCAGACAATGTATCGTGTTTGGTGTTTACACGTAAAACCAAGCTATTGACAAAAAAGCCAATCAAAGGTGCAAGCTCTGCTTGTAAACGATTCGCTATCGGCGTGCCAATGATGATATCTGCATTGTCGCTGTGACGAGACAACAGCAGTGACAAAACACCATGCAAGAGCATAAATGGTGTTAATCGATGTATTTTTGCCACTTCAAGCAACTGCTTGGCAACATCTGCTGGCAACTCGCCAGTGACAGCGCCACCAACGTGCTGTTGTATAGCTGGGCGCGAATAATCTAACGGTAAGCTATGTTCTTTGGGTAATTCGGCTAACTTTTGCTTCCAGTAGTTCAATTGCGATTCTAATACGTCACCTGCTAGGTATTCTCGCTGCCAATGCGCATAGTCGGCGTATTGAATTTGCATTGGTGGTAAGGGGTTGCTTTTGCCTTTACTAAAAGCATCATATAGGGTAAAAAACTCTCGGGTCAGCACTTCCATCGACCAACCGTCACAGGCTATATGGTGCATGTTAAGCAGCAACACACCGGTATTTTCGCGCTTTTTGATATAACTGACTCGTAACATCAAATCTTCAGCCAAATTAAACGGCGTGCTGGCGTGAGTCTCGCCTAATTGTTTGACTTGGTGTGCTAACGATTTTTCGTCGAAATGCGTTAAATCATGCAACTTTATTGCAAAGTGAATATCTGCCACATCGCAGATACGTTGCAAGGTCTGTTCTGGGGTATCCAAATACACTGTGCGCAACACTTCATGGCGCGCAATTATGGCTGTAAAGACATCAGTAATAAGCCCAATATTGAGTGAACCTGTCACCTCAAAGGCCATTGGCATGTTGTATTCAATGCTATGACCTTGCAGTTTATCGACAAACCAAAGGCGCTGCTGGGCAAACGAAATTGGCATGGTGTCGCCAATGCGCTCAACGGCTTTCACATCAGGTCGCATCATTGCAGGTTCTGTTGTTTCTGCTCGCTCAAGTACTATCGCTAAGTCTTTTAAACTATTGGTGTCAAAAATTCTTTGTATTGAGACTTCTAGGCCACATCGGCTGCGAATTTCACCGATTAATCGTGTGCACAACAACGAATGCCCGCCCAAATCAAAGAAGTTTGCGGTGGTACTGATAGATTCAGGGGAGATATTCAACAGCTGCGCCCAAATCTCAACCAACACTTGCTCAGACTGGGTTTTCGGCGCCAAATACTCACCTAACAGTGCGTTAATATCTGGCTGCGGTAACGCCTTGGCATCTAATTTACCATTGGGTGAAAGTGGCCATTGTTCGACTACCATAATGACGTTTGGCACCATGTAGTCTGGCAAGTGTGCTTTTAATGCTTCGGTTAAATCCTCGCTCAATCCTTCGACCTTCATCATTGCATCGGAAGGTTTAACATAACCCACCAATTGCTGGCTGCCGGCTTGTTCGGTTACCAGCACAAATGCCGATTCAACCGCATCAAGCTGTGCTAATTGCGCTTCTATTTCACCTAACTCAATTCTGAAACCGCGAATTTTTACTTGCCCGTCAATGCGCCCAGCAAACGCAAGGCGGTTGCTCGGCAGGTAACGAACTAAGTCGCCTGTACGATATAAACGCGCAGAACTGTTTGCGCGGGTGGCATCATAAAATGGGTTATCAATAAAACGTTCATCGGTCAGGTCTGGGCGGTTTAAGTAACCTCGTGCCAAACACTTGCCACCAATATATAGCTCGCCAACCACGCCTTTTGGGGCCACAGTTTGGTGTTTATCAAGCACTATATATTGCACATTACTGTTGGGCTGACCAATATCAATGGGTTCATCTGCACTTAATATGCCAATAGAGCTACATATAGTGACTTCGGTTGGGCCATAGATATTGTAAAAATCAATGCCCAGTTGAGTCCATCTACCAACTAATTCAGCAGGGCAGGTTTCACCCCCGGCACAAACCGCCTCTAATGTTTGGTAAACCCCTGCGTCGATATATTCAAGCATTGAAGGGGTCATGAACATATGGGTAACATCACCATAGTGAGCCAGTTCACGTTGAAATTCTAAGGTGCTGGCCAGCCTGATTTTGGCGCCGTGGGTCAATGAATTGAAAATGGTCCATATCGCCGCATCAAAAGCCACCGAGGTGGCGTGATACATGGTAGAGCTGGGTTTAATGCCTATTCTCATCGAATTATCGGTGATGGTATTCATCAGGCTTTGATGTTGAATCAATACGCCTTTGGGCAGCCCTGTTGAGCCTGAGGTATAAATAACATAAGCCAGATTCGATGAAGTGAGAGCGGCGCTTAGGTTAGTGTTGTCGTACTGTGCGCAAAAGTGCTCATTTGTATCCTCAAGCCCATCTAACATTAATAGAGAGCCGTTGTATTCTGGCAGCACTTCTTTGTCTAGCTCTCGGCTCAATACCACGGTTAGTGATGCATCTTGCATCATATGGTTCAATCGTTCGCGAGGGTAACTTGGGTCTAGCGGTATAAATCCTCCGCCTGCCTTTAACACTGCTACCATACCAATCACCATTTCTAAAGAGCGTGATAAACACAGGCCTACTAGCGTATCTGGTGTGATGCTGTGCTGCTCTTTGAGGTAATGCGCCAACTGGTTGGCTTTTTCGTTGAGTTGTTTATAGCTCAGTTGCTGATCTTTAAAGACCACGGCGATATTGTTTGGGTAATGCAGCGCTTGTTTTTCAAATAACTGCTGAACATATTGCGCTTGTTTAGCATCAGGGGCAGCAGCAGAGGCAGAAGCCAAGGGGGCTTTGGTGTCATTTAGCTCATACAGCAAATGATCAAACTCACTTTGCGACAGCATAGGCAGGGCATGGGGCGCTGGGCTTTTGTCTTGGTTTAGGGTTTGGCTCTGGGTTTGGCTTAAACCTTCAAGCAAACAACACAAATGGTTGTTTAACTGTTGTATGTGTTGCTCGGTGAACAAACTGACATCATAACTCCAACTGATATCCCCGCCATTGTCGTTAATGCCTATTTGAACACTCAAATCAAATTTGGCCACAACAACGTCTGATTGATAAGGCTCGATAACGATATTCGAAGTGCCGTTTTGTTCTGGGTTTTGTTCATCTGCCTGAGTATCGTTAATACCAAAATCGGTGTTGGTGGTCAGCATTATTTGGAAAATTGGGGTGATAGCGGTGCTTCTGGGCACTTTTAAAAGCTCGACCAATTGCTCAAAAGGCACATCCTGATTTGACTGGGCATCTAAATGCAACTGGCGAATGTGGGCAAAGTAATCTGCTAACGTGTCGTGATTGGTCGATGAGCGCAACACCAAGGTATTGACAAAAAAGCCTATTAACGGCTCAAGTGCTGCTTGTGAACGGTTGGCGATTGGCGTGCCAATGACAATATCATCACTATTACTGTGACGCGCCACCACCAAAGACAATGCACTATGTAACAACATGAAGGGGGTCAACTCATGTTGTTTAGCCACTGTGAGTAACTGCTGGGCGGTGCGTGCAGATAATTGTGAGGTGACAATATTGCCTTGATATTGTTTTATTGGCGGGCGTGGATAATCTAAAGGCAAATCGTGGGCGACTGGCAGGTCAGCTAATTGTTGCGCCCAATAGTTCAATTGGGCATCTAATACTTCGCCCGCCAGATATTTTCTTTGCCAATGGGCAAAATCGGCATATTGAATTTCAAGTGGTGCCAATGGGCTGGCTTTGCCTTGATTGAACGCATCGTATAAAGCAAATAATTCACCCGTTAGCACGTCTAGCGACCAACCATCTGAGGCGATATGGTGCATGTTGATAATCAACACGCCAGTATCGTCTTTTAGCTTGATGTAACCTACGCGCAACATTAAATCTGTGCTCAAATTAAACGGTTTGAGGGCATCAGCTTCAACTAATTGGTTAACCTGTTTTTGTGCTTCGCTGGGTGAGAATTCACTTAAGTCGTCAACCTTCACATTAAAGTCAATTTCAGTCATGTTGCGAATGTGCTGTATGGCATGTTCTGGTTGTTCTATATAAACCGAACGCAGTACTTGGTGGCGCTCAATAATATGATTGAATGCCTTTGTTAACGCCGAAATATTCACTTTACCAGTCAACCGAATGGGCATTTGAATATTGTAATGTGCACTGTGGCCTTCCATTTGGTCGATAAACCACAAGCGTTGTTGGGCAAAAGACAAGCGTGTTGGTGCATCCCCTTCATAGCGCTCTATCACTTGCACTTTGTTGTCAGTCGAAGCGCCAATGACCTCGGCCAATTCTCGGGTGGAACTGGCAGAAAATACCTGCTTAAGTTCGATGACAATATTAAATTGTTGCTCAACTTGGCTAACCAAGCGGGTTGCTAGTAATGAATGGCCACCTAGCGAGAAAAAGCTGCTCGACACACTGATTTTGGCTTCATCTAAGCCCAGTAACTCGGCATAAATGGCCACCAATTTTTGCTCGATATCGTTTTGTGGCGGTTCATAATCGTCAACGGCAACAAGTTGGGGTTTTGGTAATGCTCTTTTGTCTATTTTGCCATTGGGGTTTACTGGCAAGCGAGCCATTACGTTATAAGTTGATGGATGCATGTAATCAGACAAATGATGGGTAACTTGTGCTTGGCAGTCGTTTATCACCTGAGCAATAATGGCCTGTTCACTGATGCCTTCATCTGATAGCGCGTTACACGCTATGTATGCGGCAAGAAACTTATGTTCATCTTCTTCAACCAGCAGCACCAGCGCTTCATTAACACCGTTTACCCCGAGCAATACCGTGGCAATTTCGTTCAATTCAATTCTGAAACCACGTAATTTGATTTGGTCATCCACGCGACCGACAAAAACCAAATCGCCATGGGCATCAACCCGCACCAAATCGCCGGTTT
>CALKGI010000203.1 GCA_938085045.1 uncultured Alteromonadaceae bacterium
TTCGCCAATAGCCTCAACTTGTTCAAATTTGATGGCAATCGACTATCGTTGGTGATTGGTGGGCAAAACAGGCATGGCAGATCGCTAAAGTTCGACACCCATGGTCGTTTATTCGCAGGTTACCCCGGTGGGTTTGGTTATTTCGTCATTGATGAAAAAGGGGCGATGACCTTTAATGACTTAACGACTTTAGTGAGTAATAACGTTGACGCCGTAGGCAACATCACCTACATAGCAGTGCGACCCGAAGGGGTTTATTTCAGAAGCTCTAAACACATCTACTTTTGGCGAGATCAGCAATCAATGGTGATGATCCCCGCTGATGACGGAAAATTCAAACGATTGTTTGTGGTTGATAACAAGCTCTATGTTCAACGCGAATCAATGGGTTTGTACGAGTTGAACAATGGCCGTTTAACTCGAATGCTTGATGGCGCATTTTTCAAAGATAAAATGGTCAGAGCGCTGTTGAAAGCCGATGGAAAACTGCTGGCGGTTACCGAGCGAAAGGGCGTTTTTGTATTGAACAAACAAAAATTTGTGGCTTGGCAGCTCAAAGGTAAAGCCACCAACATTCTGCAAAAAAGCCGAATTTATACTGCAATAACGTTGAGAAATGGATTGCTGGCGTTAGCCGTAGAAGGTGAACACCAAGGCTTATGGATCCTCGACAAACAGGGACGAACGGTGCGTCATATGACCACCTCAGATGGACTTTCTGATGACACTATCAATGTACTGTTTGAAGATGCTCAACAGGGACTTTGGCTTGGTACCGAAAACGGTATTGATAGAATTGCGGTCTCGTCACCATTAACTTACTTTGAACAGTTAAAAGGCACAATAAGGGATATTGTTCGTTACGAAGGCGCGCTATACGTGTCTACTAGTAGTGGGCTTTTTCGGTCTTACCCGCGAGAAGAAGATAATGGGTTTGTTAATTTATTCGATGGTACGCAGGCAGATATTCGTAGTTGTTTTGCACTGTTGCCGACCAAGCAGGGATTATTGGCTGCTTGCAACAAGTCAGTCTACCAAATTAAAAAAAATGAGTTGGTTCAACTTGATCACAGTGCCAGCTCTGGCTTGACTACGATGGCGCTATTGCCTGTAACTGCCGACGATGAGGCTCAAACACAGGTTTTGTTTGGCCATGACAAAGGATTGGGTTTATTGCGATTTGAGTCGGGTTATTGGCAATATCGGGCGGTGGCCCAATTGACGATAAACACGGCAACGGTGGGTATCGGCATCGAGGGACCTAGACGAATTTGGCTTTTTGATGCAACAGGTTCAGTAAAGCGCCTTGAGTTTCAACATTCGCTGGAATCAACGCCAACCGTACAGTCTTTTGATCAAAACAACGGTTTGCCAAGAGGTTTTAGGTCTTTTGCAAAAGTTGATGGGCAAATGGTGTTTTTGGGTAGCGAAGGGCTTTTCCGGTTCGATAACGCAACTCAAAGTTTTGTGGCCGACAACAGCACTGTTAAATTGCAAGATGAAGGCGTGATTGCCTTAGAAGACTCAACTGATTATTTATCGCTAATTAAAAATAACAACCCTCAGCACCTGACAAGCGGTATTAGCATCTACAAATTATCGGTTGCTCAAAAGCAAGCTGATGGTGGCCATATTTGGTATGAACGCGAATACCAGTGGTTTTCTAAGCTGCTGCCAACCTTGGTTTATACCGAGGCTGATGGTGTATCGTGGGTGGTGGCGAGTCGTAAGTTGTGGCGGTTTGATTTACCAATGTCACGCACCACCAATCAAGGCCAGCAACAAAATGTACTGTTGCCACTAGTTAAGATGTTGGGTAAAGATTTGAAGCTGATGCCGCGCACCAAAGGGGGCGTGGTTGACTATGGTCGCACTTTGTTATTTCGCTATGCATTTGCCGCTTATACCAGCCGGGGCGACCGTCAATATCAATATAAACTGACCGGGTTTGACGACGATTGGTCTAGTTGGAGCACGCTCGACGAAAAGCAATATAGTAAGCTTGCAGAGGGCAAGTATAGTTTTGGGCTGCGAGCAAAAGATGCTTTTGGCACAGTGTTTGAGTCAAAAGCGCTGCAATTTGTAATATCCCCACCTTGGTATCGTAATATTTGGGCTTATGCGATATACGTATTTTCTACGCTAATGTTATTGCATTTATTGATGCGTTGGCGCAATAAAAGTTTAATAGAGCGTGCCAACGAACTGCGCAGTATTGTTGATTTACAAACCACTCAATTGCGCCAACGAGCAATTGAGCTGCAAAAAGCCACCGATGCCAAATCAGATTTCTTAGCCAAAATGAGCCACGAGATCAGAACCCCCATGAATGCAGTGATAGGGCTAAGTCACCTAACCTTAAAAACCCAATTGGACGCACATCAGCGCGATTGTATTTCGAAGGTGAAAGATGCCAGTCAATCTTTGCTGGGGTTGATAAACGATATATTGGACTTTTCGAAAATAGAAGCGGGAAAATTGACCATTGAACAGGTCGAATTTGAGCTTGAAGATGTGATCTCGCGTTCAATTACGCTCAGTACCATGAATGCCCACGAAAAGGGTCTTGAACTTGTCACCGACGTAGATAACGAAGTACCTAACAAGTTGCGCGGCGACCCGCTGAGAATACAGCAAATTATTGTCAACTTGGTTAATAATGCCGTCAAGTTTACCGAAACTGGTGCGGTTTGTTTACACATAGAAATTGAAGAAGCGCACGGCGAAGAATTACTACTACATTGCTCGGTGATTGATACCGGCATTGGCATGACACCCGAGCAACAGCAAAAATTATTTCAATCGTTTGCCCAAGCCGATGATTCTGTCAGTCGTACGCATGGGGGCACCGGGTTAGGATTGGCCATTTCAAAGCAGTTGTGTGAATTAATGGGGGGTAAAATTTGGCTTGAAAGTGAGGTTGGCAAAGGTACCGTCTTTCATTTCACCGTGCAGGTAAAAGGCGTTGGTGAAGTGGCGTTTGCCGAGCCGCCCTTTAGTGGGCTTAAAGCTTTAGTGGTTGACGATATGGCACTGTCGGCACAGGTGTTAAGCAAAATGCTCCGCACTTTGGGGTTTGCTTGCGAGCACAGCAATAATGGCCAAGATGCGATTAAGTTGGTGATTGACAATGACCGACTGGACAGAGGATATGACCTGATATTAATGGATTGGTCGATGCCCCAACTCGATGGTATCGCCACATTAGAATATTTGGACAGTTCTATTAAGCAAATGCCATCGTGCCTGTTGATGGCGGGTCATTATCACAAAGCTGGCGCCAATACGCACGCGGTGCGCTGGCCATGGTTGCATCCGCTGCGAAAACCCGTTGGTATGAGTGACTTGCATCAGGCCATCGTTGGGGTGATGTCTGGCGAAATGCCAGAGCTTGCCGAAACACAAGATGAAGGGCTCGTTATACCTAACTTGACCGGGTTTGTTATTTTGCTGGTTGAAGATAATGCGATTAATCGGCAAGTCGCTATGGGCTTTTTGGCTGATACTGGTGTCAGCGTGGTCAAGGCAAACAACGGTATTGAGGCTTTGCAAAAGTTACGTCAAAGCCAATTTGATTTGGTGTTGATGGACATAGAAATGCCGCATATGAATGGCATTACCGCGACAAGAACCATTAGAGAAAACTTGCAGCTGCACGAACTGCCGATTATTGCCATGACAGCCCATGTGATGACCGATAACAATCAAGAATATGAAGAGGCTGGTATGAATGGTCATTTGGGTAAACCATTTGAACCGGCCAAGCTCTATCAAATTTTATCTGAGTATTTGGGTGAGAAAAAACCTGTTGGTCACCCGCAGCCAATGCCAGAAGCACCAGTGAGTGATGATACCCCTCAATCTAGTGGGTTGATTGAACAATTAAAACGGGTTAATGGCTTGGATACAACGCATGCTCTGAGCAGAATTAATGGAAAAACTGAGCTTTACGTAAAACTGGTTAGAGATTTCACCTTGTTAGATTCTGCTTTGGTGCAATCGTTGAGTGATTTTTTTGATGAGCAACAGTGGGATGAACTGTATCGCAAAATACATTCTCTAAAATCTAATGCCGGTTTTATTGGTGCTTATCAGGTGGCACAATTGAGCGAGGCGGTTGAAAACAGCTTTGGTTTGGGCAAACACGATAGGGCATTGCTCGATAAATTGTGTGAAGAACTAGAGGGCTTGATGACGCAATTGTCAGTCATTTTTGTTCATAATAGCGAAGTTGTGGTCAAGGTTGATTATGACCCAGTTTTATTCGCCTCCCAGCTTAAAGCGTTGTTGCCCTTGCTCGAATCCACCAATTTTGACGCCGAAGATTTACTCGGCGAAATGATTATCTTATGCGAAGACACCGAATATATTGATGCCGTTAAAGGCATGCTCGCAGATGTTGATGATATTGAATTTGATGCCGCTGGTGAGACGGCGCTGAAATTGCTGGCGAAGGTTTCGCAGTAAAGACTTTGTTGTTAAGGTCTATTCTAAGGTTAGAGGTAGGCGTTGAGGCTACTTCTACTTATATAAGCTATGCTATATCAACGTTCCCAGTTTGTCATTTATTGGTTATATGTCGTACCCCATTCTAATTATCTTCTTAATATTGCTGGCTCTATTGGGCTGGTTGATTCACTACAGCCTGTCGGCTAAGCAAAAAATACTCGATAACCAAGTGACATTAACGCGCTTGAATGATGAGATTAAAAACCACAACAAACTCTACAACAAGGCTGTTGATGTCCGAGTTTTGACTGAGCACGTTCTATCCGGTTTACAAGACACAGTGCAAGATTTATTTGAAGAAAGCCAAGTCACGTTGGTTAATGCTGTGCCGATGGGGTTGCCTGCGGTGCAAGTTGATGCAGCGCATCTACAACAAATTTTGCATCACTTAATTGCCAATGCTATTAATCATACCGACAAAGGCAATATCGCTATTACTGCCGATGAACAAGGCGAGCGTTTACGAGTTAGCGTGCATGACAGTGGTGCGGGTATTGAAGCCAAGCTGTTAAGCAGTATTGTTAAACTTTTTAGTCAAAGTGCAGAAACGCCGCTCGCCGAGCATGGTTTTATTGGAGCAGGGTTATCATTGGTCAAACGATTGGTTGGTTTGTACGGCGGTCAAATAAACGTATCATCTCAACTGGGCAAAGGCGCAACATTTACCTTTGATTTGGCAACAACGACAGATGTGCCAGATAAACTCGATATTGACGTTTATGCTAAGGCCCCGGTGGTGCGAAAGGCCCAAGTGCCAGATGTTGAACCTGTTAAGGTACCAAATAAAGAACTCAAAACAAAAGCCCCAGTTAGTGTCTTGCAAGAGAAGCAAAAGTTTTTTCGTATTTTGATTGTTGATGATGAGTTTGTTAATCGTAAGTTGCTCGATAATTTTCTCTCGGCTGAGTCATATCACCGGGTTGAGGCAACCAATGGTACCGATGCACTTAAACTTGTTGAGCAAGGCACACCGTTTGATTTGATTTTGCTCGATATTGTTATGCCGGGTATGTCGGGTTTTGATGTTTGTAAAAAAATCCGCGAAAAATACCCTGTACAAGATTTACCCGTGCTGTTTTTAACGGCGCAAAACGAAGTGATGGACTTAGTACATTGCTTTGAAGTTGGTGGCAATGATTACCTGACCAAACCGATTAAAAAAGAGTCGTTAATGGCTAGGGTCAAAACCCACCTCACTTTGCTTGATATTAACCGTAATCTCGAACGCATGGTGACACAAAGAACTTTTGAGCTGGCGCAACGTTCTAATGAGTTAGAAAATGCCACGGCAGCAAAATCAGATTTTTTGGCTAAAATGAGCCATGAAATTCGCACGCCAATGAATTCAGTCATCGGTTTAAGCCGCTTAGCATTGAAAACCGACCTCGATTACGCACAGCGCGATTACATTGAAAAAGTACTCGATTCAGGCAAATCATTGTTGAGTCTGATAGACGACATTCTCGACTTTTCGAAAATAGAAGCCGGTGAGTTAAGCATTGAACACACCGACTATGCTTTTGATGAAATGATAGGCAGAGCGGTAAACTTAAGCGCCATTAACGCCCACGATAAAGGATTGGAATTGGTGATTGATTGGGGCGACGAGTTGCCGGGTCGTTTGGGGGGTGACCCTTATAGAATTCAACAAATTATTGTTAACTTAGTGAATAACGCCGTTAAATTTACCCAGCAAGGCACGGTTTGCTTGCGCATGCGGGTTAAAGAAAATCGAGGCGACTGGCTGATGTTGCAGTTTTCAGTGATTGACACCGGTTGTGGCATGACACCTGAGCAACAAAGTCAATTATTTCAATCATACATTCAGGCCGACGAATCGGTTAGCCGAGTGTATGGCGGCACCGGGCTGGGTTTGGCCATTGCCAAAGAGCTTTGCGAGCTGATGGGCGGCACAATTTGGGTTGAAAGTGAGCTAGATAAAGGGTCGAGCTTTCATTTTACCGTGCTCCAAGAGCATGGTGGAATGCTTAAATACCAACCTGAACATTGCCCATTTCGAGGCCTTAAAGTGCTGGTGGTTGATGATGTGAGCATTAGTGGTGGGGCTTTGGTTAACCTGCTCAATAATTTTGGCACTGAATGCGAATGGGCGGGCACAGGCCAAGCGGCCATAAAAAAAATCATGATGGCGGCTGTTGGTGGGGTGGCTTACGATTTGATTTTACTCGACTGGTTACTACCTGATTTAAATGCACTGACCATTTTAGACAAAATTGAAGCGTGTGTTGAAACAATGCCGCATTACCTATTGATGGTAGACCATTATGATAAAGATGAATTAAAGTTACAAGTCCCTGAAAAAGTTCAATATCTTATCGAAAAACCAATAAAGCGAAACGAAATTCACGATGCCATTACCCGTTTACTTAGCGGTGAACATCTGGCCGGAGAAAATGCACAAGAAAATCAAAAAGGGGCCCCCGATTTGTCGGATTGCCTTATTTTATTGGTTGAAGATAACGCCATTAACAGGCAAGTTGCGTTGGGTTTTTTAAATGACACTGGTGTCACAACAGTGACAGCCATAAATGGTATCGACGGACTCAATAAACTGCAAAGGCAGGCGTTTGATTTGATATTAATGGACATAGAAATGCCGCAAATGGATGGCATTACCGCGACCAAAGAAATTCGAAATAAGCTAAAGCACACCGAAATACCCATTATTGCCATGACTGCCCACGCCATGGTGGGTGTTGATGCCCACTATAAATTCAGCGGCATGAACGATCATTTGGCCAAACCTTTTGAGCCAGAAGCACTTTACCAAATCTTATCGACTCATTTAGGACACAAAATAAAAGGGACAATATTATCTAATGAAGCACCTCACACAGAGGTAGTATCACCACAAACCGCCAGACTCCTTGAACGGTTAATTTCTATCGAGGGATTAGACAGTAGCAATGCTTTGGCCAGAATGAACGGCAGAGTATCCTTGTATCTTGATTTGGTTAGGGAATTTGTCAAAATGGAAGGACAATTACCTAAGGTTTTGCGACAGCTCGAACAACGCCAAGATTGGACCGAAATACACCGTGTGGTGCATTCTCTTAGATCCAATGGTGCTTTTATTGGTGCTTACGACATTTCGCAGCTCAGTGCTTCGCTAGAAGATACCTATGGAAAAACACAATATAAACTGACGGATTTAGAAGTGTTATGTTGCGATTTACAAAAGTTAGTGGATGCAATGGACGAAGCATTACAATACGATGTGCTAGCTCAAAGTGATGATGTTTTTGATATAAACCAATTGATTGGGCAACTGGAGGAATTACTGCCCTTGTTAAGAACAACCGATTTTTCTGCAGAAGATTTACTTGGCAATATGAAAGCGCAATGCCATGGTTGTGATTATGCAGAGCAAGTGCAAAGTATGGTGACTTATGTCGATGATGTTGAATTTGCTAAAGCGGCTAAGGTGGCGCAAGCGCTCCTTGAGTTATTAAATACAGATGTTTTGTTAAATAATACGTTACTCGGGCAGGATGATGGTGACGATGGTCTTCTCGCCGAGGATTGACTCTACCTCAATATCTCCTTCATGTTCTTGCACATTGGCCAGCGCAATTGACATGCCTAATCCGGTACCATGGCCGACTTTTTTGGTGGTGTAAAAGGGTTCAAATATTTTCTGCAGCACAATCTCATCCATACCATCGCCGTTGTCTTCAATGCTAATAGAGATTTTCCCTGGTAAATGCGAACAGCTAATAACCACTTGTCCGTGTTGATCGGGGTGATTGCGTTGTTGTTTTCGTTCTATTGATTCAGCGGCATTAACCAGTGCATTCATAAAAGCCTGACTGAGTTTGGCGGGGTAACCATAAACTAACGGCACTTTGCCAATATTGGCTGAAAACGTCACGCTGTCGAGAAAGTTGGTGCTGATCATATTTAAAGTTGATTGAATACAATGGCCTAAATCAACAGACATTTTTTCAATCCCATCGTTTTGAGTGATGGTCCACAAGTCTTTTAGAATCGATTTAACTCGGGTGGTGCCTTCTTTGATGGTGTTAACGTGAGATAGTAAGGGTTCGAACTTTTGGGTGAAGCTTTCTAATATCTCTGGGGCTGCATCTTCACCTGCCAAATCAAAGATAAATTCTTTGAAGTGACGTAAATCGACTTCAAGATTAGAGGCCCCGACATGGGCAAAGTTTATTGGGTTGTTGATTTCGTGCGCGATCCCGGCGGTTAGGGTGCCCAGCGCAGACATTTTTTCTTTAAGCATGGCTTGTTGTAGTTGTTTGGTTTGGCGTGCAATCTTCAATTGCGTGGCCACTCTAGATTTGACTACCTCAGGGCAAAACGGTTTATAAATATAGTCTTGCGCCCCCATTGTAAGCCCCCTTTTTTCTTCATCTGGAGAGCTTAAACCGGTAATAAATATCACTGGAATGCGGGCGGTTGTTTCGTCTTGTTTTAGCTGCCTTAACACCTCAAATCCATCCATGTCGGGCATCACAATATCTAATAAAATCAAGTCTGGCAATTGAGTGTTAACTCGCTCTAGCGCTTGCTCGCCGTCTTTGGCTGCACTAACCTCTGCCTCACCTCGGAGCAAATTCGTCAATATTTTTAGATTACGTCTTTCGTCGTCAACAATGAGAATTTTTGGCAGTGTATTAGATAACATGGTGGGTTGAGATCCTCGGTAACCTGTCTACGTCGATAATTAGCTAAAAGTAAGCTATTAAGTATGGCACATAAATCGGGGGCATTCGCAAACGGCACAAAATGACAGACAAAAACACAACAGCCTTTGAAAGTGGCAACGTGACCAAGTGGTACTGGTTACTCGCTTTGCCACATTTGAAAAATAATAATACCCTTGTTTTGTTATTTGTATAAAATACGCCTCATAGATTAGTCATTTAATGAGAGCAATATTTTGCTATTTAGAAAAGACATAAACGGACTTAGAGCCATTGCAGTTATTGCTGTTGTGCTATTTCATTTTAATGCGTCATGGATGCCGGGCGGCTTCGCTGGTGTAGACGTTTTTTTTGTTATTTCAGGCTTTTTAATGACTGGAATAATATTCAGAGCAATAGAACAAGAAAACTTTTCTATTTTGAGGTTTTATGTTGCACGGGCAAATAGGATCATTCCTGCATTAGCGATTCTTTGTCTCGTTTTACTGGTATTTGGCTGGTTCTATCTCACGCCCGTGGATTACATGATGTTAGGTAAGCACGTTGCCAGTAGTTTAGGGTTTGTATCGAATGTCACCTATTGGAGCGAGTCTGGTTATTTCGACGCAGCATCCCACGGGAAGTGGTTATTACACACCTGGTCGTTATCTGCTGAATGGCAGTTTTATATCATATATCCAATCGCGCTTGTTGTTTTGCGAAAGTTTATGTCTGTTAAGGCGATGAAAGTAGCCGTTTTAATTGGCACTATATTGGGTTTTATTTTCTGCGTTTTCGTTACTTACAAATGGCCAAATCCTGCTTATTATTTACTACCAACTAGAGCGTGGGAAATGATGATAGGCGGTGTTGCCTACCTTTTCCCAATGACCTTAAAAGAAGAACGAAAAAAACTATTTGAATGGTTAGGTTTGGCTTTAATTATTAGTTCTTACTTCTTAATTTCTAAATTAGACCTTTGGCCTGGTTACTTGGCCTTTTTTCCAGTGTTTGGTTCGTTTCTTGTCATTCAAGCACAGCGTAATGATAGCTTTATCACCAGTAACATCATTTCCCAAAAAATCGGGGCTTGGTCTTACTCAATTTACTTGTGGCATTGGCCGTTAGTTGTTGCCATTTATTACTTCTCATTGAGTGAAAGCTTCGTTTATTTGGGGATTAGTTTGTCAATGTTGCTGGGTTTTATCAGTCATAAATATATTGAAAAACTTAAGTTTCGCAATGATTTTGGTCGCCTGTTCGATTACCTAAAATGTAAGCCCGTTCATATCATGTTGGCTGTTGGCACTTTGGGCAGTGGCGTTTTTGTGTCAAATGGTTTTGAAGGGCACTATTCTGATGCCGTAGTCGTGGCAAATAATGAAGCGATAAACATGAACACTTATGAATGTTTGAGTGCTAGTAAGTTCCCTTGTTATGTGGGTAATGAAAACAATATTAAGGCCATTGTTGTAGGAGATAGTCACGCAGATGCTTTAACATCAGCCGTCGCACATTCTGTTGATTTAAACCAAGAAGGAATCATTGCCTTAACAAGGTCGGGCTGTCCGTTGGTATTGAATATGAAGTCTGCTACTGGAAACCATAGTTGTTATCAAGAGAATATTCGTCGAATTGAGTATTTAAAATCTAACTATGAAGGTGTGCCAGTGTTTTGGATCACAAGAACTGGTGTATATTTATATGGCCAATCTAACCCTCAAAGGGTTGGAACTATAAAAGATACTCAACCTTTTATCTATTTTACCAATCAATACAAAAAGGCCGAAGATGCGTTATTCGATGAATTAAAGATTAATTTAAGTTTAACAATTGAGAAGCTTCGCGTTAGCCATCCGGTTTATATTGTTCAGCCTACGCCTGAAATGAGACAAAATGTGCCTAAGACACTGGCTAGAAACCTTTTACGAGAAAATGGCGATTACGATTTATCAATCGATCATGACCTATACCTTCAAAGGAACGGTCGGATAAGAAATCTAATCAATGAAGTGGCGCTTATCAATGATATTCAAGTATTAGATCCTATCCCCTATTTATGCCAGAACGGTAAATGTATGGCGCAAATAGATGGGCGTCCAATTTACTATGATGGCGATCATATGAGTGAATTTGGTAATAAGTTACTAACACCCATGTTTAAACTGGCCGTTGAACAGCACTAACAAGCGTTTGATACTGCCCTTAACTTTGATTAAGGGCAGCTTTTAAGCTTCAAGTCACGAATTCAAATCAATCAACATCCACCTTAACCTGAGTACCAGATATGGCATTCCAAGCATGAACCGTAACGTGGTAACGCCCCGCTTGAATATTGCTCATGGTGCAAGTTTCGCTGCTGGTTGACGAAGTCGACTTACAGTCATAAACACTGGTGCTCGCTTTGGCACCGAACTTAACGTAAAGGTCGGCATCGCCACTATTACCTTGTGTTTTGAATACCAGTGAATTGGTGCCTGCTGGCACATCGACATAATATTCGATGCTTTCTTTAGAAGCGCTCGCTGGTACATCTGTCCATTGATGATTGGCCAATCCGCCAGTGTTACCGGTATCTTGCGAATAACTCAAAGTAACAGTGGCGTTGGTGAATGGTGACCATGCATAAGCCTGAACATAGTACAGGCCAGCGCTGTTGCCCGGGCTGCAAGTTTCATTGCTGGTACCCGAAGTTGAGCTGCAATCATAAACATCAAGAGTAGGTTTTACGCCTTTGCGAACGTACAAATCTAAATCGCCATTGCTGCCGCTGGTGGTTACTTTCACATCTGTCATGCCCTCAGGCACTTCGAATTTAAAGTAGGTCGACGCTTTGTTCGATAAGTCAGGGATATTTTGCGTTACGCCATTTTCAAGCACGGGTTCGGTCGGGATTGTGGTACCATCGCCGCCACGTTGAACATCGTTTAATCTCACCGAGTAAATGGCACGGCCATAAGTGCCTGCGTGCAAGACCAATTCGCTACCTTCTTCAACGATTTTTAAATCGCTTGCCAAGGTTACCGGTAGGCCGCTGCCCAAAATCTGCCAGCTAGAGCCTGTGTTGTACGACACATAAACCGCATAATCGTTTGCAGCATATAAAGTTGCGCTGTAGGTGGGGTCAATCAAAATGTCAGATACGGGTGAGTTAGGCAGACCATTAGATATGTTGGTCCAGCTTTGGCCGTAGTTGTCGGTGCGATATAAGTTAGCTGCCGACTCGCCATTTCTAAAACCTGAGAAGCTAACATAAGCAATCGCATCGTTTTTAGGATCGCCCGTCACGCGAGTGACCCAGCGGTTTGGCAGGGTAGAATCGATTTGTGCAAAGCTATCACCACGGTTGCGACTGACCCAAACATTACCGTCATCGGTGCCTAGGTAAATGG
This sequence comes from uncultured Alteromonadaceae bacterium, assembly GCA_938085045.1. Taxonomy (GTDB): domain Bacteria; phylum Pseudomonadota; class Gammaproteobacteria; order Enterobacterales; family Alteromonadaceae; genus JABSOG01. The sequence goes on from CALKGI010000203.1 coordinate 12,566, forward strand.
TGTTACCGTTGCCACTTTTTGGAATGTGAATAGAACTGATGGTGCCGTAACTGCTGCTGAAGCTGCCGCTGTATGGGCCATTAGAGAAGTCGGTGTTCGATACTTTTACTGGCGAGCTGATGCTTGAACCGCTTCGAGTGGTACGGTACAGATATTGTGAACCGTAATATACAGTACGATTGTCGCTTTCGTCGAACATCATTTGGGTGTGCCATGGTTTGCGACCACTAATATTCACGCTGCCGCCACAAGTGGTGTAAATGTTGCCGTTTTGCGACTCAGAATAAATACAGTCGGTTTTGGTGTTATCAACTAAAACAGTGAAACCATCACCGCCATTAAGGTTATTCCAAGTACTGCCGTTGGTGGTGTAACCCGAGCCGTTGTCTTGCAAACCGCCTAACAATTTATTGTGGTTTGAAGGGTCGACTTCAATGGCATAAAACTGTGAAATGGGTAAAGGCAAGTGAGTGTAGCTGCTGCCCGCATTGGTTGAGCGGTAGATGCCACCGTCATTGCCTTCAAAAATTGTGTTGCCGTCTGGCGAGAACCACATGGCATGTTGGTCGGCATGAAAACCTTTGCTGTAAGTGCTAAAGCTGTTGCCGCCGTTGGTTGAAGAATTAAGGCTAATAGCATGGCCAAATACGTTGTTTTTGTCATTTGGGTTAACGGTTAACTCACCAAACCACCAACAAAAGGTCGAACAGTTATACGAACCATTGGTTTTGGTCCAGCTGTTGCCGTAGTTGTCAGAACGATAGAATCCGCTAAAACCACCATCTTCGCCAGAATATGCCGCGTAAACACGGCTTGGGTCTGAAGGCGCCACTGCAATACCAATTCGGCCATATTTGTTGCCCTTGGCCGGTAAACCACCGCTCAACTGGCTCCAGTTATTACCGCCATCTTCAGAGCGCCAAACGCCACTGCCAGTACCTGAATAATCACGATTGTCGGTAGCGCGAAAATGCTCCCATAATACTGCATATAAGCGGTTAGAGTTTTGCGGGTCCATTTGCACGTCAATTGCGCCAGTAAACCCGTTGGCACCTGTTAATACTTGGTTCCAAGTTTGACCGCCATCAAGGCTGCGAAATACACCCCGGGTTTGAGTCGATGAAGTGAATAAGCTGCCCACAGCGGCTACGAATATTTCGTTGGAGTTGTTGGGGTTGATAACAACAGAGCCTATACGAAGGCTGTTGTCTAAACCCAGATGTTGCCAAGTTTGGCCTGCGTCATTACTACGCCAAAGGCCATCACCCAAATGAGTGACCGAACCGCCGCCGGGGTTTGATTCGCCAGTGCCAACATACACAATGTTGGCGTTGTTAGGGTCTAGTGCCAATGCGCCGATAGATGGGCTGCCTGCGCCATCAAAAATCTGGGTAAAATTGGTGCCGCCATTAGTACTTTTCCACACGCCACCGAGCGCTGCACCGACATATACGGTGTTTGGGTTAGCCGGGTTGGCGACTACTGCGGTAACACGGCCTTTAAAGTTTGTCGGCCCTCTTAATTGCCATTGTGGTACAGCAAATTGAGTTTCAGCAGTGACGCCACGAGTTTGTAACGATTTTTGCACTAGCTGGTGGCGCATTTGCTGGCGTTTGAATTGTTGATTGGCTTGTTTAACCAAAGTGTCGGAGTATTCACCGCCCGACATGCGCATCATTGCCTGATGCATGCCTGGCTTTTCGGGGCCGATGGGTTTGTCGTATTTGGTTTTGTTAAGCGCCAATTCACTGGGTAGTAAACTGGTGCAAGCGGCCAAACTCAACGCCCCGGCTAATATCAAAGCGTTATTCTTAAGTCTATTGCGTGTGCCAAACAGCGTGGCTGTTTTAAATTTCATTATTATTGTCCTCTATTATTTTTTTATATGGTGCTTTTTATGGCATTCACTGAGTCGGTGAAACTGCGCTTTAGATGCATTTTTATTCGCGCAGCCGTGGATTATAGAGGTTGATAAATGCACAGTGCACGGGTTAAAAAGTGTCAGTTTGTAGGATTGTGAGGTTGTGCTGCTCGGCGAGGGGCTTGTATCAGTTTGTATAATCTACTGATCTAATGGGTTCAATTGCTTGTTGTTTGGTTGTGGAAAGTTACCTGAGCGTAGGCGCGGCTCAGTCTTAATGCCAGACAGGTAGGCACGGCAGAAGCGAAGCGTCTCTGCCGCGATTGTTGTTGAATTCGAAGACCGTTTGATTGATTATATTTAGAACTGGCAGTTACACAGAATTATTTACAGGGTCCGATTGTTTCTATAAACCAGGCAATATTGAAATGGCTACGCCATTTATCGCAGCGGGACGCAGCTCCTACCTTACGCAATCACATCATCTTGCTTAACTGCATCTGGCCTACGGTACTTATTTAATACAAACTCTCGCCAAACTCCAAATAAGTCAAATACACCCGCAAATCAAATTCAACTTGATGATATTCCGGCTGCATATGGCGGCATAGCTGATAAAACGCTTTGTTGTGGTCTTTCTCTTTTATATGGGCCAATTCGTGAACGACTATCATGTTCAGAAACTCAATGGGTGCGCGTTTAAACAAAGTCGATATCTTGATTTCGTTTTTGGCTTTGAGTTTTTTACCCTGCACTCGGCTTATATAAGTGTGTAAACCGAGCGCATCCTTAATCACGTGGATTTTATCGTCGTAAACTACCTTGCCGACTGGCGCCGATTTACGTAAATAGGTATTTTTTATCTCCATGGCATGGTCGTACAAGGCACGGGCCGAGGTTTTGTCGTGGGCCGTGGGGTATTTATTGAAAATAAACTGACCTAACTTGCCCTCATCAATCAGCTTTTGTACATCAGTGATGACCTGTGGTGGGTAATTGGTCAAATATTTAAGTTTGTTCATCGTTTGCTTTGGCTGTTTGCGCTGCTTTGGTTGCTGGTGGGTTTTGACTTTCTTCGAGGTCGGTGCTGCTGTTGTCTTTCTTTCCTGTCTTTTTGTCTACTTTTTTGTTTATTTGCGCCATATAACCGTCAATTTTGGCTTTGGCTGCATCGGTCATCTTGCCGTTGGCTTGTTGTTCTTTCACTACGCTGGCGACTTGGCCTAGCCAGTAGTCGACACTTTTATTGCGCTGATCCCAAAAACTTGCTTTGGCGTCAAACAAATTAATCCATCGGTCGCTCAAACGACCAAATTTCATCAGCCCAATAAAGAGGCTTTGCTGTTTATTGTGACCAAGCACGACATCAATGACCACAAGTATCAGCGATAGTGGACTCAATAAAATGTCGCGCAGAGCATCAAGGCCCAATTTTAATTGAAAAACGGCGGCTTTTTTAATCAGATTCCAGCGAAAAGGCTCACTGTTTTTGTTATCCATGGCACTGGGCCCTCACTTAAACTGCATAATATGCATCGAATGCCCAGTATCATAAGTTTAATCAGCCCCGCTGAATAGTTTTTTACACTTGATAGTTACCCGGTTGCTTGCCTTTTAAGGTGGTTATTCTACTATATTGCCCTCTTTGTTCTATTTAGCAGGCTCCAATGAAGTCACTTACCCCCCTCATACGTCCTTTATTCGCCGCTGTGGCGTTGTCTTTGGTCAGTCAATTTCCGGCTGTGGCCGCCAAAGAAGATAAACCTAAGTCGTCATGGCTTGAATTGTCGTCTAAAGATAAAAAGCGAATGGATGTCTATATCGAGGATTATAAAACCTTTATTCATAAGGCCAGAACCGAGCTGAGTTTTGTCGAAGAAACCGTAAAACTGGCCGAAGCCAACGGTTTTAAACGCCTAACAGACAACAGTGTACTAAAACCCGGTGCCCGTTTTTATGATGTAAACCGCGACAGGGCCATGACTTTAATGGTGATTGGTAGAAAACCAGTGACCGAAGGCCTTCGAATTGTCGGTTCTCACATCGATTCGCCTCGCATTGAACTCAAAGGTCGCCCTTTATATGAAAAACAAGGGTTTGCATTGTTTCAAACCTACGTGCATGGCGGCATTAAAAACTATCAATGGGTTAATGTGCCACTGGCGCTGGTAGGCCGGGTAGATAAAACCGATGGGACTGTTGTTAATATCTCAATAGGGCTTAAACCGGGCGATCCGGTGCTGATGGTGCCCGATTTATCCCCTCACGTAGACCGCGACTACCGCAAACGAACCAATCGTGATGTGATTAAAAAAGAAGAGTTAGACGTTATCATCGCTTCTAAGCCAGGTGAAGACAGCTCAGTTAAAAAAGAAGTTATCGCCTTTTTGAAAGAAAACTACGATATATCAGTCAAAGATTTAGTCTCTGCTGAATTGTCATTGGTGCCAGCCATGGCCCCGCGTGATGTCGGGTTTGACCGTTCAATGGTGGCGGCATACGGCCAAGACGACAAGTTAGCGGCTTATGGTTCAGTCAAAGCGGTGATGCAACAAGACAAACCAGAATATACCGCCATGGCGTTTTTGGTTGATAACGAAGAAGTGGGTAACATCAACAATACTGGTGCCAAATCGACTTACTTAACCGATTTAATTGCTGATTTGCTATATAAAGAGCAGGGCGACAAATACAGCGACCATTTTTTACGTAAAGCACTTAAGAAAACCAAGGTTGTTTCGACCGATGTAAACCCGGGTGTTAACCCTACATGGTCGGGCGTTTGGGAGCTAGGCAATGCACCAAGGCTGGGCATGGGTGTTAACATCAAGCTATATGGCGGTGGGTTTAATGCCAACTCTGAATATATCGCATGGACTCGTCGTTATTTAGACGACAGTAAGATTAAGTGGCAAACAAGTACGTATAAAGGCAGAGCGTCTGGCGGTACCATCGGTAGCGACCTTTCACGCAATAATATGGAAGTCATAGACTTTGGCGTGCCAGTGTTGTCGATTCACTCGCCGTATGCGGTTGCATCCAAGGTGGATGTTTACTCCCTTTATAAGGCAATGAACGCTTTTTATCAGTTCTGATTTTGCACTGACCCCAGCCGGTGCAATCTACTCGCCATCACCAGCCGGGGTCAATGCTTTTGATTTTGTCGAACAAAAATCTTTTTCGTTCGACAAAATTAAATGCTTTGACCCCCTTGCGGAGCCTCCGTGCCACCAGCCTCTTACGAAGCCTCACTCTGTTACCAGTTAGTTGTATTGTCCGAAGAATGAAAAAGGACATAATACGACAGCTCAAAATAAGTAAGCGCAAACCCTACGAGTTAAATCACATCACTGACAAAATAAACTGCACACCGGCAAACAAAACACTAGAGAAAAGACCCGTCAAAGCGGTCGCTTCGGCGATGCATGTCATGTTTTCAGTCAATAATGCTTTCATCAGTGGGTCTCTTTGGGTGTTTGATTGGTTAACTTGGAACGAATATTATCGGTTTTGGCCGCTTTTGGTTCGATCAAATCAGACAAGGATTGGCAGTTTTACGACAAAGTGGCGTTTTTGGTGGTAAAAACTGGCAAAAAAGGGCTGTCACGCTCGAATATAGGTAATTACGCTCACTAACCTCAAAGTTAAGCGCGCATTTTATTTTTGTTGGTGATATCGATAAAAGATGAATCACAATGCAATTGATGAACGAGACTTTACTCTCGCTGATGCTAATTAATTCACCGACTAGAATTAATTTAGGTCCACGAAATAAAACCTGCCAATAAGCCTACTCATTTGCATGAACCCTGTTTAGCTAAAGGAACAAATGTTAACAGATAAATGAGGAGGCAATATTTCACCATTACTATTTGTGAATATTTTATGAGTAAATATTCACTGGTGTTTTGTGGGGTTCTTCTGTGTTGTTTGAAGGTAATAGTGAGATCAAGATTTTATTGTATCAATGGTTACCATTCTCATACAAATAACGTACATCATAAAAAAACACCAAATTCGGTTTAATATTAACTCAATTAATCGTAATTAGTTGTTTATAAACAAATTATTTCGTTGTTCTGGTGTTTCTAAACCTACTAAAAAGATTATGCCGCACAAAAAACACACAATTAAAATAAATTTGGAATTATTTTTGTATCACAAAACAAGGCTGTAGCGCCTTGTTTTATTGCATTGTTGAGCTTTTAACAAGGGTCAAATTCAATGTTGATTTAAATTTATATTCAAAAAAAGAGTTGCACTATCAAAATTCAAATGTTAAAAATGTCACATCGTTTTAACAAGCGACCAAGAAAAACATTAATACGGCCTTTAACTCAGGCAAGAGTACAAAACGTTATCAAGTTCAGTTAAACACCAAGATTTAACAAGCTTATCTACAAGTAAGATTAGAAACATAAACATTAAAACTATAATTTTAAATGAGAAGGTAGTGAACAAAATGAACAAATCTAAAGCGGTATTATTAACAGGTCTTTTGGCTTTCGCCATCGCACCAGTATCAGCAGCAGTAAACAAAGAAGTAACAGTTGGCGCTAAAGGCGCAGCTCACGCTTTTGGCCTGA
>CALKGI010000204.1 GCA_938085045.1 uncultured Alteromonadaceae bacterium
TAAGAATCCCAAAGGGGGTTCGACTGTGTTGTATGTGGTCGATAACAAAATCGCCAATATTCTGGTGCGCTTGGCATCACCGCCAGGCAAAGGCAAAAAACACAATAGCCGCATAATGAATCGAAAACGTGGATTGATACGCAGTATTTTTGCCGACGTTAACCAATTTGCTAAACGCACAGGTCAAACCGTTGATCAAAATAACAGACAGTATATTGACAGCTCAGTGCATAATATTGCTGAAAAAGGCGAGGGTGCCCACAGCTGGGATTTTGATAAATGGCAATTTTACTTTGAATTGAACAACAAAGGCGAGATCACCATTGAGGGCTGGGTACCAGAGCTTGAGAAAATCGAGAAAAATGCGCTTGTACTCAAACCCGGACATGTGCTCAATGGTATGTGGCATAAAAAACACCCGATAGAATTGACCATCAACAGCCAAAACAACAAAGCCCTTAAGGCCACAGTACGGTTTAAAAAACTGAAAAATGGTTTGTATGAAAACCCAGTTGAAATAACCCAAATTGAAGCGGGGAAACTCCACTTGGTGCGTTTTGTTGAAGATGGCAGTAAACAAAGCTTTATCAGCCAAATCCCCAAAGGCAATGCCAAACGCTGCTACGTTTGGCGAATATCCATTCAAGACAAAGAAAACGACCAAGCATACAAAGATGATGGTACCTTGCAGCTTTGCCCCTGATACGGCATGATTAAAATCCTCTAAAGTTAACAGCAGCCTCTACTATGGAACAAGGTTTTCCTATCACTGTCAGAGCCAGTCAATATCTGGCATCCCAATCAAAGCAGGTCGAGCCAGTACTAGCCAATATCGAAGCATGGATAAACTTCCAAGCGCTCAAAGCGCAGTGGTACTGCGATGAAGCCAAAGTGCCTGAGTTCGATTTTATTGTGGTGGCCAATACTGACTTTGCTGCCTCTACAGCAGATTTTACTGAACCGGGTTGGATTATTGAGCATGACAATGCACTTGCAATGCTTCAAGACGGTCAATTTCATACTCAAGTTGTGATAGGGGTGGGGCGTACTGGTTTTGCCGATGCGGTTAAGATGAGCTTGGTTGAAGTGGCCAACCGGGTTGTTAAGGGATATGGGTTACAAGGGATTAGTGGCTAGCGGTGAATTGAGCGAGTAAAAGGGCGCAGTTAAAAGCGCCATTGTCTTACTTCATCTAACTCAATCAAGTCCAGCGAGTATATCGGCTGCCAGTGCGGCGGCTTTTTCATATTCAAGATCATCAACCAATTCGATAATTTCACCGACTTTTGGCGCGTATTCTGTTTGCTCACATAAAAGCTCAAGGGCCGGTAATAATTCTTCAACCTCAAAGTTTGATGCTTTAAGCAACGGCTGAATTTCGCCTAGCGAGACTTTGAGCTTTTCGACAGAAAAACTCTCACTAACGATTTCAGGCGTTTCATCGGGGTAAATTAAATCCAGTTGTTGCATTATTGGTGTTAATTGGGCGCACAACTTAAGTAATAGAGATTTGTCGTATTGTTCATCGGCTAAAGCATTTTCTAGCGCTTCACTTAAACGTGAGACTTCGTAAGCGCCAATATAAGCACTGTTAGATTTTAACGAATGCACGGTACGATGTAACTCAACCCAATCTTGTGTGTCAAACATGTCGGTAATGGTTTGCACTAAATTTCGCTGTTGCTTGTCAAAATCTTTAACGAGTTCAAGGTAAAGAGAGGTTCTGCCGTTCATTTTGGCCAGTGCCTGTTGGGCATCAAGGCCATCAACATGCGCCAATTGATGCAACATCGCGGCTTCGTCATCCAAATCGATGGGCAACGCCTGTGTTGCTATACTCGACAACACGGCTTGTTCGGTGTCGGTCGGTGGCAACACGGATTGACAGACTTCAAGGTACTGAGCAAGCGTTGAGTAAAGAATGTCAGGGTCAATGGGCTTGGTGATGTGTTCGTTCATGCCAGCTTCGTTGCTTCTTCTGATATCGGCTTCCATGGCATGGGCGGTCATGGCGATGATCGGCAGTTCGGTTAATTTAAGGGTGTTTCTGATTTGATATGTAGCGGTTAGGCCGTCCATTTCGGGCATTTGAATGTCCATCAATACCAAGTCATATTTGCCGCTTTGCACTTTTTCTAGTGCGATAAGGCCATTTTCGGCAACATCGATTTTAACGTGAGTGTCTTTTAAGAAACCCTTGGCAACCTGACGGTTGATGGCATTGTCTTCGACCAGCAAAATATGGCTGTTTGACAGATTGGGGATCTCAACAGATTTAGATTCTTCTAAGTCTTGGACCTGAGGAATATTACCCGCTAACATGAGAATGATTGCATCGCGCAGGGTCGACTTGTTGACCGGTTTTTCAATAAACTGATTGATCAGGCTATCGTCAATCTGACTTCTGGCTTCGTCTTTGTCGTAAGCCGAGACCATTAAAATTTGCGGGGCCATTTCGAGGTGGGCCTGATGGATTTTCAGCGAAGTTTCAATACCATCTAAATCTGGCATACGCCAATCCATTAAGACCAGATCATAAGGTTCGCCATTGTCTTGGGCTGTGGTTATCATGTTAATTGCGGTTTTACCATTGGCTGCCTGTTCGGCTTGAATGTCTAGTTCGGCCAGAATATTGACCAGTACGGTTCTTGACATCTCAATGTCATCTACCACCAATACTTTGAGGTTGGCAATGACAGCGGCATCTATGTGCGGGGCTTCGAGTTGTTCCTGAGCTCTATAAACATTAATGGTAAAATGAAAAACCGAACCTGTGCCCAATTCACTTTCGAGCCAAATTTGCCCGCCCATCAATTCACATAACTGTTTGGAGATAGCCAAACCAAGGCCAGTACCGCCATGTTTACGGGTGACTGATTCATCAGCCTGAGAAAATGACATGAACATCTTAGATTGTTGCTCTGGCGACATGCCAATTCCGGTATCAATAACTGAGCATTGCATCAACATCCGTTCACCGTGATCTTCTTTTAGCGCTATCTTGATACAAACAGCCCCTTTGTCGGTGAACTTAACGGCATTATTAACTAGGTTGACAATGATTTGCTGAAGCCTTAAAGGGTCGCCCATCAGCACTGACGGGATATCGCTGTCGATATCGGTGATCAATTCAAGCCCTTTGGCATGGGCGTTCATCGCGCTGAGGTTGATTGAACGTTGTATGATTTTTTCTAGATTAAAGCGAGTGGTTTCAATGGTTAGCTTGCCCGCTTCGATTTTAGAAAAATCAAGAATATCGTTGATAAGGCCAAGCAAGGCTTCGCCTGCATCAACCACTTTTTCAACATAATCTTGTTGCTGGTGATCAAGCCGCGTTTTTAAGGTTAGCCGGCTCAGACCTATCACCGCATTCATCGGGGTGCGAATTTCATGGCTCATTTTGGCGAGGAATTCAGATTTTGCCTGAGTTGCCTGTTGCAGCTCGGCGGTGCGCTCGGCAACTTTGTTTTCGAGGTTTCGGTGCACATCAAGCAATTTGAGGTGGGTTTTAACTCGTGTTAACAATTCATGCTTGGCGATGGGTTTGCTGAGGTAATCATTGGCACCGACTTCAAAACTGTGTACCAAATCGGCGACTTGATTTTTGGCGGTTAAAAAGATCACTGGCAAGTCGTATACCGGGTATTGTTTTCGAAGTCGTTGGCAGACTTCATAACCCGATATATTGGGCATCATGATGTCGAGCAAAACCAAGTCAAAGGGTTCACTTTGGGCGATGGCTTGTAGGGCTTCATGGCCACCGGCGGCTTCGACAATTTGATAGTTTTGCATACTCAGATGGTTTTTCAGTACCTGACGATTAATCTGTTCGTCATCGACCAATAAAATACGAAACGTATTGGTATCGTTGTCGTGTAGATTGGCCGGAAAGACTTTACCTTCTTTGAGTTTTTTCTCTTCGTCTTCATCCTCTAAAGTCATGGTATGCGTGGCATTGTCTAGCACATGCAGTCGTGATATTACTTGACCCGAAGCAGGCTGAGCCTGTTCTTCTGAGGTGGGTAAACTGAAGTGAAATACACTGCCTTGACCGACCGTAGATTCAACCTCAATGGTGCCGCCATGCAGTTCTACCAATTGTTTACTCACTGCCAGTCCAAGGCCTGTGCCGCTTTGTAGGCGAGTGGCGCTGTCTTCGACCTGTTCAAAAGATTCAAAAATAGAGTCAAACTTATCTTTAGGAATGCCAATGCCGGTATCTTCGATGGTGATCCTGAGCCAGTCTTTACGTCGTCTTGCGGTCACGGTGACACAACCACGCTCGGTAAATTTAATGGCATTGCCCACTAGGTTGTGGAGAATTTGTAATAGTCGGTCTTCATCCGCTTCTACGGCCTTAAGGTTGATGGGGACTTTGTTGATAAGTTCTAGTGGTTTTTCGCCGACCAAAGGCCGTGACATGGTCATCACCATGTTGGTCATGCTATGTAAGTCTAAAGGTTTGGTGTGTAGCACCAAATTGTGATCTTTGAGTTTAGAAAAGTCGAGTAGGTCGTTGACTAAGTTAGACAATCGTTTACCCGAGGTCACGACCATGGCGAGGTTTTGGTTAGCCAGAGTTGGTAGTTGTCCGGCGACCCCGTCCATCAAAGATTCGGCTAAACCGATAATGCCATTTAATGGCGTACGCAATTCGTGAGAAGTGTTGGCCAAAAACTGATCTTTAAGCCGGTCGACCTGTTTAAGCTTGCGGTTGACCTCTCGTTCAGCATTGACTTTTTGTCGTTGATTTTGAATAAACGCCATGAATACGCCGGTGATACTCAGCACATAAAATGTGTAAGCCCACCATGTCTCCCACGGGGGGGGTAAGACTTCGATACTCAGTGATTTGGGTTGTTCATTCCAGTAACCGTCTTTGTTACTGGCTTTGACACTGAATATGTAATTGCCTGCGTCAAGTTTGGTATAGGTGGCAAATCGGCGTTTGGCATCGGTGTAAACCCAATCGGTGTCCCAGCCTTCGAGTTTATAGGCGTAGTTGTTTTTCATTGGATTGGCGTAGTGTAACGCTGAAAATTGGAAAGAAACCAATGATTGTTGATAGCCTAGGGTGAGTTTTTTTATTTTGTCTATGGCTTTAGGCAGGTAAAAGTCGGTGCCATTGGCCATTGCCTGACTGGTATCTTGAGGTTTTAGGTGTTCAATAGAAACCGACTGATTGAAGAGTTTGAAGTCGGTTAATACCACGTTTGGGATCTCGTTATTGTCTTTGATGTCTTCGGGGTAAAATCCGTTAAAACCATTGATGCCGCCAAAATAGAGTTTGCCGCTTTTTGAACGAAAGTAAGCACCAAGATTGAATTCATTGCTTTGCAGACCATCTTTAACATCGTAATTTTTGAAGGTCTCTTTGAGCGGATCGAACCGCGACAAGCCTTGATTGGTACTGAGCCACAAAAATCCTTGGTTGTCTTCAAGAATGCCAAGGATGACGTCGTTGGCCAAACCATCTTTTTTGAGGTACTGGGTGAATTTGCCTTTGGCAGGATCGAATTTATTAAGCCCAATAGAAGTGCCTAACCACAATATACCTTTGGCGCCTTCGTGCATCGACAATACCCGGTCATGGCTTAAGCTATTGCGGTCAGTATTTTTGTGTTTAAAGCGTTCGAATTTACCAGTAAAAGTGTCAAGTCGATTTAATCCACCACCAATGGTGGCGACCCACAAGTTGCCTTTGTTATCTTCAAGCACCGACATGACGCTGTCGTGGCTGAGACTGTCTTTGTCTTTATCTTTGTGTCTAAACTGGATGAAACGCCCGGTTTTACGGTCATAACGATTTAACCCACCACCCCAAGTACCTAACCACAAAGTGCCCTCAGCATCTTCAAAGATGGCTTTAACCCGGTTGTTGCTTAAGCTAAAAGGGTCAAAAGGGTTATGTTGAAATAGGGTGAATTGACCGGTTAGTTGATTGAAACGATTAAGACCGCTGGCAGTACCTACCCACAAAACCCCTTTGCTGTCTTGGTATATAGTGTAGACCTCACCCTTGCTGATGCTGCCGGGAATTGATGGGTCATGACGGAAATGGACAAAGTCACCATTGTGCGGGTCATATTGATTTAGGCCGCTGCCACGGGTGCCAATCCATAGAATGCCATTTCGGTCTTCAAAAATGGATTTGACATTGTTTTCGCTCAAACTGTTGTCGTCAGATTCAAGGTGGCGAAAGTGGCCAAAATGAGATTTGTCGACGTCATATTTGTTGGCGCCGCCGCCGTTGGTACCAATCCACAACATGCCTTGTTTATCTTGATGCAGAGCATAAACAAAGTCATTGCTCAAACTTGAGCGGTTTGATGCTTCAAACCGAAAGGCTTCAAAGCGGCCGGTTTTACGGTCAAAGCTGTTCAAACCGCCACCCCAGGTACCAATCCACAGTTTACCGTCGTTTTCTTCAAGGATTGAAAAAACAAAATTGTTACTCAGGCTGTTTGGGTCGTTGGGTGAGTGGCGAAAGTGGGTGAAGGTTTTACTTTGGCTGTTATAACGATTTAATCCACCGTTTTGGGTGCCAACCCATAGAGTGCCTTTTTTGTCTTCGAAAATTACCCGAACCGTGTTATGGCTGAGGCTGTCGGGCAGTGCATCGTTGTGAACAAAGTGTTCAAAAGTTTGATCTTGACGGTTGAATTTGTTTAAACCTCGTAGGGTGCCAATCCACATAACGCCTTTGCTGTCTTCGTGGATACTGTAGACCCTGTCATGACTGATGCTGTTGGCAACGCCGTTTTTATGGCGAAAATGCTTGAAACTGCCGTCAAAGGGGTTGTAGCGGTTTAAACCACCGGTATCGGTGCCAATCCATAAGACGCCGCGATGATCTTCAAAGATGGTGCGAACACCATTATCACTGAGGCTTTTGTTATCATTAGGGCGATGATTTAACCGTTCAAAATACTCAGTTTCGGGGTCGTATTTGTTGAGTCCACCGCCTCGGGTACCGACCCACAAAACGCCTTGGGCATCTTCGTAAAGAGACCAGATGTAGTTGTCTGAAATTGAACCGTTGTTTTTGGGGTCGTTACGAAAGACTTTGAAGTCATAACCATCAAAACGATTGAGGCCATCGCGCGTGCCGAACCACAAAAAACCGTTACGGTCTTGAATGATTGCGGTAATGGTATTTTGCGATAAACCCTCTTCAATGGTCAGGTGCTCGAATCGGATCGCAGGGCCTGAGGCGACGCTGGTATGCGAAAGGCTCAAGAATATAATTAAAATCAGTAGTTTAACAGCAGATTGCATGTCGCTTCTTTTAGTTGTAGTAGCCGTATTAGTCACGAAAGCCAAAACGGATACATTTTATCGTGCTATCTGCTGATAATAGTCCAGATTTGGTTTTAGATCACCCCCTGAATGGGAAGATTGTTGGTATTTGGGGTTGTCGCGGGGGAGGGGAAGGGCAATGCTGTTGACTTAAAGATTGGTTCGATTTTACGCAGTTTACCAAAGGGTAGCGATATTCTAGTAGCGAGTTGTTCTTTTCTTTAAAATATTTTTAA
>CALKGI010000205.1 GCA_938085045.1 uncultured Alteromonadaceae bacterium
CCCCCATGCTCAATACACGTGAATTTGCCGTTGAACGATTTGAAAAATCAATTGCCCCATGGCAAGCCAAAGACAACCAAAAACTGGTATTAGCTATTGTCGAAAAAACATCAAACCGGGTGATAGGTGAGTTGATGTTCAAATATGCTAGCAAAGCCTGTGGTTTGATTGAAATAGGATACTGTTTAAATACCGCCTCTCAGGGTAAAGGATTTGCTTTTGAAGCAGTCAAGGCTCTCATTCACTATGCCTTTGAACATCAAAACGTTCACAAAATCAGTGCTCGCGTTGACGTACGCAACAATACGTCAAATAAACTGCTTGAGAAGCTGGGCATGCGCCGTGAGGGGGTTTTAATCGAACATGCCAAACTCAGTGACGGTTGGTGTGATATGTATAGTTGGGGGTTATTGGCAAAAGAATTTAATTAAGACTAAATCCTCTTGCCATATTAATGCTGCCTTAGAACGAGCCTATTTTAGTATTATTCTACCCACCCCAATGCGCCCATCGTGGCCAGCTCCAAGAAAAACCGTATCGTCTGACGTTAGGGTGTAATAACCGCTTTTTGACAATACTTTCCAATTAGCACCGTCATCAATTGAAATGCCCGAATATTCTTTTCCGGTATCAATACAGACATTTTTAATGCAACTCATGGCCGAGCGTAATCCTTTGTTGTCATTGTTGGGGATCAACCATTTGTTATGCACCCGAGCCGCAATATTGACGTACTCGCCGTCGCGCGCAAGATAGTCGCCACCAATCACAAATAACTGTTGCTTGGCGTTTAATGCCAACCCATAACCACCTGAGGTTTGGGTTTTGTTGTGCAATGGCACCGTTTCTCGCCGCCACGTTTCGCCCCAGTCCATACTGATGTAAACCGATGCAGCAAATCCGCCGGTGGTGATATAAGCTTTGCCTTTTTGACCCACAATCAAAGTATTGCCACTAGCGGCGAAGGCCGATTCGTTTTTTTGCAGGGTGGGAAGTTTATTTTTGCCGATGCGTTTCCAGCTTTTGCCGCCATCCACAGTTTTTTTGACCACGTAATATCCATCAACCGGATCGCCAAGCAATAACCCACGTTTGTTATCCCAAAAATCAATGGAGTCGAAAAAACCAGTTTTGTCGGCATTGGCCAATAACAACTGCCAAGTTTTACCGCCATCAACAGTTTTGTACAACATTGACTCTTCGCCCGAACCCACCCCCATGACAATGGCGGTGTTTTCATCAAACAATTCGATATCTCTGAAATCGGTGATAATTTTGGCTTTGACTGATACATCAACCCATGTTTTACCTTGGTCAGTACTTCTGAACACCCCATTCTTGCTACCCGTTACCCACAGACTATTGCCATGTATGGCCGACCCACGTAGAGAATTTTTTCCCGGCAGTTCAGTGGTTTTCCAATCAATTTTAGGTTCGGCATAAGCCACATTAGATGCCAGTACCAGCGCTGTCAGCGCTTTAGTTATTATATTCATTTGTCGATTCGCCAATCTCAAAGAGGTATATTTGCTGCTGATAATAAGCTTTTCTTGCTCTGTCGTCAGCACATTTATCTCCATGAATGGCGTGAACTCAAAAAAATCCAGGAACGTTTTTTAGGGTATGCGTGCCTGACCAATCTAAACCATAACACCCCAATAATAACGGGTTGACCAAAAAACAGTTTTCAGGTCAATTTGACCAATGATTGACTATACTCATCAGTATGGGCGTTGCAAAAGGACTTATGACCTTGAATTCAATGGATTTTAACTTGGCACCCTATTTGCTTTAACGAGCACAGTCTTTCATCAACTAGAGATTCTTTAATGGAACAACTTCAACGTCCAGGAACCTTTCGCAATCTATGGATCATCAGTCGGTTTGAACTGGTGCGCCTTTTTCAAACCCCTCGTGGTTTGATGTCAATCGCCGCTTTTGCGATTATTTGGTATTTTATTTTACGTTATCCCATATTCAAGGCGTCGCAATTTGTCGGCATTCCTGGGTTTAGAGAATCGGTTGGTGATATGTTTGGTCAAGTGGGTTTAAGTAATCTGCTCGAATGGCCAGTTGCAGAGTTTACTGTGTTTTGGATCTTCTCCGTATTTTTGTTCCCTATCTTTAGTTTGTTAATCACCTCAGATCAAACCTCTTCAGACCGCTCACGAGGCACCATGCGCTTCATCACGCTCAGAGCCAGCCGTGACAGTATTTTCTTTGGTCGTTTCATCGGCCAGTTAATCATTCAAGCTTTGCTTTTAATCGGTGTTTTGACGGCGACTTTCTTCATGTCAGTTTGGAACAACAGTTTAAACTGGGCTGAGGCGCTTGATAGTGCAATGATTATGGGGGTTAACTTAATGATTGTTGTGTTGCCGTTTACTGCGATGATGGCGTTTTTCTCGGCCAGTGTGCGCTCCAGCCGCTTAGCGATTATCTTGGCGATTATTTGTTGGGGTCTTACCGTGGGTTTAATTGGTTACCTTTCTTATAAATGGCCAATTTTCGAAAACCTGATTTATATCGTACCGGGCCGCCAACTTGGCGACCTTATACAGTCTAACGACTGGGCAACACTTCAACATGCCTGGTTACCTGTCGTTCAAACCGTCGCCTTTTTATTCCTTGGCCGTACTGTTCTAGCAAGGAGCTCACTATGAATCCGATTATTCAATGCACTGGCCTAACCAAAAGTTTTGGCAGCAAACAGGCATTACGTGGCCTTGATTTTGAACTCAATGCCGGTGCACCGATTGCATTAGTTGGTCCTAACGGCGCAGGCAAAACCACCCTGTTTAGCATTTTATGCGGATACTTAAAGCCCACACAAGGTAATGTCACCATATTTGGCCACCAGCCGGGTTCACAGGCATTATTTGGCAAAGTCGCTGCCCTGCCCCAAGATGCTCAACTCGACCCGCGATTTTCTATAGCCCGTCAGTTGATGTTTTATGGTCAGTTACAAGGGTTTGATAAAAAGACCGCTCGTAGCGAAGCACAAAGGGTATTAGAACTGGTTGAATTGGGTGAAGTGATTGACCAAAAACCCGGTGCGCTAAGCCACGGTATGCGCAAACGCGTGACGATTGCACAAGCGCTGATGGGTACCCCTGATTTAATTATGCTCGACGAACCTACGGCGGGCCTTGACCCAAAAAATGCCAGAAACATTCGCCAAATGGTGGCAGAGTTGTCTGATCAGGCCACGTTTATCATCAGCTCTCACAACCTCAACGAATTAGAGCGATTGAGCGAAACCGTACTTTGTTTAGAGATGGGCGAAATAAGCCAACACTCAACGATTTCATCCAAGTCAGAAACGGGTTACTTGACGATACAAATGAACGTCACGGATAATGTAGACCCAACACCGGCATTTAAAGACCTGCTCGGTGTTAACGAGGTGAATAATTCGCAAAAGAACGAATTTGTATTGCAGTATGATATGTCAGAAGGATTAGACTTAGACCAGCGATTGCTAGAATGCATCGCCGAAAATGGTTGGAACTACCATCAGTTGATTAAAGGTCAAACGTTAGAAGAACAGCTTTTCTCTAACGCTTAATTGACAAAGCAGGTATCAATGGCCTTTCACCAACCGGGGTCAGAGCACTTGAATTTGCCGAACCATTTTTTGTTCGGCAAACTCAAGTGC
>CALKGI010000206.1 GCA_938085045.1 uncultured Alteromonadaceae bacterium
CAAGACTTTGACCTAACGAACTTTCTTAAAACGATTGATTTGGAGTATCAAAGCCCCGGTTGGCTTGAAGGTTCTTTTGTTTCAAGAGGCTGTTTACCGGGCGGTAATGCTTATGAAAACCCAAACAATACCGACCCCGCCAGCAAACGAGAATCTGCAACTTATTGGCAAACGTATAATGAATCAATAGCGATTATCACTCGGGCATTAATACGACACGGCGTAACGATTACTGCCGGCACTGATGCGCTTGGCGCTTGTGGCATGATTGCTGGTTTTTCACTTCATAATGAATTAGAAACCCTCCACGAAATAGGATTAACCAACGCACAAGTTTTACATTCGGCAACCGTTGCATCAGCTCAATGGATGGGCGTTAATACAGGCAAAATTGAAGCGGGTTACCGAGCAGACTTGGTACTATTAATGCGCAATCCACTAAAAGACATTAGCAATACCAGAAGCATCAATGCGGTTATTGCCAATGGTAAATATTTAGATAGAACACAATTAGACAGCATTCTAAAAGCTGTAAAAGATGCCAATAACAGCAGCCGGGAAAAAGATATTTCGGCTTACTTAGAATAACGCAGCAACGCCAGTTTGGCTTGATGATATAAACGCCAGCGAGGTATGTAATAGTCGAACGAGTTTATAATGCCATTATCAGGCTTGAGCATTAAGTGTAGATTCCGTTATCGTCGTCTTGTTAATGCTCCTGATACCTTGCCCTATCACTGAATCTTTTGATGTATTTTGGCCCGGATCAGCTTTTCATAATGACTGTCTTTTGGCATTTTTGGCGAAATGCCAGTGACTTGTCCATCGGCAGAGAAATGAAACAGCATGTGGGAAGCGTCTGTGCGTCCTTTAAGTTCAAACTTTTCAGGCGACACAGGACTAAGCGCAAAATTAAATTTGCCTTCTTGCATTACAAACAACAGGCCATTGATCACACTGACCTTGAGAAGGTTACCATCATTTGCTTGATATTGACCTTCGTAAGCTTGTAAGGCTTTGCTATCAATGACATAAGCTGGACGAAACTCTAACTCAATCAATTGTATAATATTATATTTGATCAACTCAGGTTTATCGCGATAGATAGGATAGATAGCTACGGCCTTTAACAATTCTTGATCCGCTGTCATGTCAGCAACGGACATGCCTGCGTTATGTTTTTTACGGACTAAGCGGGCAAAGTTACTTAAGGTTTCGCCTGCCCGTTTCAATTCTTCACGTTGACTAAACAGGCGTAAATCTTTGTGCCCTGAAACGATTAACGTTTTATCATTGGCCATATTATAGGCTTGGTTAAATCCATCTAGGTGACCCTGTACACCGTGATAACCTGTGTATACTAATTTGTTGGTACGAAAAGCATCGCCCAATAGCATCACATTACTATTTTCTAAATAAACAATCGTTTGGGCAGTATTATGCGCTAGTGTATGACGGGCAGTAAGCACTTCATCACCAAATGACATTGAAAAATTATCATCAAACAAAATTTCTGTGCTTGCTTGGGTGTATTTAAGGGCTTTATGGGCAATTAATTCAGCCCCTCGCTCTTTAAAATATTGATTGGCGTGAAAGTGAAAGGTGTCTGAAGCCAAGTTGAAAACATGAGTAACAGCTTTGCCTGTTAATTCTTTTATTTTTGCTTGTAGACTCGGTGCCACCGGGGACATCTGCGCCGTAATTAATAACACGCCTTTATCACCAACAATAATCGCGCTGTTAATAAATGACGTTTTGCTCCAGGCCACAGACAGCACATAAACCTGATCAGTGATTTTTTCAGCGGTTATGTCATATTGCTCAATTTTTGTGGGGGTTGCTGCTAGAACTGACAGTGATTGGGCTAACATCGCCACCAGTAATATCATTCTTCTTGCTTGTATAAATAGATTAGACACTTGATATCCCTCAAAGATTTATAAAAATGACTTAGCTTAGTGAAATAAGACCCAGCTGACAACAACACACAGGTGTTTATGCTGCTGAAATTGATTACTCATTCAGCTGAAGCTGAGCGCTATACTGCGGGATTTTCCTTCCTTAAAATGTACCAGTGCCAAAGGCGTAACCTCATTCTCGCATTAGCTTCTTTTTTTGGCGAGTGTCGAAAAATCAACGTCTTATACACCAGTAAACGCTTTTACGATGTGGCCGAAATCGCCATTCAAAACATGCAAAGCGAAATGATCCACGGCGGTGGCAGAGTCATTTATAAAGACTATACCGGTGCGCTGCGCAAAAAACATATTCCCTACTTCGACCGCACTTACATCACCTCTATCGACCAAGACAAAATACTCGCCTTTGAAGGTTGGCGAATAGAAACCGCTGACCGTGTGCCAGCCAAATCGACGATTCTAACCCACAACGCAGCTCTGCAAATGGTGTTTAAAGAAGCGATAGATAAAAAATGGATGTTACCCGTAGAGGTGACCCTGCATTGATTGGTAAGAGGTAAGTAACAAAGGTGTTGCGGGCCAGCGCCGGGCATCTTTCAGTAAAGAAGAATACGAACGGGTTTATGATGCCATTATCAGGCTTGAGCAAAACAGCCGCAAAGAGAAAACCCGCCAGATAAGGGAATTACTACTCAGTTACATCGAGTTTGCTGTTCACACCGGTATTCGCCCTGGCACCGAGATGGAAGGTATAACTTGGGCCGACCTTCACATGAAGCGCAAAGGCCACAAAGTTGTGTTTTTCGTTACAGTGACCAAAGGCAAAACCACCAAATACACTGGCACTCGTGAGATCGTTTGCCGGGATGACATTTTTAGCTGTATTGATGAGCTACGCGAACGCTTTCCTGACCGTAAACCGTCTGATCTTTTGTTTAGACTTGCTGACGGTTCAACCACCAAAGAGCTGGGTAAGGCTTTTGAAAAAGCCGTTGGTGATACGGGGCTTAAGAACTCTGCTCACGGCGTTCGCACGCTGTATTCCTTGCGTCACAGCTATATAACTTGGCAGTTGATGAGTGGTGATGTCGGCATGGAGATTTTAGCTAAGCAATGTGGAACCAGTGTACAGATGATTGAGCAGCACTACAGCCATGTAGTTCCATCTATGTATACCAAGGAATTGTCTGCTATTTGCGTTGCTATTTTTGTAATTTACAGCTATACACGTATCGTGTATAGTTTGAGTTATACTTAAAAAGAAACTCTATGCACGCTGTTTTTATTGAGTCACCAGCTTTTGAACGGCATCGACCTGATTATTTAAGTGATGAGGAATACCGTGCTTTTCAAAATATACTACTGGAACAACCGAAGACCGGTGATGTGATTAAAGGCAGTGGGGGTATCCGTAAAGTTCGTTACAGTCAAAAAAACCGTGGCAAAGGAAAACGAGGCGGAATCAGGGTTATCTACTATTGGCTTGATGCCCGTAATCGCTTTTACCTGATAACCCTTTACAGCAAAGGAGAAATGACGGATTTGTCTCCTAATGAAACTAAAGCATTGAAGAAGTTAGTGGAGGTATGGCGCGATGAAGAAATCAAGAAACCTGTTTGATGAGATCTCTGAAAGTTTTGACGCTTTCAAGGAACACTCACAAGGTAAAATCACCCTAAAAACAACAGAATTGGAATCATTACCTGAACCTAAAATTACAGGCTCAGAAATTAAGCATATTCGTGAACGCCTCAACGTATCCCGTGCTGTAATGGCAACGATGTTACGGATAAGTTCTCGCAAGCTTGAGAAATGGGAGCAAGGCATTTCATCACCTAGCCCGGAGGCTGCAATTCTGATTAAACTGGTGAACAAACATCCTGATATGGTAGCGAGAATACAATCGCTTTGATTGTATTGTTTTCAAATCAATACAAACAGAAAATGGATGAATTGAAGAGAATAGCTTAACTGGGTGTCACAAATCAGTTGACCACGTCAATATGTTGACGTTTTGTGGTTATTTTCAATTTGCCCTACTTAAAAATCAGAACGACAAAATGCAGTAGCTACGTTGACACGAATTGAGGCTATACAGTGATTTTTGACAAACCATTGTAGAATGAACTACAAACTCCAGTCACATCGAGTAGGGTGAGGCTTTCACCTCATCCCTCTCACAGAACCGTACGTACGGACCTCGTATACGGCTCCTGTATTCTTCATATTCTATCTGTGTTTGATATATGCAGACGGAGCAATCCATCCCGTGTTTACATCATC
>CALKGI010000207.1 GCA_938085045.1 uncultured Alteromonadaceae bacterium
CTGAGAACGGGTCCATTACGGCGCTGTCTTGATCAGGCATTAATACCATGTCTGATTCGTTAATGCCTTTCCAGCCAGCGATAGAAGAGCCGTCAAACATTTTGCCGTCTTCGAAAAAGTCTTCATCAATTTGATGATGTGGAATGGTAACGTGTTGCTCTTTACCAATGGTATCGGTAAAACGCAAGTCGATAAATTTAACTTCATTCTCTTTGATAAATTCAATTACTGATTGTGACATTTTCCACTCCGGGTCATTGGATTTCTATTCGTAATAAGGTCTGAAACTTTGCTTGCACACCCTTAAGCTAAAAGTGTGCCAATGTGATCATTGCCGTAAAAGCATGGTCTCAGCTGTGCTACGTGGGCTGAGGGTCGCTTTAAAATGACTGAATGCACCATTGTAGTGCAAAATCTAGATGCGCGTGATGCATTTTGGTGCATGCTGATTGTTCTATCGCCTCATAATGACGCAAATATGAATTTCAGCGTTTTTTGAGGGCTGCTTGTCGCAGCGCTTTTTACAAATGCACAGGTTAGGGGCACGGTGGTGGTGTCAGTCTTGGAGAGTCGACTGATTTCTATTAACCAAGTCGAGGATCGAGCCAATGTTTACCAGAACGAATAGAAAGCACACAAACGTGTTGAAACACACCTATGCGGTGATTTTCGCTGCCAGCCTTTCATTGGGTACCCCAGTCGCTTTTGCCGACTTATGGGAAAACGCACCCGAGCACAAATCTCAAAACAAGTACAGCAAACTCAGTTGTGACGACATGTACAATATTTTTAGTAAATTGAAAAAACAGTCAATGCGGGTTGTTAACGACAAAAGAGGCCGGCATTTGAGTGAAGGAGATGCGCTAAATCCTAACCGGGGTTTAAAAACTAAGATCAGAACCGAGATGAAGGCCATCCGAAAAGCCGCCAAGATTAAAAAATGCGATTTTGATTCTTATACCAACTGATTTATTGAGATAACCTGAAGATTCTCCGTAGGGGCCGGCCCCTACAGGGTTTATTTAGGTAAAATAGCAATCGCTAAAACAAGCAACACGGCCAAAAAGATATAAAGCCGATAGCGGGTATTGGTTGTTTTTATTTGTGTCAATTCATCTTCAAGCCCATCAATTAGCTCAACGTGCCAAGTGATTTGGTAATTGGGGCCGTTGGCAATCAAACCATCACGTTCAAATCCCATCGCCCTGAATTTGTTGCGTAAGCCAAATAACAGTTTGAGTAGTGCTTTTTTACCACCCTTATTTGCGTCTTTTTTGGTAATAGCGCCGGACCAATGTTTTTTGATGATGGCATCGACACTGACCAGCCCTCCTTTATTATGCTCAAACATATATTTGAGTACTTTGGTTTCGAGTTTGTCTAAGGGCTGGCTTCGCCGTCCGTAAACCAGTTGCGGTTTTTTACCTTCAAAGAAGAATTTGACCTCTTTATCAATCAAATAACACTGTTGTGGCATCGTTTCATCCCGTTTTGCGCTGCAATGCGTAGTAAACAGCTTAACTTTTGGCATTTAAAGCCAATAAATCAAATAATACGAGCTATTGTCTTTTTTTTCGTCTACAATCCGCGCCAAATTAGCATAATACCGTCAAAGAATTAATATTGGGGCCAGAATTAAGTCAATTTAGGTTGATTATCTGGCCCCAATTATTTAAATAGAGGAATATAAATGAGTGATCTGAGCCAATTACGCAATATCGCAATCATCGCGCACGTTGACCACGGAAAAACGACTTTGGTTGACAAGTTGCTTGAGCAATCAGGCACGCTGGGCGAGCGTGGTGAAGGTGAAGAGCGAATGATGGATTCAAACGACCTTGAAAAAGAACGTGGGATCACCATTCTGGCAAAAAACACGGCTATCACCTGGAAAGACTATCGTATCAACATTCTTGATACTCCAGGACACGCCGACTTTGGCGGCGAAGTAGAACGTGTATTATCAATGGCAGACTCTGTACTGCTGTTGGTTGACGCTGTTGACGGTCCTATGCCACAAACCCGTTTTGTTACTCAAAAAGCTTTCGAACATGGTTTGAACCCTATTGTTGTTATCAACAAAATCGACCGTCCGGGCGCACGTCCTGATTGGGTTATCGACCAAGTTTTTGATTTGTTTGATAACCTTGGCGCAAATGACGCTCAGTTGGATTTCCCAATCGTTTATGCATCAGCTTTATTGGGTTGGGCAAGCAACGAAGAAACCACTAGCGGCGAAAACATGGAACCGCTGTTCGAAACTATTGTTGAAAAAGTAGAATGCCCAGTGGGTGATATTGATGGCGACCTGCAAATGCAGATTTCGCAATTAGATTATTCAAGCTACGTTGGTATTATTGGTATTGGCCGTGTAACTCGCGGTACTGTAACAACTAACCAGCAAGTTACTGTTATTGGTGACGATGGCAAAACTCGTAACGGCAAAGTCGGTCAAGTACTGGGTTACATGGGCCTTGAGCGTTTTGAAACCAAAAGTGGTTCGGTTGGCGATATCGTCGCTGTAACCGGTTTGGGTGAATTGAAAATTTCTGACACTATTTGCGTACCAACTAACGTAGAAGCGTTGCCTCCATTGTCGGTTGACGAACCTACAGTGACCATGACCTTTCAGGTTAACACGTCACCTTTCGCTGGCCTTGAAGGCAAATACGTGACTTCACGTAACATTCTTGAGCGTCTTGAAAAAGAATTGGTTCATAATGTCGCTTTAAGAGTTGAAACGACCGAAGACCCAGACAAATTCAAAGTTTCTGGTCGTGGTGAACTGCATTTGGGCATCTTGATTGAAAACATGCGTCGTGAAGGCTTCGAGTTGGCCGTATCTCGTCCAGAAGTTATCATCAAAGAAGTTGATGGCGTGGTAATGGAACCGTTTGAAAATTTGACGGTTGATGTTGAAGAGGAAAACCAAGGCACTGTAATGGAGCGCTTGGGTACTCGTAAAGCTGAATTGACTAACATGGTTCCGGATGGCAAAGGTCGAGTTCGTTTAGACTTCATCATCCCAAGTCGTGGTTTGATTGGTTTCCAAACTGAATTTATGACCATCACCTCAGGTTCTGGTTTGTTGTATCATACTTTTGAGCGGTTTGACGCGCACAAAGGCGGCGATATCGGTCAGCGAATGAATGGTGTATTGATTGCCATCGCCACGGGTAAAGCGTTAACTTATGCCTTGTTTAACTTACAAGAGCGTGGTCGTTTGTTCACAAAGCACGCCGACGAAGTATATGAAGGCCAGGTCATTGGTATTCACACTCGTGCCAACGATTTGACTGTTAACTGTCTTAAAGGTAAGCAACTGACCAACGTTCGTGCCTCTGGTACTGATGAAGCGCAAGTGTTGTCTCCACCAATTGTTTACACCTTGGAGCAAGCTTTAGAATTCATCGACAACGATGAGTTGGTTGAAGTTACACCTAAGAGTATTCGTATTCGTAAGAAGTTGTTGACTGAAAATGCACGTAAACGTGCTAATCGTCCAGCAAAGGGTGTAGAAAGCTAGCCAAAGTTTTCATTTCATAAATACAAAGGCAGCCGATTGGCTGCCTTTTGTTTATGTAGTGTACCAAGCAATTTAGTTCAATATGTTATAAAGGAAAAACCCTATGGCCAAAGTTGCCGTTCAACTTGAATTCGAAAAGAAAACCAAAAACAGTGTTCGTTTTAAAGAAGTACCAGAAGAAGGCAAAGCGCCGCTACTGGGCTCATTGTATGTGCAAAATTGGTTTGCCGGTGACAGCAAAAAGCTTGAAGTGACGATTGAAAAGAAAGATTGATACGCGTTGTTATAGCATTTTTGTTTGTGTTGGATGTGGCTACGTAGGGTGCGCAGTGCGCACCCTACGGCAGACAAATTCGAAGCCTGAGAATGGATGCTAGCCTCCGTTACACCAGCTCCAGTCGAAGCCACCGAACGAATCCCTACTTCCCCTTCACCGCATCAACAATCTCTTTAGTGCGTTTATCTTGCTTGCGCCCGTGCACTACAAAAAATGCATGAATAATACACAAAGCCCACAAAAGGCCGCCGCCAAGCAAAAAGAAAATAAAACCTACCACACAAAAAATGGCATTGAATACCGCTTGAAATGGTTTGCCCGCCAGTAAAATAGCGATGGGGGGAAGGATTAGAGCTAGAAAATAATGCATAAGTGTCCTGTCAATTATGTGATTGTTTTTGTGTGTCAGTAAAGGTTAACATGAAGGCATGGACTTAATGCAACAAAAACAACGATTAACAAAAACAACTGTGATATTAAAACAACGATGACCGAACGAAACTTCAAAGACAAGGCTATTCGCGCAAAAAACCTGCTTTTTGCTTACATCAAACATTGTCGTGATGATCAGATCACTGTGATTGCTGGAAATTTGGCATTTGTTTCGTTGCTGTCGTTGGTGCCGTTGGTGTCGGTGATATTTTCCATCCTAAAAGCCTTCCCTGTGTTTGAGTCGTTTAAACAGTCTATTGAGTCGTTTATTTTCGACAACTTTGTGCCAACTTCTAGCGATCAAATTCAGCAATACATCAACAGCTTTGTTGAAAATACCTCGCAAATGACCGCCTATGGTGGTGTTGCGTTGGTTTTGGTGGCATTGCAGCTGATTTCTTCTATTGATAAAACCCTCAACAAAATATTCAATGCTCGGCGCACCCGCAAAAAGGTGATCTCTTTTGCTATTTACTGGATGGTATTGTCGCTAGGGCCAATTTTTATTGGTGCCAGTTTGGGATTAACTTCTTATATCGTTTCGCTCGCGGCAATGGCTGAAAGTTATACGCCGGGTGCGGGGGACTTTTTTATCAAATTACTGCCATTTGTCATGTCGACGCTGGCATTTGTATTATTATTTATGATAGTGCCCAATGTTGAGGTTAAGTTTAAGGCTGCGCTGTCTGGTGCCATTGTGGCGGCGGTTTTATTTGAGATCAGCAAACGGGTATTTGCCTTATATATCACCAGTTTTCCTTCTTATCAGGTGATTTACGGTGCACTGGCATCTATTCCTATTTTGTTTTTATGGGTTTACGTTTCTTGGGTTGTAGTGCTGATAGGTGCAGAGTTTACTGTGTTTATCGACCCTTTGCTCAGTGAAGGCAAGCAACATGAACGCTCACCAAATGGTCGGAAAATCGACAGCAATGAACCTGTAAATAAACGAGAGACAGACTAATGCGCGGAACGTATCCATTAATTCAACCCAATAAAACCTATACCTTTGCGCGAGATGGCGGACAAAACCTCTATGTCGAAGAGTCGGGCAATGTATCAGGCATCCCAGTATTGTTTTGTCATGGTGGCCCGGGTGGCAGTTCGGCCCCTGCACATCGAAGTTTTTATGACCCAGAAATATACCGGATTGTTATTTTCGACCAACGCGGTTGTGGTCGCTCAACGCCTCACGCGGCATTTGAAAACAATGATGTATGGGCATTGGTGGATGACATTGAGTCTATTCGTGAACACTTGGGTATTGAGCGTTGGGTGGTGACTGGAGGTTCTTGGGGCTCAACATTGGCATTGGTTTATGCCATTAACCATGCTGAAAAAGTATTGGGTTTGATACTGCGTGGCATCTTTTTGGCCCGCGATGAAGACTATCAATGGTTGTATGGACAATCGGGTGGTGCTGCACAGTTGTTTCCTGATTATTATCAGAATTTTATCGAGGTGATACCTAACACCAAAGATGGCGATGAAGTAGCTGCCTATTACAAGCTGCTGACCAGTGAGAATGAAATTGAGCGTTTGCACGCTGCTAAGGTTTGGTCGGTGTGGGAGGGTAAAATCTCAACCCTTAAAACCCATTCCGACGCCGACAGTTTGTGCAGTGAAACCCACCGAGCATTGAGTTTGGCACGGCTTGAAGCGCATTATTTTGTTAATGAATGTTTCATGCCTGCTAACTATATCATCGACAATATGGCTAAAATTGACCACATTCCAGGTTTCATTATTCATGGTCGTTATGATGTGGTGTGCAAAATTGAAAATGCCTTCACCTTGGACAAACACTGGTCTAACGGCAAGCTACAAGTTATTCCCGCTGCCGGACATTCGGGTATGGAACCGGCGATGGCCGATGCGCTATGCCGAGCCAGTGATGCAATGGCTGACTTTGTGCGTAAACAGGAGCAAGACAAGTGATAGCACTGATTCAGCGGGTACTTAGTGCCAAGGTGGTGGTTGACGGGCAAACCATTGGTGAAATCGATAAGGGTTTGTTAGTCTATCTGGGCGTTGAAAAAAAGGATGATACCAAATCAACCGAGCGATTAACTAAACGGGTGCTTGGTTACCGAGTGTTTGCCGATGATGAAGGTAAAATGAATCTCGACGTGACCCAAGTGGGCGGACAGGTTCTGGTGATCTCTCAGTTTACGCTGGCTGCTGACACCAAAAAGGGCAAACGACCCAGTTTTTCTTGTGCAGCGGCACCGCCGCAAGCCAATCATTTATATCAGGTATTTATCAAATCGATTCGAGATCAGGGCATTACAGTTGCTACTGGCGAGTTTGCAGCAGATATGAAGGTACATAGTGTTAATGATGGTCCGGTGACCTTTAATTTAACCGTTTAGAGACAACAATAACAATATTAGAGAGCAATCATGTATAAAGTGATAAGCCCCGTCAGCGAAACTGATTTTGAACGATATTATCATTTTCGCTGGTGCCAATTGCGCCAGCCTTGGGATTTGCCACCGGGCTCCGAAAAAGATGAATACGACTCCCTCGCCATGCACCGCATGATTGTTGATGAAGACAATCAGCCTATTGCTGTGGCTCGTCTGCATGTCACTAGTATTGAAGAAGGTCAAATCCGCTATATGGCGGTGAACACACAAAATCGGAATAAAGGTTTAGGTACATTGTTGATGATGGCTTTGGAAGAAGAAGCCAGAGGGCAAGGTATTAAACGGCTTATCCTTAATTCTCGAGAAGGCTCTGAGGTATTTTACGCCAAGTGTGGCTATCAAGTGACTGGAGATGCGCCAATGTTACTGGGCTCGGTTAGTCATCAACAAATGAAAAAAGATCTCTGTGAAGCCGATATTATTATTCGCGACTCGGCTTGGTGCCAAGAGCTACAACAAACCTGGCACGATACCATCCCAATATCCCAAGTCATGGGTATTCGAGTTCACCAATATACTGGCAGAGTATTTGAAACCCGTGCGGCACTTAACCCTAATCTTAATTTACACGGAACCATGTTTGCGGGTAGTGTTTATTCGTTGGCTACGCTTACAGGCTGGGGATTGTTGCATTTATGGTTGAAAGATCAGAAAAAAGAGGGGCATATCGTACTGGGTGATGGCAACATTCATTATCATAAACCCGTATCGCAACAACCCGGTGCCATAGCAAAAATGGCAGATATCGAAGGTGACTTATCTCCTTTGGATGAAGGTAAAAAAGCCCGACTTAAAGTTAAGGTCGTGGTGCGTGATGGTGACAAAGCCGTCGCAGATTTTAATGGGTTATTTGTGATATTGCCCAAATGACAGAATTAACCGGCAGCGAACTTGAACAATTGCAACAGCAGATGTTAGAGCTTAAAGTGCAATTACAGCAGGTGCTTGACGGTCAGCACCAAAAGGCTGAACCTGTTATTTTAGATCAACAAGCCGTGGGCCGAGTGTCTCGTATTGATGCTATTCAACAACAGGAAATGGCCAAAGCCGGTGAACAACATACCACCGAACGTTTGATGGCTATCACCCGTGCATTAAGACACTTTGATGAGGGGGATTATGGCTATTGTGAGCAATGTGATTTGCCTATCAATGTTGCCCGATTGAAAATCAAACCAGAAGCTCAATATTGTATTCAATGCCAAAGCGAACATGACTAACTCGTTAACGTCCAGAAACAATCGTCCATGATTATTCCTGGAATGAAGCTGCGTTCAAGCAAGTGGAACTTCGCTTACTTTTCAACAAGTTGAAAAGGCGGCACATCCGTGTACCGCGTAGCCAGTGTCCAACAACATGCGTTTCTGGACGGGCACTAGCTATGAAGAAACTAAAGTTAGTAAAAAGAGATATTTACGCTAGGCTTACATAAACAGGCGCATGTGCCTTGAACACTCAATTAACTGTAAAAGAGATAGATGTCACAACTAAGAGTATTAATTGCTGAACCAAGCAAAACCGGGCGCCATATATTCACTCAATTGGTGAGCCGACTAGGGGTGAATGTCACCTTTACTGACTCCGCCAGCGAAACCTTGCGTGAAGCTGCTAAACAACAGTTTAATCTGATTTGTTTGTCACAAAAACTACCTGATGGTGAGGGCGTGAAAGTCTGCGCTCAATTGCGACAAGACGAAAAATATAAAACCACCACCGTATTGCTAGTCACCCCACAAAAAAGCAGTGTCAATTACGATTTTGCCTTTACCAATGGGGTCACTCAGCTCATTGGTCGCCATGAATTGCACCGTTTTGTGCATGCCGTAGAGTTGGTGATTGAACGCACTAAACCTATCGAAGGTCAGGTTCTGGTCGTCGAAGATTCTCGATCTCAAGCCGAATATATCTGTGTATTGCTTAAGAGCATGGGATTGTCAGTTCATGTGGTGTGCTCTGCCGAGCAGGCAATCAAGGAATTGGCCAAAACAACCTATTGTCTTGCTGTTGTAGATGTTGTGCTTGCGGGGAACATGACTGGGGTTGAACTGGTTGATCATATTCGCACCTTACCTGAGCCAAAAAACCGCGTGCGGGTGCTGGCCATGTCGGCCTATGAAGATTCATCACGACGAATTAAACTGTTTAATTTGGGCATCGATGATTTCATCAACAAACCTATAGTCAAAGAAGAACTGGTTGCCCGAGTCAGAGGATTGTTATCGCAACATTACATTGTGGCTGCCGCCGAAGAAAACGAACGATTAAGTCGCAGTTTGAGTCAATTGCTCGATAATTCACCCGATGTCATTGCACGGTTTGACCTCGATGGGAATTTACTGTTTATGAACCCCCGAATGGCCCAAGAGTTGGGTATTAAACCCGATGAAGAGGTGGGTAAGCATTTTTCACAATTGGGGCTGAGCGAGCAAACACTGACGATTTACCAAAAAGCCATAGATGAGTTGAAAAGTAGTCAAAAAGTGGTGCGTTATCAATTAAGTGGTAAAAACAACATTGATTATGATATTCAATTTTCTCCAGAGTTGGTCAACAACCAAATAGTCTCTTTTATCAGTTCTGCACGAGATATCACCGAATTAACCACTTTACAAAAACAATTGATCGCCTCAAAAGAGGCGGTTGAGTTGGCAAGTCAGGCCAAAACCCGATTTTTGGCCACCATGAGCCATGAATTAAGAACACCGCTCAATGCCATCAGTGGATTTGGCCAATTGATGCGGCAAAAACTTAACGGCCAAGCTGACATTAATCAAGGGGAGTTTATCGAATATCTTGATTTAATCAGTGAAAACTCCGCTAATTTAACGACCTTGATTGATGATGTGTTGGACTTGTCTCAAATTGAAGCTGACAAGCTGAGTACTCATTTGCAAGGTGTCGATATTCGGCGTTTATTCGACCGTATCGAAGCGGGTTTCAATGCTTTGTGCGAAGAGAGAAAAATCCGCTTGAGTGTTCAATTGAATGTGGTGGGTTCATCATTGTTGGTGCTTGATAAAATCAAAACACTGACCATAGTAAATAACTTAATTGATAATGCGATTAAATTTAGCCACAGTGGTGGCGAAGTACGTTTGGGCGTGACACAGCAAAATGGTTTCCTCAAAGTGACGGTAGATGATGATGGTATTGGCATCCCCAGCAGTTTCACCAGTAAATTGTTTATGCCGTTTGAGCAGGTTGATAATTCAAGAACCCGTGATTATGGCGGAACAGGATTAGGCTTATCAATCGTCCACAAATTTGCCTTGTTTTTAGGTGGAAGCATCGATGTAAACAGTGTTGAAGGCGAAGGTACCCAATGTGTATTATTATTGCCACTGGGTACATTGGATGAGGGCGATGTTGAACTTGAAGATGAGCAGGGCCAGACAAATGAAGACGTTGATTATAACTTTGATGGGCAAAAAATATTGGTGGTTGAAGACAGTGTTGTTAATCAACAGTTGATGAAAGCCTGTTTGAGTAATTATGGGTTAACAGTCAGAATTGCCGAAAACGGTATTGAGGGAATTGAACAGACTATGCAATGGTTGCCGGATCTCGTGCTAATGGATATGCATATGCCAAAAATGGATGGTTTGGAGGCAACGGTCAAAATTCGCGAGATAAAGGCATTACAACATATTCCAGTCTTTGGTTTGTCGGCTGACGTGCACAAAGAGTATATACAAAAGGCTTATGATCGGGGAATAAATGAGTATTTGACCAAACCGGTCGACTTTGCCTTGTTGTTTGGGCTGCTTGATACCTACCTTTTGGATTCAAAAACAACAACAGCGGCAACAAAGGTCGCCAGTAACAATGAGGAACCCCAAATGAGTGAAGTAACTGTATTGAATGTAGAGAAGGGGATTTCTTATGCCGCCAACAACAGTGGGCTATTTAAACAATTATTAGGTACATTTGTCAGTCAGTATGATCAATCGGGTAATCAGTTGGCTGAATTTTACAATCAAGGCCAATTTGATGATGGTATGAAACTAGCGCATACCATGAAGGGGGTGAGTTCGACGTTGGGCATGGACAGTTTGAGCGAAGTGGCCAAGAAAATGCAATTTGATTTTGCCAACAACTCAATGGATGATATGCCGGGCAGTTTGGCAAGCTATCAGCGTTTATTGGAGATAGCGCTAAAAGAGTCTATAGCCTATCGTGAATCATAGAAAAGATCATATGCGTGCTCACGGTTCTAGTGGGCAGCAGTGGTTTTACGTGTCAATCTAACCAAATCTTGGTTAAAATCCTCAGTCATTGAATTTCCTTCCATCCTAACGTTTATTTACTCTTTAAATATCAAGTAGTTATATATTGGCCTTGATATTGCTTTTATCGCTGCTAATTCGACAATTAAACGAGTACTTACAATGAAAAAATTATTGATCCCCCTTATTAGCGTTTCTCTTCTTAGTGGTTGTGTTGTGCATGTTGGTGGAGGTCATGACGATGGCCCAAAAGAACATTTCTCGAAGCATTTAACGTTGCCTATTGACGGCATTGAACGGTTGGACATTGACGCCGGTGCTGGTAAATTGAATGTGATTGGGGTTGAAGGGTTACGTCAAATCGAGGTGGATGCGCAGATTTGGGCTTATTCTCGAGAAGGGGATGA
Source organism: uncultured Alteromonadaceae bacterium (assembly GCA_938085045.1). Taxonomy (GTDB): domain Bacteria; phylum Pseudomonadota; class Gammaproteobacteria; order Enterobacterales; family Alteromonadaceae; genus JABSOG01. The sequence continues at coordinate 11,298 of CALKGI010000207.1, forward strand.
TTACAGCTTGAGTTTAGAAAGCCATGGTGATGACGCTCAGTTGATTGGTAAAAACCGACGTTCGAAGGCTTTTAGTTTTAGTTATGGTCGTTCTGCCCGTATTGATATGACTGTTAGAGTACCAAAAAGCTTGATGTTGTTTGTTGATGACGGGTCTGGCGACATAGTGATTTCCAATATTCAAGGTAAAGTGAATATTGATGATGGCTCTGGTTCAATTGACATTGATAAGCTTGGTAGTGATTTGTCTATTGAAGACAACTCAGGTTCAATCCGAATTAATGACGTTCAGGGTAAAGTCGATATCGATGACAATTCTGGTGGTATCATCGTTACTAACGTAAAGGGCAAAGTTTACATCGAAGACGGTTCAGGTGATATTGAAGTGAGTGATGTCAGTAACACCGTTAAAATTGATGACGGTTCAGGTGATATTGACGTCAACCGGGTAGATGCTTTGAAAATTATCGAATCGGGTTCAGGTGATGTCAGCGTGAATGATGTGGATTCTTACTCCAAGTAAGACTGCGCCTCTTGGCTGTGCCACGCTTTGTAACATAAGATTAAAAGCTTCACACGGAGGCACGGAGACACAGAGGTTGACGGAGAAAAATAAAAACATAATAAAGGGAATTAAAATGTTCTAACAACCGCTTAAATCTTTTTTGTGTGAAGCGTAGATTTAAACCACTGGCACATAAAGCAGCACCATAAAGTAATGACAACCGGCACCGCCAAGGACGAAAAGGTGCCAGATTGCATGGTTGTAGGGGATTTTTTCATTAGCATAAAATACCGTGCCTAAGCTGTAGGTTAGGCCACCGGCAATCAGTAACGCAAAACCTCCCGCAGGTAATTTCAGCCACAATTCATAGATAATAAATATACTGCACCAGCCCATCCCAAGGTAAGTCATTAAGGATAGCTTTTCAAAGCGCGAACCAAATTTTAGCTTAAACAAAATCCCAGCCACGGCTGTTGACCAAATCACCCAAAGTACGATATCTGCCAGCTCACCACCAATGGTTAGTAGCAATAAAGGCGTGTACGAGCCTGCAATCAATAAATAGATGGCGCAGTGGTCTACCATCTTAAAAATCCGTTTTAGTCGTTGTTTTTGCACACCGTGATAAATAGTCGAAGCCAAAAACAATAGAATCAGACTGGTGCCGTAGATGGCATAACTGCCCCATTGGGCCTTCGTAAGGGTTTCACCAAAGGGTCGTAATAAAAAGACTAAGCCGACAATACTAGCAATGACGCCAATGCCATGGGTAATGCTATTGATCCATTCTTCTTTATTAATTTGGGCGGCGGTAATTGGGGGTATTGGTTTGAGTGTGGTATTCATTGATTCTTTTATTTAAGCTTACAACTGTACGCTCAAATATATCATCAGGTCTGACCTTATGAAAGCTCTGAGTGTAAAAAAACGCCGTTATAAACGACAAAACCTGCCTAAAAGGCAGGTTTTGTTATTTTTTTGGTAAAATACTGTTTAGTAGCAAATCATGGCATAGAAACCCAACTGTTTGGTCGTTTCAGACCAGATGACATTGGATTGGATTAACTTGGACTTTTTGATTCTTTTATTAATCTCGGTTTCAAAAAAGTCGCGGTCATCACTGAAAAACATTTCACAGTGATCTAAAGCCCCTTCTTCAACTCTTGTTACTTTGGGTAATGTCGATGCAAATGCAGGGTTGATCAGACCCAATGAGGGGGAGTTTTGTGACGGTTGAAATAACCATACAAGGGTGGCCCCGAATAACATTGACAAAATTATCTTTAGATCAATTTTCATATTATTTTTATCCATAAGTTTATTTAGAAATGGCAGTACAGTGATTATTGTAAATAAATTGGATAAACGCAATTTTTGACGGTAAATCGACGCCTAATCTTTGATAAAAATTCTGATCTAAAAGAATAATTGTGTCAATTTAAATCAACTGTTAGCGATTAGGCTATCTATCGTGTACGCTATATAAATTGTGAAAGGGTTAATAAGTTACACTCCGAGACATTGATAAGCGTAAATAATGAATAGCAAACAAAGTAAAATTTTAATTGTTGACGATAGTGAGATCAACACTATGTTGTTGGCCGGATTGCTCGAAGATGAACACAAAATTGTTACTGCAAGCAATGGTGAGCAAGGCATTAAGCAAGCTGTAAACGAGGCCCCAGACTTGATTTTACTGGATGTTACTATGCCGGGTATGGACGGATATATGGTCTGCGACGAGCTTAAAACTAACGTTCAAACTCGCAATATTCCAATCATTTTTGTGACTGCTATGGATGAGATGGAAGATGAAGCTAGGGGTCTCGAACTGGGGGCCATCGACTACATCACCAAACCGTTTTCTCCTCAAATTGTTAAAGCTAGGGTGCGCAATCATCTTGAATTAAAATTGTTTCGCGACAGATTGATGAAATTATCGATGGTTGATGGTTTGACCTCCATCCCTAATCGTCGTCAATTCGATCGTGCTATCAATCAGGAATGGCAACGAGGTATTCGTAAGAAAACCACGGTATCGTTACTGCTACTAGATATCGATTTTTTCAAACAATACAACGATATTTACGGGCACCTTAAAGGAGATGACTGCCTTAAACAGGTCGCCAGTGGATTAACTAACCAGCTACATCGGCCCACTGATTTGGTGGCGCGTTACGGCGGAGAAGAGTTTGTTATCATCTTGCCCGAAACCGAATTAGAAGGGGCAGAGCACGTTGCTCAGCGAATTATCAAACATATGGTCACACTCAATCTTGAACATAAGGGCTCAAAAGTGTGCCCCTTTGTTACTGCCAGTATTGGTATTGTCAGTGAAGTGCCCACACTAGATACTAACGTTGTGGATTTTATTGAACAATCAGACAAAGCGCTATATCAAGCTAAGCAAACTGGCCGCAACCGTTATTGTATCGCAGGTGCATAACAGGCAAATACAACCTAGGGCTTGGGTTTAATGGCCACTATTTGGGCAATGGCGTTTTCATTGTCTATCCCTTCAAATTGATGTAATACCTGCCAAGTCGAAAACACCTCATTTAATTCGCCTGATTCGAGCAAAAAGTTGGGATTTTTTGGTCTGCCAATTTTGGCCTGATCAACAGTGAATGTCTCATAAATAATCATCCCTCCTGGTTTTATGGCTTGTTTGATTGAATCAAATAAATTCCGGTGTAAATAGCGAAAAACCAATATGGCTGCGAATTGTTTACCCGACAATGGCGAGCCGGGCGTTTCAAAGTCAACTTGCCAGTGCCTTGAATTGCCCTCAGGGAGGAGTTCTATGCTATCTAGGGCATCGACAGACCTATCTGCAAATATCACTGAAAGGCCTTGCTCTGCTAGGTACTGGCCATTGCGACCAAAACCGCAGGCTAGGTCTAAAACCTCGTGATTATCCTTACAGGCAGACTGTAAGGGTGCCAGATAAGTCTCAAGCAGTGGCGAATGTTCTGTACGTGCGCAGTGTTTATTTGATGTTTGTAGGGTCATTACAGTTTTTCGGCTTTTGTTTGAGTTTTTCTATATGGATTAGTTTATTTGAACGGTCAAAATAAACGGTTACCCAGTCGTTAGCTTTGATGTTGTTGAGGTGAACTACATCAATTAGCAGGATTTGGCCATCGCAATCGACGGCTTGTTGTTTTGTTTGGTACTCGTTTGATTTACCCACAAGCGCTTTTATTTGCGCAATAATTTGTTTGGAACTTCTTTGCTCGGCTTTATCAGTTCTAAGGGCTGGTGAACTCATTCTGGCCCCATTGACCGCGATTTCTTGAGCTTTATCTGGCATGTTAGCATCGGAATAATTGAAACGTTCCTGCATTGCTTTACCTGCTTGTTGTTTGGCCTTTGCTACGCTGGCCAGTTGACTGCCAGAGGTTTTTAATTGCAATACCTCAGGCTTTTTGAGTGCTTGGTTTGCAGAGGCTTTTGCCATACGCATTGAGTCTTGCCCGGAATTGTTACCGGGAGAAAACTCGTTAAAGACTTGTGTATCAGCTTTGGCGGCAGGCGCGGATTGTACGGTCACGGGGGCGGATTGTGAAATCAATGGTGCAGCTGGCAAATAATCAGCTTCTGCTTCGGTTTCAAAGTCAGGTTCTAGCGGCATAAAATAGATTGATATCACAATGACAAAACAGGCGGCCAATGTACTCGCCCAAATGGGTGGGGTTAACAACCTCGACCGTTTGGCTTGTTGGGCGTGTGCATGAATAGCTATTGCCACAGCTTCGGGCATTTTGTGTTGCTGTTTACGCTTTTGATAGTGCGAATTCAGTGTGTTATCCCCAGAGTTCGGTTCATTTACATTCATCACATCCCCTCCTTCTGTTGGTTAATAAAAGATTTGAAAACTGTTCTGGCATAACGCAAACGGCTTTTAATGGTTTCACTGTTTTCGCCGGTGATGGTGGCTATCTCATCAAGGCTAAATCCATCTTGTTGCAGTACAAAGGCTTCTTTTTGTAAAAACGGCAGGTTATTAAGCAATGTATCAAATTGGCTCTGAGTATCTTTGGTGGCCATTTCATCATCTAATTCAATACTTTCAAGCAAGTCTTCTTCTAAAGCGATGGCTTGCCAACGGTTCTGATGGCGCAACTGGTCAATCATTAAATTACGGCCTAAGGTAAACAGCCATGATTTGAACTTGCCGCCGGGTTGATAATACTCCCGCTTTTCTATTACTTTGACCCAAGCTGACTGACATAAATCTGCTGCCATTGCTGGGTCGGTTTGACTTAATAAAAAGTGATATAAATCGTCACCGTTGAGTTTCACCAAAGCGTCGAGCCACTCAGGTTTGCCGGTTTGGGCATACCTGAGCATCAATTCCTCAGCACTTTGCGCTGGCTTTAACCAGCGGGATAACCAATTTGTCACACGTTTTCCATTGTCGTTGTTATTTTAACTGACCCACCAAATATGGGGCCCGCTTATTTAGGTTCGATTGCTTGTGCATTTAAGGTCAATTGTACAAATTCGTGACGATAACCCCAAGTGTCTTTGCCCATATTGGCCGATGCCGTTTGTTTTATTTGCTCAATCGACCAATCAACGTACTGGCTGCCTCTGAGTTTTTCACCAAACGCTGCGACTGCGGTGGCAAATTTAAACGATTCGCTGGCTTTGGCAAAATCACTGTGCGCATTGCTGGCCAATATCGGCAACCTAATCAACTGACTTTTGTCTTCATCAGGCTTTTTATAACGTAATTTCACAAAGGCCAATTCGTCGTTTTTTGCAGGTGCTTTGCGGTCATTCGCTTTATTGTCTTTATAGCGCAGTGGGTCGCTAAAATGATAGTCAGAACCCGTCATTACAATTTCGTAAAAGGCCGTTACTGTGTGGCCCGCACCGATATCACCGGCATCAACTTTATCGTTGTTAAAATCTTCGCGTTTGAGCTGACGGTTATCATAACCAATCAGGCGATATTCGCTGACGTAAGCTGGATTGAATTCAACCTGAATTTTAACGTCTTTGGCAATGTTGAGCAAAGTGCCGGTTAGGCCATCAGAGAACACCTTGCGGGCTTCTTTAAAGCTATCGACATAATAAGCCGTACCATTGCCAATGTTAGATAATTCTTCCATTAAATGATCATTGTAATTGCCCTGACCAAAACCAAGAATACTTAAAAACACGCCACTTTGTTTTTTCTTTTCGACCAATGTTTTCAGTTTGTCCATGCTGGTGGTGCCCACGTTAAAGTCACCGTCGGTGGCCAAAATCACCCGGTTTATGCCACCTTTGGTGAAATGCTGCTCAGCTGTTTTATAGGCCAACTCAATGCCCGCACCGCCATTGGTGCTGCCGCCTGCTGCCAATTTATCTAATGCAGCCAAAATGTCGTTTTGTTGATCACCTTTGGTGGGCTTGAGTACCAAACCCGAAGCCCCAGCATAAACCACCATCGATACGTGATCCTCAGGGCGTAATTGTTTGGTCAGCAAAGAAAACGCTTGTTTGAGTAATGGCAGTTTGTTGGCATTGTTCATAGAGCCAGACACATCGAACAAAAACACTAAGTTCATTGGTGGCAGATTTTCTTTACTGGTTTGGTAGCCCTTCAACGCGATGCGCATTAACTTCGTGCCCGGGTTCCAAGGGCTGGTGGCGACTTCGGTATGCACGGCAAAAGGCTGGTCGGTGGTTTTGGGGGCAGGATAGTTATAATTGAAGTAATTGATCATTTCTTCAACCCGTACCGCCCCTTTGTTTGGCCATTGGCCTTGATTTAACAAACGCCTGACATTGGCGTAACTGGCCGTGTCTACATCTACAGAGAATGTGCTGACCGGATTGAGGTCGGTGCTGTAAACCGGGTTGATTTTTGCTTGCGCATAATTTTCGCTATTGGGCTGTTCGCGATAAGGAAGGATGTGTAGTAAAGGTGCGCCCGGTCCATAGGTTAGTGACTGTTTCATCTTCACCATACTTGAACTGGAACCTCTGATAGCATGCTTATCGGCCTGTACGGCGGCGTATTCGTCGCGCTTTGCCATTTGTTGCTGTATCACCGCTTTAGTTGGTTTGGCTGTGCTTAGTGTTTCGCTTTGCTGTTCATTGGCTTCTTGAGCCTGTTGTGTTGTGACTCTTTGCGTTTTGGTTGCTTCTTGGGTTTGGGCGGTTTGTTCACTCGCTTTATTGTTGTTAGCCCCCTCTTCTGGGGTATTGGTTGAGCAACCTGCCAAAACGGTTGTTATTGTTGCGCTTAAAACTAAAGCGCGAGATAAAAAGGTTAACTTGTTCATAATGACATCCTTTGATTATTGCCGATTCACCAACAAAACGAATGGGGGTGGCAAAAGGGGTTAAATTATTTTTAGTTTTTTTCAAAGCCATTACAAGCTCATCTTTGGTGTTTGCGTTGAACAACTTGCCCATGCATAATTGCGTCAGTGGTTTCGGCCCCAATTATTTATTAAAGGAGTGATTATGAACAGGTTTTCTAGCTTTTCGGCTTTATTGTTTTGTTTAACGGTTGTGGGTTGTCAATCTACCACAAAAACTGACGCTGACAGTGTTTCTAAGCTGTTGCGTGCATCAGTTAAAGAGGTTAATAATGCTGCGCCTATGATGTTGAATGACGTAACCCGGCTGAATTCGGCTAATACCGTGGGTAATACCATTACTTATCTGTACACTTTGACCGATGCTAAGGTCGCTGAGGTGGATGTTGCCAATTTTGTTAATGTGATGACAAAACAGGTAAATGTCGAAACTTGTCGAAACGAAGGGATGAAAGCTTTGGTGCAGAACAAAGTGACTGTCGCTTACCATTATTTTGACAATGAAGGTAAATCGATTGCTAAAATTAATGTCGATACCAATAATTGCCCAGCCAACCAGTGATTAAAAAAATGCCTTGAAATGATTCGAAACAAAGCCATGCCAGTCAAACCGGGCCAATGGGGTGCCAGCGAGTTGAAAATCGCGTAGACTAAGGTCGATTAAACACAACAAGGTTGACTAACGTGGAATTACGAATTAAAAATCTGGCCCTAGCAGTAATGCTAGGCACCGTGGTAGGTTGTAGCCCTTCAGGCAAAGCCCCCGATAGCACCAGCGCTTCTGCCCCTGAAAAACAAATAACAGCAAAGGTTACCGACAGCGATCTCGTCCCTGGCGTGACTTTTATTGAACAAGTTAAAGGCGTACCTGGCAAGACCATTATCCCTTACAAAAAATACCAACTTGATAACGGCCTGACCGTTATTATTCACGAAGATCACTCAGACCCACTGGTTCATGTTGATGTTACCTATCACGTAGGCTCTGGCCGCGAAGAATTGGGCAAATCAGGTTTCGCTCACTTTTTTGAGCACATGATGTTCCAAGGCTCTGAAAACGTTGCCGACGAAGAGCATTTTAAACTGGTCACCGAAGCTGGTGGTACAATGAACGGCACTACCAACACCGACCGCACCAACTACTTTGAAACCGTTCCGGCAAATAACCTCGAATCAATGCTATGGCTTGAAGCCGACCGTATGGGCTTTTTGCTTGATGCCGTTACCCAAAGCAAATTTGAAGTGCAGCGCGAAACCGTTAAAAATGAACGGGGTCAGCGTGTCGACAACCGTCCTTATGGCCGTTTGAACGAACGCGTTTCACAAGCTCTGTATCCTGAAGGGCACCCGTATTCATGGCCTGTTATCGGTTACATGGATGATTTGAACCGAGTTAATGTTAACGACCTGAAGAAATTCTTCTTGCGTTGGTATGGTCCAAACAATGCCACTGTGACTATAGGTGGCGCGGTTAAGCCTAAAGAAGCGTTAACCATGATGACTAAATACTTCGGTTCTATTCCTCGTGGTCCTGAAGTTAAAATGCCAGAGAAAAAGCCAGTTACTTTGAGTGAGGACCGTTATATTTCGCTCGAAGACAATGTTCACTTGCCATTGATTTATTTGTCATTCCCGACTGTGTCAGCTCGTCATCCAGATGAAGCGCCATTGGATATTTTGTCAGAAATACTCGGTGGTGGTAAAACTTCATTGTTGTATCAAAACCTAGTTAAAACTCAGTTGGCCGTACAATCGTCAGTGAGTCACCCGTGTTCTGAATTGGCTTGTAAATTCAACATGTTGGCTTTACCACATCCGGCTTCAGGTAAATCTTTGGCTGATTTAGAGCAAATCATTCGCGATACCTTAGATGAGTTTGAAAAGCGCGGTGTTGAGGATGACGATTTGACCAAGGTTAAAGCGTCGATGGAGTCGAACTTCATTTTCGGTCTGCAAAGTGTTGCCGGCAAAGTCACTACGCTTGCAGGTAACGAGACCTTTACCGGTAACCCTAATTACATTGAGCAAGACATTGCCCGTTACGTTAATGTCACCAAAGCAGATGTAATGCGAGTATTCAAAAAATACATCAAAGGTCAGCATTCAGTGATCATGAGCATTGTGCCAAAAGGCAAGCTTGACATGATTGCGCATGCCGATACTTTTACGCCAAAACTGCAAAAGTTTGATGAAAAATCGACTACATCAGAGAAAGACTTAAAGATTCGTCGTGCCACAGATACTTTTGCTCGTAACGTTCGTCCAGTTCCGGGTAAATCTGCGTCGGTAGATATTCCTGATTTTTGGCGTCAATCGTTGCCAAACGGCGTTCGTATTCTTGGTAGTATTTCTGATGAAACGCCAACTACGGCGTTGTTGTTGAAAATCCCTGCGGGCCATTACTACGAAGATACCAGTAAAGCTGGTACTGCTGAATTTGTTGCTGCGATGCTTAGCGAGTCGACCAACAGACACAGCGCTGAAGAAATGAGTCAAGCCTTGCGTATGCTCGGTTCAGAGGTTCGTATTAACACCGGTAACCATTATATTGGTGTCAGTATTAACAGCTTGACCAAAAATTTGGCTGCGACCATTGCGTTAGTTCAAGAGAGTATTTTTGAACCTGCATTTAAAGCTGAAGAATTTGAGCGAGTTAAAAAGCAGGCGATACAGGGCATTCAAAACAACAAAAAGGATGCTGATTACTTAGCTAGCCGTGCGTTTAACCAGTTAATGTTTGGTGACAACATTGCCGCAGCGCCAAGTAGCGGTACCATGGAGTCGGTGACCAGCTTAACAGTTGAAGATGTCAAAGCGTTTTATGACAAACACTTTAAACCATCAGCTGCGCAAATGATTGTTGTGTCTAACTTGGCTCAATCTCAACTAGAAAAAGAATTGGTTGGTTTTGGCAAATGGCAGGGTAAAGCTCCTGAATTGGCTTTGAACTTGCCAATGCCGTTGAAAAAGCCGATGACCATTTACTTGGTTAATAAAGACAAGGCGGCCCAGTCGTCGATTCGTATCGGCAAACGTGGGGTTAAATTGGATGTTACTGGTGAGTTTTACCGTAATGGCCTGATGAATTTTGCGCTTGGTGGTAACTTCAACAGCCGTATCAACTTAAACCTTCGTGAAGACAAAGGTTACACCTATGGTGCTCGTACATCGTTCTGGGGTGATAAGTTGGCTGGTGGTTTCACCGCATCAGCATCGGTTAGAGCAGATGCGACTGACAAGTCGATAATTGAGTTTGTTAAAGAACTTAAATCTTACCACGCTCAAGGTATTTCAAAAGATGAGTTGGCATTTACTCGCAACGCCATCAACCAAAAAGATGCACTTAAGTACGAGACGCCTCGTGCCAAGTTGCGCTTTTTAGCACAAATTTTGGAGCATGATTTAGGTCCTGAGTTTGTTGCACAACGCACCAAAATCTTGAGCGAGATCAGTGCAGAAGAGATTAACGCCCTGTCAGCCAAACACTTAAACATCGACGACATGTTGATGGTTGTCGTTGGCGATGCTAAGACGTTAAAACCTAAGCTGGCAGAGTTGGGTTACAAGGTTGAAGATTATAAGCTTTAGTAAATCTGCTTAAGCAGCTTTATTAGAGTGCCACGCAGTGGCAAAACCAGTAAATCAACGACTTCACAGCTTGCTGTGGAGTCGTTGATTTTTTTGTGAAGGCCAATAACGAATTCACTACTCTTATGTTTAGACCTATTTTTCATATGATCCTGCATTTTGCCGTACCAGCGGTAGTAGCCAAATTAGGCTTTGCCACGCGCTGGCGACAAGCTTGGCTTATCATGATGGCCACTATGCTGGTGGATCTTGATCATCTCCTTGCAGACCCTTTATATGCGCCTGACCGATGTAGTATCGGGTTTCATCCGTTGCATACCACTTGGCCAGTTGTGCTTTATGTTTTACTTTGCTTTTTTCCCAAGACTCGATTGGTGGGAATAGGTTTGGTGATTCATATGGTGCTGGATGCAGTGGATTGTTTGTTGATGTGATACCAAATCCATTAATTAACTGGTCATTTTGCTGGCTAAAATAAGCATTAGCTTCGTTATTAATCTTGCCATTAGAGTGACTAGTGGCGGCGATTAATGCCTTGCTACTGCTTATTTTCCCAATTGGTCCGACACATCGG